>NZ_AULM01000003.1 GCF_000422285.1 Desulfatiglans anilini DSM 4660
TCTGCCAGAACATCACCCTCCAGTCAGAACAAGACGCCACCGTCCAGTTCGGCAACTATCAACTCCCTGGTTCCGTCACCGCATTCAAGTTCGAAGACATCGATCAGGACAAGATCCAGGGCACCGACGAGGATCCCCTTTCCGGCTGGGAAATGACCCTCTACTCCGGCTCCGACTGCCAGAGCGGCGAGGAGATCGGATCCCCCGCCAATACCGACACCAACGGCAACGCCCTCTTTGACAACCTCACCCCAGGCGAGTACTCCGTCAAGGAAACCCTGCAGTCCGGATGGGCCGCTTCCACCAGCGTCTGCCAGAACATCACCCTCCAGTCAGAACAAGACGCCACCGTCCGGTTCGGCAATTACCAGCCTGCCACCATCACAGCCTTGAAATACTTGGATGAGGATGCAAATGGGGTGAGGGATACAGATGAATTTGTCATCCCAGATTGGGACATGCAACTTTACGAAGGGCACGGCTGTAATGATCAGAACGCGACAACAACAATCATGACAACTGACATGGAGGGTGTCGCCACTTTTTCGGACCTCTCACCAGGCGAATATTCCATCAAAGAAATCATCCCACCCGATGAAGGGTGGGTTGCCGTCAACGGAACTTGTCGTGACGTAACGTTGGGCCCAGGGGACTCCGTCCAGGTTGAATTCGGTAACCGGATCAGCGTTGGTGAAGTGAAAGGCCGCATCGAGGTGTTGAAGTTTTATGATTTGGACGGCGATGGGATCCAGGGCGACGAAGAACAAGATCTGCCCGGATGGACCATGAAGTTGTACGGCGGCTCTGGCTGCGCACCTGAACCCTCTCTGCAGGAAGCCGAGACCGGCCTCAATGGCACAGTCGCCTTCATAAACCTCGAACCGGGAACCTATTCCGTCCAGGAGGTGCTCCAGAGTGGATGGGAGGCCACCAACGGCACCTGCAAAGACGTCATTATCCCGGAAGAACCTGAAAATCAGACGGTAAGCATCTCTTTCGGCAACCGCGAACTGCGCAGCATCACAGCCCTGAAGTTTTACGACGATAATCTGGACGGCGTGAAACAGAATGATGAGGCCGTTATCGAACAATGGCCTATCACCCTTTATAAAGGGGATTCGTGTGAAGGTGACCCCTTGGCGCAGCTGTCGACCGATGACTACGGCGTCGCCCTCTTCGAAGATCTTTCCCCTGGGACCTACTCCATCCAGGAATTTGTTCCCGACGATTGGGAAACGTCAACCTCCGTTTGTCAGACAATCTCTATCGTGGAGAATAGTGCAGATATTCTTTTCGGAAACAGGAAGAAGGTCACCGATCCAAACGGCCCCCCCGCTCCGCTTCCGGTGCCTACGATGTCCCATTTGGGCCTGACGGTCTTTGCGCTTTTGGCTGGCGGCCTGGGCGCCCTGGCGGTGCGCAGGAAGGGCGCTTCACGGTTCAAGAAAGGCCCCGCAAGGTGATCCTGCTCCAGCACCCATCGGCTCAGAATATCGGTGGGTGCTGGTCTAAACATGTACAGATCCCCTCGCGGGAAGTGGACCGGCTGGTGCTTGACCCCTATGCCGAACCCGCAGAACAACTCCGAAAGGATATCTGGTCAGGAAGGCCTTTCAGTCAAAAGAATCGGAATTTCTTTAGCTTTGAAGGCGGTTTCCAACCAGCCATAAAAAAAGCGCAATCTGTGACAGATTGCGCTTTTTTTATGGCTGGTGGTGCCGAAGGCGAGACTCGAACTCGCACAGGCGTCCGCCTACTAGACCCTGAACCTAGCGCGTCTACCAATTCCGCCACTTCGGCACGCAAGAATGGGGTTGAAAATTTAGATCCTTGATACTATAGTTCCGCCTAAACGTTGTCAACACATTTATGCGGCTCTGACAGGCCGGCTGGGCAATTCGCGAGGATTGGCGCCGGCTTTGCATTTCAGGAACCAAGGAACAGCCATGACCACCCTGTACAGTCTGGACCAATTGGAAAACCCCCTCGTCAACCCTGTGCTGACCATCGGCAACTTCGACGGCGTCCACAGGGGGCATCTCGCCCTTTTCGACGCGGTCAAGAGCCGCGCCCGAGAGATCGATGGGCAGTCGGTCGTTCTCACATTCGACCCGCATCCCATCAAGGTCATGAAACCGCAAAATGCACCCCCGTTGATCACGCCCACAGAGCAGAAGCTTCAATTGATCGAGGTCGCAGGCATCGACGTGATCCTCTGCCTCCGCTTCACCCGGGAATTTGCGTCCCTTTCCGCGGCGGACTTCATCCAGAACATCCTGGTGAGAAAGATCGGCATCCGGGAATTGGTCGTCGGGTACGATTACGCCTTCGGGCGCAACCGGGAAGGGAATACGGCATCCCTGAAGGCTGCCGGTCGAAAATTCGGGTTCAAAGTCCACGTGATGGATCCGATCCGGATCGATTCAACCCTGGTTTCGAGCACCGCGATCCGGCAATTGGTGCAGGCCGGTCAACTGGATGAGGCGAAGAAACTTCTCGGGAGGAATTACCAGATCACCGGCATCGTAAAGACTGGCATGAACAGAGGTGGACGCCTGCTGGGATTCCCCACCGCAAACCTGAACGTGGTCGACGAACTCGTGCCGCAGCGCGGCGTCTACGCCGTGCAGGTGCTCACAGACAGCGGGAGCTATCAAGGCGTAACCAACATCGGGTACAATCCCACCTTCGAAAACAACGCCTTTTCCATTGAAACCCACATCCTCGATTTCAACGAAAACCTGGTCGGCAAGACGATCCGGGTCCGTTTCATCGCGCGCATCCGCCAGGAGCGGAAGTTCGAATCCGTGGCCGCCCTCGCTGAGCAGATCCGGAAGGATATCCTCCAGGCACAGGCGATTTTCGCCCGAAACCATGAGCGATCGGAGACCGAGCCCCCCGCCGCATGAGCGCTTTGGACAGGATTTTTCTTTCTGTTGGATCCTGCGGTTTTCGGTTGCATTGGATCGCTTTTTGGTATAGGTCTTCCCTGTGAGTTTTGCGTGGAAAAGAAATCCTGAAAAGGTGCTGGGAGGAAGCTATATGAAGACGACCAATCTGTCCGCCCTTCAGAAGGGCGTCGACCGGCGTACGTTCCTGAAGCTCTCAGGCATGCTGGGGCTTGGGGCGGCTGCGGTGCCTGTCCTTGCCACCCAAGCCGAGGCGGTCCGTTTCAATCGTGACGAACATAAGGTCTCCATGACGCGCGTCGCCATGGGCACCTTCGTTTCGATGACCCTCATCCATCCTTCCAGGGACGAGGCCCAGGAAGCCATGGGCCGCGCTTTCGACGAGGTTGACCGGCTGAGCCGTGAGCTGAGCCGCTTCGACGGCGCCACAGCCGTATCGCACCTCAATACCGAAGGAACCCTGCGCGATGTGCCCCCCGAACTTGCCGACGTCATTGAACGCTCTCTACGGTATTACCGCCTCAGCAACGGCTGCTTCGACATCACCGTCAAGCCGATCGTCGATCTTTTCCAGGCCTCTTTCGACATGTCGGGCCAGGCTCAGACCCTCGAACCCAACCTGGAAAAGGTCCTGCCTTACATCGGCGCCGACAAGATCCTCTTTTCAGGACGCACCTTGCGCTTTGCCGAACCCGGCATGGGCATCACGCTGGACGGGATCGCGAAAGGCTACATCGTCGACCGGGCATCGGAAGTTCTCACCCGGCTCGGCATCCGCAACCACCTCATCAATGCCGGGGGAGACATCAGGACCTGCGGCGCCAAAGAACACCACAAACCGTGGTCCATCGCCATTCAGGACCCGCAGAAACAGAAGCGCTACCCTGATGTCATCCGACTTGGCGACGGCGCCATAGCCACCTCGGGAAACTACGAGGTCTACTATGACCATGAAAAGATGTTTCACCACATCGTCAACCCGAAGAACGGCCACTCGCCGCTCCAAAGCAGCAGCGTATCGGTGTGCGCCGCCACGACGATGGATGCCGATGCCCTGTCCACCGCCGTCTTTGTCATGGAGCCCGCCCAGGGGCTGCGCTTCATTGAGACCTTGCCTCGGTGCGAAGCCTTCATCCTGACGAAGGCGGATAATAAGTTCAAGACTTCCGGGTGGGGGTGTCAGGCCATATAAGTTTCTCGATCATTTCGACAACCTTGACTAGAGTGGGAGGATGAAGCGCCGACACGGTGCACCCTCCCATTTTTTCGGCCAGGTCCTCCGCCTCCTGCGCCTCCAGGAGATCGGCCTTGTTCAACAGCTTGAGAACCGGCACCTCCTGCAGCGCCAAATCCGCCAGAATACGCTCCACGGTAACCGCCTGCTCCTCGAGCTGCGGATGGGTGATATCCATCACGTGCAGCAGCAGATCCGCATCCTGAAGCTCCTCGAGCGTCGCCGCGAACGCCTCCATCAGACTCTGCGGAAGATCGCGGATGAACCCGACCGTATCGGTGATGATCGCCTCGCGTTCCTCCGGGAAGCGCAGCCTGCGGCTGCTGGGGTCCAGCGTCTCGAAGAGGCGGTTGCGCGCACCAACCGCGCTGTGCGTCAGGGCATTCAGAAGAGTGGACTTCCCCGCATTGGTGTACCCCACGATGGAGATCACCGGCAGACGCCTCGCATTCCTCAAGCGCCTTCGACCGGCGCGCTGCACCTTGATTGCGCTCAATTCCCGGTTCAACGCGGCGATCCGGTCTCTGACCCGGCGACGATTGATCTCGAGCTTGGTCTCGCCCGGCCCACGGCCTCCGATCCCGCCCGTGAGGCGCGACATCGCGGTGTTCTTCGCCGCCAAACGCGGCAGCAGGTATTTGAGCTGCGCCAGCTCCACCTGGATCTTGCCCTCACGCGTCACGGCACGTCGCGCGAAGATGTCCAGAATGAGCTGACTGCGGTCGATGATCTTGAGGTCGGTGTATTTTGTCAGATGATCCACCTGGGCGGGGCTCAATTCCTGGTCGAAGATGATCAGTCCGGCTCCGGTCTGTAGACACTGGAGCACCAGTTCCCCCAGCTTCCCCTTGCGGATCAGAAAACGCGCATCAGCCTCCCGCAGGCGCTGCACCACCTTCGCGACGACATCGAGGCCGTCCGACCTGGCCAGTTCTTCCAGTTCATCGAGATGGCTTTCGGCCTTCCAGCGAGGTCCGGTCGTCACCCCTACCAGCAAGGCCTTTTCCCTCTGGTCCAGGGCATGGCCTCTTTGCTCTCTGACGAGTTCGCCTTCGAGGGATTGAATCATCGCCACGAAGTCGACCCTCAGCTGCCCGATGTCCGGGAGCTTTTCCGTCCTCCATCCCTGCCCGTTCACAGGATGTGGAAGAATATGTGCATAGGTGATCGCTCCGGCAATCCCCCGCTCGTCCACTTCCACACAGGCCATGGCATCCAGCGCAAGCAGCACAAGATCGGAGAGATCCTCCTCGGAAAGCGGCTCCTTCTCCAGGTGCGTATGGATGCAGCGAAGCCCGCACAGACGCCCCGAACCTTCGCGGTAACCGGATAGTTCCGGGATCCAGACATGGCTGTGGTCCCCCACCACCACATGGGACACCTCCCCTTTCCGGGTAAGCAGCAGGGCGACCTGCCGGTTCAGCTCCCGTGAAAGCGACGCCATCTCGCGGACCAGTTCACGCGATATCAACTCAGCCGGCGGCACCCTCCTGCGATAGAGGGTTTGAAGCCGCCGCTGCTGACCGGCCTTCAAGCCGCTTGTCTTGCCATGTATGGGATCGATAGGAGCCTCCATCCGAAAACGGCCGTTCGCGCCCCGGCCTTTCGAATCCAGATCCGCTGGAAACGCCTTGAAGCAAAGGGCCCTTGCACAGAGAAAATTTTGCTGTCCACAGAGGAACATATGAAGCGTGAACTGTCGGAAAATCGGTCAGGCATGCACGACATCCGCTTCACCCTGATCTGAACTCTTTCAGTAAAGGAAGACTGGCTTTGGCGGGATGGTCGCGTCGTTGTCTTCAAGGCCCTCCTTCGGACGGCCGCTGAAGAATCACCGGGAAGAAACAATCCGCCGCTCACTGTATCGGGAGGTCTTCTCCAGCGTAGTTTTCGAAGCGGGTCAACTCTTTCAGGAATGTCAACTTGAAGAAGCCGGTCGGACCGTTCCGCTGTTTGGCCAGGATGATCTCGGCCACGTTCCGGTTCTCTTCGGAATTCGGGTTGTACATCTCGTCACGATAGATGAAAACGATCACATCGGCGTCCTGTTCAATGGCCCCGCTCTCCCTCAAATCAGCCAACTGCGGACGTTTGTTCGGCCGGTCCTCCACCTTCCGGTTCAACTGGGAAAGGGCCATCACCGGCACATTCAGATCTTTTGCAAGCCCCTTGAGCGCCCGGGAGATTTCGCTGATCTCCATCTGACGCGACTCGGCGCTTCGCCGCCCCTGCACGAGCTGCAGATAATCGACGATGACCAGGCCCAGGTCCTGATGTTTCTTGAGCCGGCGGCACTTCGCCTTCATCTCCAGGACGCCGGCAGCCATACTGTCATCGATGAAGATCGGCATCTCGCACAGGCTGCTGGCGGCATGCGTAAGCTTGCCCCACTCCTCATCCTTTAGAAAACCTGTACGGAGCCTGGCGGCGTCGATGCCCGCATCGAACCCGAGCAGCCTGATCCCCAGCTGCGACCGGGACATTTCAAGGGAGAAGATGGCCACGCCTTTGCCGGTCTCTTTTGCGGCGTTGTAACCGATGTTGAGCGCGAGGGCCGTCTTGCCCATACTGGGGCGGCCGGCAACGATGATCAGGTCGGACGGCTGAAGACCAGCGGTCAGGCGATCGAAATCCGTAAAGCCGGTGGGGGTGCCAGTCACATGGCCGGGCTGCTGTGCAACAGCTTCGAGGCGCTTGAAGCTGTCCTTGATCACGTCGTTGAGCGGATGAAACCCTTCTTTGACCTGGGACTCAGCGATGTCGTAGACGGACTGCTCGGCCAGGTCGAGCAGGTCCTCGACCCGCTCCCAATCCTGGAAACAAGACTCTGAAATGGTGGAGCAGTGCCCGATCAGCTTACGCCTGACCGACAGTCCCTTGATGATCTCGGCATGGTGCACGATTCCCGCCGACGTCGAAACGGCCTCGACGAGATCGGCCAGATACCGGGCGCCGCCAATTCGTTCGAGACAATTCTTCCGAGTAAGGATCTGCGACAGGGTGATCAGGTCGATCGGTTCGCCGCTGTCATAAAGCCCGCACATCCCTTCGAAGACGGCCGCATGCGCCTCCCGGTAAAAATCATCCGGTGAAAGGATGTCCACGACCAGATTCATTGCGTCGTTGTTGATCAGGATACCGCCGAGGACCGCCTGCTCGGCCTCCAGATTGTGCGGAGGCACCTTCAAGCTGACCGGCGCTCTTTCCTTTTTGCTCACGGCCATGGGATCCAACTCACCGATCGCGCGTTCAACGCAGGGTTACTCTGCAGAGGTCTTTTCCTCAGGAACCACCGAAAGCTGCAGCATGCCGGTCACCCCGGGATAGATGCGGACCGGGACCTTATAATCACCGACCGACTTGATGGGCTTGTCGAGGAGGATCTTGCGACGATCCACTACAAAGCCTTTTTTCTCCAGTTCCTCTGCGATGTCCATTGCGGTAACCGACCCGTAAAGCTTTCCTTCCTCGCCCGCCTTCTGGGCGAAAGAAAATCCCATGCCCTCGAGCCTTTCCTTGAGTTGAACGGCCTCCTCCTTGGCTCGCAGCCGCCGGAGTTCGATCTTTTTTTTCTGAAGTTCGAAGGCCTTGATATTTTGAGACGTCGCGAGCACCGCTATCCCCCTCGGCACAAGATAGTTGCGGACATAGCCTTTGGCGACATCCACCACGTCCCCTTCCAAACCCAGTTCTTCCAAGTCCTGCCTCAATATCACTTTCATGAACAGACCTCCCTAGCGTGTCTCATGAATTTTCGAGCTCGTTTTTGCGCATCTTCCTGAAATCCATCCACTGATCGAAAAGGCCCAGGAGCGCCAGCAGCACCAGAAAAATCTGCTGCATGAAAATCAGGAAATAGACCCCGGCCCTGGCCCATCCGGGAACCCGATAGCGATTCAAGAAAAAAAGAATAATAGACAATCCATGGAATAAATAAACGGCCATGGCGACGATCAGAACGTTGACCGCCAGCACAGCCAGCGGCCCAGAGCCCAAAAACGTGAGAAACCCCGATACGATGAGGGCCCAGACCAACTGTTCGGGCGCATGCCAACGGTCCAGTGGCGCCGTCCCGGGAAGATCGATCCGGCGCGCCTTGAGGAGCACCCGGCCGGCGATCATGTTGAGCCACACCACGACCCCCATTCCGATCACCATCAAAGAAAAATAGATGCGCGCAAGCAGATCGAACAGGCTCTGCGAAAAGGCCTCCAACTCGCTTTCACCCAAAGCTGCAAGCCCCGCCGACTGGTAGGCCTCGATGCTCGCCTGCATCTGCGCCTCGAGATAGGCCAAAACCATCTCTCCGGGCCCCATGCCGCGCCGGGCCGCCAGGGCCACCAGCAGCGTGATCCCCAGGAGGGCCATCACGCCGGTCGTCAAAAAGATAACGCGCCCCGGGGCATAGCCCTTTTCCGTGAAAGCCGCCAGCATGAACCCGAGGGCGCCGAATTCCACACCGAAAACCGCGATATGGGCCCCTCCCCCCAAATGCGCCGCCAAGGCGATCAAGGCAAGCACCAGCACCGTCAGTTTGAGACCCTGACGGAATCCGAGCTTGATGGAATAGTAAAAGAAGGGCAAGGGGGCCAGGAGGCTGAACAAAGGCCCGAACAGAGGAAGCCAGACCGGCATGGACAGCAAGAGACCGGCCCACCCTGCGCACCCCAGTACGTCTATCGGCTTCATGGGAACTCTGGCGTGTGGTTCCAACAACGTCGGCTTGCTCAGGCGACAGCCCCCGCTTCAGGCCTCTTCGTCAGCGCAGGGTTGACGTCGTGTAAGGCAGCAATGCTATATTTCGAGCCTGCTTGATCGCAACCGTCAGCATCCGCTGGTGTTTTGCACAGTTGCCCGAGATCCGGCGCGGCGTGATTTTTCCCCGTTCGGTGGTGAAATGTCTGAGGGTCTTGACGTCTTTATAATCGATGACAAGGCTGCTGTCGGCGCAAAACCGGCACACCTTCCTTCTGTGGAAGGTCCTCTTGAATCTTCCTCTCTCACGATTGAATGCCATGCTATTCCTCTCCTTCTCCTGATTCCTCTTCGGCTTCCGATTTAGGTGTTTCCTGCGACTTCGTCCGGGCCTCCTCCGCCTGCCGCCTCAATGCCTCGGGATCCGCATCTTCGCCCAGCTTGACGGTCTGGTACTTCAGGACACGGTCATCGAGCCGCATTTCGCGCTGTAATTCTTCCGGGACACGATTTTCCCCGCAGAATCGGAGCAGCACGAAACTCGCCTTGTCAAATTTCTTGACATCATAAGCCAAAGGCCTTCGGCCCCAGTCCTGCACCTCGATCACCTCACCGCTGTGCCTGCCGACGATGTCGACGAACTTTTTGGAAACACTCTGGTAGTCTTCTTCCGCCAGATCCGGGTTAATCAGGTAGAGAGTCTCGTAATACCTCATCCCAAACGGTCTCCTTTCGGACTTCCCCAAAAAGGGGGCATTTTGGTCCCCGCCTCAGGCCAGCTTACAGGCAGGCTGGCTTTGCAGGGACAAGGAGCAATTCAAAAATAGATATTTATATAGGTGAAAGAGTCAGAAGTCAATTAGTTTCCGTCCGGAAATGGTCTTTTTGCCCAATCTCGGCGTCAATCTGCGCGTTTGTTTGGGCGGCGACCTGTAGGCTGCCTCCGCGCAAACGCTTGATTTCCTTGATATTGGTCAAACCGGGACCCGCCGCGAAGCGGTGGGACTGAGCACCCGAAGGGTGTGAAGAAACCGGGACCCGCCCCGAAGCGGTGGGACTGAGCACGCGCAGCGTGTAGAGAAAAATTCTCATTTCCGGCCTGGAAACTATTGCGCTTTCAAAGTTTTATTTCCGGACGGACACCAATCAATTTCAGAAGAGAGAACCCTTGTTCGGAATGTTCGCCGGGAGGTCGCCCATAGGCGCCCTCCCGACGAAGATGTCTTGACGCGGCAGGGAGGACCGTCACCACATAGGCGCCAAACGGGGAGCGCTTACAGCAATTTGAGCCTCATTTCTTGAGTTGTCCGGCCAATTCCTCGAGGATTGCATCGAACTGCCGGCGCATATCGATCATGTTCTGACGCATACGCAAAATGACCTCCACCCCCGGAAGGTTGACCCCCATGTCCTCCATGAAGATCTTCGTCAGCCTGAGGGTTTCCAGATCCCCGGCGCTGAAGAGTTTGGCGGCGCTTCCCTCGGTGCATAGCGGACAGACGATCTCCTCGGATTCGAGTTCGGACAGAAGGTCCTCATCCAGTTCAAAGGCCTCGATCACTTCCGTAATCGTCCAGTATTCTTTGGTCATTGTCGGACCTCTCCCCAAAAATACCAGGTTCAGGCCGCAGATTCCGGTCTGGCCTTCTCGTGCAGCCTTCCTATTCTTTTAAAAGCGAATCCCTTCCCGGATGTCTTCCTGGTAAAAGGACGAAAGGGCCTCCGCGGCCTTCAGGGCCTGCTCGTCATCGGTTTTGGGCACCTTCACCACCAGTTTCAACATCAGATCGCCGTATGCCTTGGTTTTCGGGTTCTTCGCACCCTTCCCCCGCAGCTTGAGGGTCTGCCCGCTCTGGCTGCGCGGCGGCACCTTGACCTTCACCGCCCCCTTGGGAGTGGGAACCGTCACGGTGCCGCCCTTGATCGCCTCCGTCACAGTGACAGGCAGATCCATGTAAAGGTTGTCATCCTCGCGCCTGAGCAAAGGATGAGGCTTGATGTGAACGATGAGGAACAGATCGCCCGGTGGGCCGCCGTCCATTCCCGGCTCTCCCTTCCCGGCAACGCGCACTTTGGACCCTTCTTTCACCCCCTCGGGTATCACGACGCGGATCCGCTCCTCCCCCATCGCCTGTCCGGTGCCGCCGCACTGCGGACACGGCCGTCCGATCTGACCATGCCCTCCGCACTGCGGGCAGGGCTTGGTGAAACGCATGGGCCCTTCGGCCACATTGATCCGTCCGGAGCCACCGCACGCAGGACAGGTGGTCAGCTTGGAACCGGGGTCCATCCCGGAGCCCTTGCACAGAGCGCAGGCCGTCATCTTCTGCATCGACAATTCAGTCTCGAAGCCTTTTAAGGCGGAGATCAGGTCCACTTCCATGGGATGTTCGATATCCCTGCCCCTTCGGGGGCCGCGTCCCTTGAAGGCCTTGCCCCCGCCCCCCAAATCGAAGATATCCCCGAAAATGTCCTCGTAGCTTTGATACCGGCCGAACTCCGGCCCGGCCCGGCCCGCGCCGGCCTGCTGTTTATAGGCTTGCTGCCAGCTTTTGTATTCCCTGGCCTTTCCTGCGTCGAAGCCGGACTGGAGCCCTTCCTCACCGAACTCGTCGTAAAGCTTCCGTTTCTCCGGGTTCCCGAGGCATTCATACGCCTGCGAGATCTCCTTGAAGGTCTGCTCCGCCTCGACATTTCCGGGGTTGATATCAGGGTGCCATTTTCTTGCAAGCTTCCGGTAGGCCTTCTTGATCTCCTCCTGGGTAGCTGTGCGCGAAACACCGAGGATCTCATAGAAATCTCTTGCCATGCAGTCTTACCTCGCGCGTGTCTGGGGACCGAATATGTTAAAAAATCTTAAGGAACCTGCGAGCGGTTGTCAAACAAATGAAGGGCGAAGCCAAACCGGGAATCACGCGGTACGGGATTGAAACGGGAGTTCTTACATCTTACATCTCTGGAAAACTGGCCACGTATTTGGGGTCTACCTCAAATCTCTGAAAAAGTGGTTCCGCGTTTGGGGGCCATCTCAAGCCTGCAGGTTTTCAGACCCTCATTGTTCGGCCGCCAAACAAATCTGAGCCCATCCCCGGCAAACGCATCCGCATCACCGAAAAAACTTGATCTCAGATAATATCGATATATGATTCGATCTTCAGCGAAACGCCGTTCAAAAACCATCTGGAATTTTATCAGCTTATGGTTGCCTTTCATTCCATCGACTGGATCTTTCTCTGCGGCGCCTTGTTGGCCGGTTTCTTCCTTGGCTTAGGCACGGCCGCCGCGATCAAGACGTTCAGGCTCAAATCCGCCCGAGCCATTGCAGAAGAGATATACCGTGAAAACGAAATGCTCCGCCGGGAAGGGCAGGAAACCCTCCTTTCGCAGATTGAAAGCGCCTTCGCCCGGCTTTCGGTGGACGCGCTCGAGCACTCGACCCATGCATTCCTGAATCTCGCCGATGCCCGGTTCAAGGAAGAGAGGACGCTGAGCGGCAGCGAACTCGAGGCGAAAAAGGGCCTGATCGATGTCCAAATCAGCCGGATGTGCGGCGAACTCGACAAGATCACGGAGCTGATCCGGGCATTGGAGCAGGAACGGCATCAAAGCTACGGTGCGCTCGACAGCCGTTTGAAATCCTCCCAGGAGCAGATGCGTGATCTTCTCGAAACGACTCGCGCTCTGCGGGAGGCCCTGGCCAACAACAAAGCCAGGGGCCAGTGGGGAGAAAGAATGGCCGAAGACGTCCTGCGGTCATGTGGCTTAAAAGAAAACATCAATTATTACAAGCAGAAATCGAAAGCGGGCGGCGGATCGCGACCCGATTTCACCTTTCTCCTGCCCCAGGGCCGCCGTTTGAACATGGATGTAAAGTTCCCGCTGAGCAATTACCTCAAGACCCTGGAAGCCGCCTCCGACCTGGAAAAGAATCTGCGCCAGAAAGATTTTCTGAAAGACGTCCGCGCCAGGATCAGGGAGGTCACGACACGGGACTATATCGACCCTGAACAGCACACTCTCAACTATGTCCTGTTGTTCATTCCCAACGAACATATCTATGCACTGATCCACGAACAGGATCCGGAACTGATCGAAGAGGCCATGAGAAGCAATGTCATCCTTTGCTCGCCGCTGACCTTGTTTGCGGTCCTGGCCGTCATCCGCCAAGCCGTCGAGCAGTTCACCCTGGAGAAGACGACTGCGGAAATTCTGACGCTGATGAGCACCTTCAAGCAGCAGTGGGAGCTGTTCTGTGAAAAAATGAGCCTCCTCGGCCGCCGCATCAACGAAAGCCAGAAGGAATTCGAGGCGTTGACGACGACCCGGCGCCGGCGCCTCGACCGATCCCTCGATCGCATCGAGACCCTGCGCGCCGGATATCTGGAAAAAAGCGCGGCGCCCCACGAAATCGAATCCTTTGCAGACTCGCAAGACCGGTCCGAACAGCCTGGCTAGAAAATTTATGGGCAAAGAGGGGAAGCTGGGTTGCACCGGAAAAGCCCTTCCGCATGGAAACCAAGTCGAAAAATCGTGGCACAAAAACGCCGCAGTGACGGGGGATGAGCCAAAGGCGGCAGGGATATGTTTTTCAGCAATCGATTTTTTCTTCGAGTGAAATAGCTCTTACTGCTTGACTCTCATAATTATTCCTGTAAAGAAATAGCATTTCTCACAGATGACAGGGGGCGTGATGGCGGAAAAGCGAAAAGGCAGAGTCTTAATTGTAGATGATGAGAAAGGGATCAGGCAGGCATTGAAGATGGTGCTGCAGGAAGACTACGAAGTCATCCTGGCCGCTTCCGGAGCAGAGGCCGTTGATGCCTTTACGCAAAACGCCTTCGACATTGTCCTCCTCGATATCCTCCTGCCGGATTCAAACGGTCTCGATCTCTTGAAGACCTTCAAAGAGACAGATCCGAACACGGCGGTGGTCATGGTAACAGCGGTCAAAGAGATCAAGACCGCTGTACAGGCTATCAAGGCCGGCGCCTACGAGTACATCATCAAGCCGTTCGTCGTCGATGATCTGCTTGCGGTTCTAGACCGGGCGCAAGAGAAAAAGAAGTTGCTCCAACAGGTGTCCTACCTGAAGCACGAACTCCAGCGCTACCACCTCTTCGAAAAAATGATAGGAAAAGACCCGAAGATGACGGAGGTCTTCGACCTTATCGCGACAGTGGCATCCAGCGACGGAGCAGTCCTGATTCAGGGGGAAAGCGGAACCGGCAAAGAACTCGTTGCCAGAGCCATCCATCATTTAAGCTCTCGCAAGGACCAGCCCTTCGTGGTGATCAACTGTGCCGCCATCCCGGCCTCCCTGATGGAATCGGAGATCTTCGGCCACCAGAAAGGGGCGTTTACAGGCGCCGTATCGAGCGTAATGGGGAAGTTCGAGGTCGCTGACGGAGGAACGGTTTTCCTCGACGACATCGACTGCCTTGAAGTCAGCATGCAGGCCAAACTTCTGCGCGTTATCCAGGAAAAGGAATTCGAACGGGTTGGAAGCAACAAGGTCCTCAAAGCGGATATCCGCTTTGTGGCGGCCTGCAACAAGGAAATGCAGACTTTGATCCAGGAAGGGCGTTTTCGCGAAGACCTTTTCTACCGCTTGAATGTTTTTCCGATCAAACTCCCTCCACTGCGCGAAAGGCGGATCGACATTCCCCTGCTTCTCGAGCACTTCCTCGACTGCCATGCCCAGCGCACCGGAAAACCGGCCAAGCGGTTCTCAGACGAGGCCCTTGCCCAGTTGACGGCCTACCAATGGCCAGGCAACGTTCGCGAACTTCAAAACCTCGTCGAAAGGCTTTTTACCATCACCAAGAGCGATGTCATCGGAGTCGAAAATTTATTCGGGCTCAGCATCGCAGGCAAGCAGCTTCACGACATGACGCTTCGGGAAGCCGTCAATGACTTCGAGAAGGATTTCATCACCCAGGTGCTGGCCCGCGTCCGCGGCAACCGCAAGAAGGCGGCGGAGATACTTGGTATCCATCGGAATACGCTCCTCGCGAAGATCAATGAACTGGGCATCGAAGCTTGAGAGGCTGTGATCATCCCTGCTCCGGGTGCCGCCGCTCAGGGGTGCTCCTTGCAACGAAAATAAACTATTTTCCCTCCGGAAATAGTCTTTTTGCCCACTCTCGGCGACAATCTGCCTATTTGCTCGTGCGGCAGCCTACAGGTGGCCTCCGCGCAAGCACTGAATTTTGCGATGGGACTGAGCACGCGAAGCGTGTGAAGAAAAGTTCTCCTTTCAGGATTGGAGACCGGGTTCTGTCGGTCAATCATTCCCGAAAGGACACCACACGAGATCGGGCCGGTTGCATGCCTATTTTCTTGTACACAGTTTTTCCCTGCATCCGCGGCCTCCCGTCGAAGGGGCGCCTCGTGCAACCCTTACCGAAGCCGGACCGGTCGTGGCCTTTTTCGGCGGCTTTTTCGATGCCGATTTATCACCTGCATCCTGTTGTTTTCAGGCATTGAAATTGCTTGCAGGTAGGACGCAGATCCTGCCGGCCGGCAATCCTCGCGGTTGAGCGTGGCCCCCGGAACCGACGGCAGCCGAGGTGCAAGTTCTTTGATACGTATGGAAAATCTCATCGGGGTGCATGAATGGAAACACAGGCCAGCTGCGTCAACATCAAACCCGTTCTCGAGTATCTGAAGAATGCCACCCCTATCGTTGATATCGCCGAATTCGTCCGGGGCCTCGATCCTGAAATCGACGCCCTCGAAGACCCGATCGAATACCTGACCGACCCCAACAACTGGATCTCGAGCATTGTCCTCGTAAAGATCCATCAACGCGCGCGCACCCTTCTCAAAGACCCTGAAATCTCTTTCAAGATCGCCCGCTTCGCTATAGAGAACAGCTCCCTCGGCTATCTTCAGAAGGTCGCCATAAAAATCTTTTTTTCACCCAAGAACGGCCTCCGGCATATTCAGCGGATCAACGATAAGTTCAGCCGGACCAAGCGCATCGAACTACACGACATGGACAGGAACAGTGCGGTCATACGGCTCCACTGGCTGCCGGAACTGGTGCTCTCGAAGGATATCTGCCTCTACAACCAGGGGCTGTATACGTATATCCCGACCATCTGGGTGAACAAACCCCTCGAAATCAAGGAAACCTGCTGCTACTTCAGAGGTGCGCCTTATTGCGAGTATCATCTTCGCTGGCCTTTCGCATACCGATTGCGTCACTATTTCTCGAGATTTTTCACCTCGAGGGCTATGCTGAAAGAGATCATCACCGAACAGGAGAAGGACAAGGAAATCATCGTCAGGAAATACGAAGAAGTGAATCAACTGAACCTGCAGCTCAGCAGCAAGGTCACCCAGCTTATCGCCATTCAGGAAACAGGGAAGGCCATCCTGAGCATCCTCGAAAAAGATCCGCTTCTGACGGCCGTGATCAATATCCTCGCCAAGGCTTGCAGCATTTGCCGCGCACTCATCATGATCACCGACGATACCGGTGAAAGATTGCATTATCTTCATGCCTGGGGTTTTGAAGGCGAAACGCCGGATTGGATGAAAAATTACACGGTCCCGGTTGAACGGAGGGGCAACATCCTGACCAAGGTCGCCAGGGAGGGTCTGGAATGCCATCTGCCGGAGGTCCGCGGCGAGCAGCTCAAGAAGGAGCGTTTCTTCTCACGGGAAAACAAGCCGATCGCCATCTATGCCTGCCCGCTCATCACGGATGCAAAGGTGATCGGGGTGATCGCCATCGATGCCCCAGCCATCCGCGGGGTGGCCAAGGAAACCCGGGAAACCCTGAAGATCTTCGCCCCCTTTATGGCGATCGCGATCGGAAACGCCAAGCTTTACTCCCGCCTGAAATCCCAGATGGAAGAACTGCGGAACTCCCGGACCCTTTTGAACCAGGCGGAAAAATTCGCCTTTTTGGGACACTTGGCGGCCCTCCTGGCCCATGAGATCAAAAACCCCATGACGGCTATCGGGACCTTTATCCAGATGCTGCCCGAAAAGGCCCACAGCAGTTCCTTCATAGAAGATTTCTACGCGGTCGGGATGGAGGAAGTAGCCCGCATCAACAATCTGATCACCCAACTGCTCGACCTGGCAAGCAGGAAGGAAAGCCACTTCGAACCGGCCGATCTGAACCCCCTCTGCGAAAAGATGGTGACGCTCTTCACGCCCCAGGCGAATGTAAAAAGGATTCGACTGCAGCTCGACCTGGATCCTGAACCCTGCATATTCCCAATGGATGAGGAAAAGATCAGACAGGTCATCCTGAACCTCCTTTCCAATGCCGTCGAGTTCACTCCCAACAATGGAACCATCACACTGAAAACGCGGCGGTTGATTCAGCCCGGACAGCCGCCGGGCTTCCTCCTCGAAGTTCAGGATTCAGGCGCAGGAATCAACCCCGAACTCTTCGGCAGGATCTTCGATCCCTATTTCACCACCAAACACAGAAGCTCCATCCGCCAAGGAACCGGCCTGGGACTGTTCATCGCTCAACGAAACGTCCAGGACCACAGCGGCACCATCGAGGTAGAGAGCCGCCCGGGCCGCGGAGCACGCTTTGTCATCCATCTTCCGGAACATAAAGAAACCCCTTCCCCTGAAACAGTACATTCATCCGCCTTTTTTCAAAAAAGCAATTCCCAATAACCTCCAAAAATGGTATAAAGTAGAGTTTTAAATTTCACGTGAGACCTGCGCGCTCAAGCCTCCTGGCGAAGACGAGCCGCTGTTCGAAACCGGGCGTCCTGTCGTGGCGCCATGTGAAATGGGGGGATTTCCCGTTGGAATTTGCGACCATTAAAGGATTCAAAGATATCCTGCCTGAAGAAATACCTTACTGGCAGGAGACCGAGGCCGTTGCGCGCCGGACATTCCAGGTATCGGGTTTTCAGGAAATCCGCACCCCGTTGATCGAGGCGAAGGAGCTTTTTGCCCGCAGCATCGGCGAGGAGACCGACATCGTTTCGAAGGAGATGTACACCTTCCAGGACAGCAAAGGGCGAGGGCTCTCGCTGCGTCCGGAGGCCACCGCTTCGGTCGTCCGGGCCTACATCCAGAACCGTCTCTACCAACAGGATCCCGTTCAGAAGCTGTTCACCATTGGCCCGATGTTTCGCCATGAACGGCCGCAGAAGGGCCGGTTCCGGCAGTTCCATCAGATCAACGCCGAATTTTTCGGGGACCCCGGGCCCAAGAGCGACGCGGAAATCATCGTCCTCGCCGAATCGCTTTTCCACGCCTTTGGACTGCGGGACCTCACGCTGCTGGTCAACTCCCTCGGCTGCCCGACCTGCCGCCCCGATTTCCGGGCGGAGCTGCAGATCTATCTTCAGGACCGCGAGGACAAGCTTTGTACGGACTGCCGTCGGAGAAGCCACACCAACCCGCTGCGCGTCCTCGACTGCAAAGTACCCGGGTGCCGGGAGACCGTGGCGGACGCCCCCCTGATCCTCGATGTGCTGTGTGATGACTGCCGCAGGCACCTCGAAGGGCTTCAGGAATACCTGGACCTGTCGGGGGTGGAATACACCCGGGCCCCGCGTCTGGTCCGCGGCCTCGATTACTACACCCGGACAACCTTCGAGTTTCAGACCGAGCGGCTCGGCGCCCAGAATGCGGTTGCCGGGGGAGGCCGCTACGACGGACTGGTCCAGCAGCTCGGGGGGCCCGACCTGCCTGCCATCGGTTTTGCGGTGGGAGCCGAAAGGCTGATTGCTCTCCTCCAGGAGCTGCGCCCCTGCCCGGCCGGGAAGCCGGATCTCTTCTTGGCCGCCTTGGGCGAAGCGGCCGAAAAGACCTGCTTCGGCTGGGCAACCGCCTTGCGCAGGGCAGGGTTTTGGGCGGAGATGGGTTACGGCTTCAAAGGGCTCAAGGCCCAAATGAAGAAGGCCGACAAGCTGGGGGTTTCGACCGCACTCATCCTGGGGGAAAACGAGCTCGCCGAAGGGCAGGCCGTCCTCCGGGATATGCAAAGCGGCCGGCAGGAAACGATCGGCACCCGCGATATCGTCCCGCTGCTCGTCAAACGGCTTACCGAAAATCCCATTTCCCGCGCATAAGAGGGCGACAACCATGCAAATCGACTCCATGAGCACCTGGCAGAGAACCCACAGCTGCGGGAAACTGCGTGCATCCAACCACGGCGAAGAAGTGATCCTGATGGGCTGGGTCAACAGCCGCAGGGACCTTGGACAGCTGATCTTCATCGATCTCAGGGACCGGGAAGGAATCACCCAGATCGTCTTCGACCCGCAGGCGGATGCCGAAAGCCATGCCAAGGCGCACATTCTGAGGAACGAGTGGGTCCTGGCCGTGCGGGGCGAGGTCGTCAACCGCCTGGAAGGGCAGGAAAACAAGCAGATTCCCACAGGCGGTATAGAGGTTCGAGCCCTCGAGCTGAAGATCTTGAACCACACCGAAACCCCTCCTTTCCAGGTCGACGGCGCCGTCGACGGTTCGGAGACCCTGCGCCTGAAACATCGCTATCTCGAACTGCGGCGGCCCCAGATGTTGGCCACCTTCAAGAAACGGCACCGCATCGCGGCATTTATCCGCGAATATCTCAACCGGATGGGCTTTCTGGAGGTGGAGACCCCCTTTCTGACGAAGAGCACCCCGGAGGGAGCCCGCGACTACCTGGTTCCCAGCCGTGTCAACCGCGGATGCTTCTACGCCCTTCCCCAGTCCCCTCAGCTTTTCAAGCAGCTCCTGATGGTGGCGGGCTTCGAACGGTACTACCAGATCGTACGCTGCTTCCGCGACGAGGATCTGCGCGCGGACCGCCAGCCGGAATTCACCCAGGTGGACCTGGAGATGTCGTTCGCTACGGAAGAGACGGTCATGTCGGTCTTCGAAGGCCTGATGATCGACCTTTTTCAGGAGGTCCAAGGGGTCGAGATCCCGGCACCCATCGGCCGCATGGACTACCGGGAGGCCATGGAGACCTACGGCACGGACCGGCCGGACCTGCGTTTCGGAATGGAGATCCGGGACCTGACGGAGCACGCCCGCAAAACGGATTTCAGGGTGTTCCGGGACACTGCCGCCGGGGGCGGTGTGATCAAGGCCATCCGGGTGCCTGGAGGAGCCGCCGCCTTTTCGCGGAAAAACCTGGATGAACTGGGAACCCTCGCCGTAGAATGGGGGGCAAAAGGCCTGGCCTGGGCCAAAATCACTCCTGACGGCTGGCAATCGCCCCTGGATAAATTTCTGAAGTCAGAAGAGAAAGGGGCCATCAACGCATCGATGGAAGCCCAGCCGGGGGACTTGATCCTTTGCGTGGCCCACGAGCGGAGCATTGTGAACGAGGTCCTCGGGCGGATGCGCACCCATATCGCCCGGGAACGCAACCTCATCCCGTCCGACCGCTGGTCCTTCCTTTGGGTCACCCGCTTCCCGCTCTTCGAATTCGATGAGGCCGAGGACCGCCTCGCGGCCGTCCATCACCCTTTCACATCGCCGCTCGAAGAAGACGTCGCAGTCCTTGAAACCGATCCGCTGGCAGCGCGGGCACGGGCCTATGACCTCGTTCTGAACGGTTCGGAGATCGGCGGCGGAAGCGTGAGGATCCATCGCCTCGATCTCCAGCAGCAGATTTTCAAGCTCCTTGGAATCAGCCCCGAACAGGCTCAGGCGAAATTCGGGTTCCTCCTGGAGGCCCTCCGGTACGGTGCACCGCCCCATGCCGGGATGGCCATCGGGTTCGATCGCCTGGTTGCCCTGATGACTGGAGCGCAGTCCCTTCGGGAGGTCATTGCCTTCCCGAAGACCACCAGCGCCTCGTGCCTTCTGACCGAGGCACCTTCGGAAGTAGACCCAAGGCAACTCAGCGAACTCGGCTTGGCCCTTGTCGCTGAGGAGGAAGCGGATCAATGAGCCGCCACAGTTGGAATTTACTCTCTGCCACCGAGAATAATGGGGTGCAGCACTTGATTTTTCCAAATACCTGCGCATTTTTCTTGACAACGTGTTTGCCTTTCGGCATAAACGCTGATTCGAAATTTGTATTTTTCAGCGAAAGGATGTGATTGACATGCTTTGCACAACCGTAAAGGAAGGCGTCGAGTGCGCCTTTATGGAGAAGAAGGGCTGCCAGTTCAATGGAGGCAGCTGCCATCCCATCGTCGAGCAGTGTGAGGGCTGCCAGAGGATCAAAGAATTCCCCACCGGGAAATACTGCGCCGTCTTTCCCGATCCTGCAGCGAAATGGCGCTTCTCGAAATGCAATATGGCCACCCACGTGAAAGAAGCCCCCAAGAAAGCGGACGCCAAGATCAACCCCCTGAAGGCTTCCAAACGCGGAAAACACTGATCAGCCCTTCGCAGCTGCGTTTTCGCCTCTGACGATCGACCGGGCTCTTTTGCAAGCGCCGGAAAGTAGTTTTATACCTTTGAAATGGCCAGGCCGATAGTTGCCCATAGGGAGGCGGGCTGGCGATCTGCGGTTATTTTCACGCCTAGGAGATGAACCGCTTCCGAAAAGCTCCGCTCATCCGTCACCTGCGGAACATGATGCTACGCTCCCGAAGCCGATCGCGATAACCGGCCGTTGAAAAATGTCCATTTGCCGCGTTGCACTCAGCCTGTGACAGGACGGCGCACTTCAAGTGCGCCGTCCTGCACGGGATTGTGCAAACCTTGCATCTGGTCGCCTTGTAAAGCCTTGTGCTGAAGGGAATTCCAACGTCTTGATGAGAGTCGCGCAGGTTCCACAGGGTGACGCCGCTTCAGGATGGCCGAATCCACAACCAGGCCTTCTCGCATTGCGCCATTTCTGTCAAACCGCTGTATCGGATCCCTCGGCGGGGCCCGAGGTCTCCGTGCGCTTCAGGCAGACCAGGAACTCGCGGTTTCCTTTAGGTCCCAGAATGGGAGACGGGATCGCTTCCAGCGGTGTCCATCCCGTTGCCTGAAAAAAGCCTGTCAGGTCCTCCACCACCCGGCGGTGGCATGCCGGGTCACGGACCACGCCCCCTTTGCCCACCTCGTTTTTACCCGCCTCGAACTGCGGTTTAATCAGCGCGATTATGAAAGACGAGGGGGCCAGGAGCCGCGACACCGGGGGAACAATGATCTTGAGAGAGATAAAAGAAGCATCGATCACGGCCCCATGAACGGGGCCGGGAAGGTCGCCCGGCAGCAGGTACCGGGCGTTGGTGCGCTCGAAGACGAGGACCCGGGGGTCCTGACGGAGCCTCCAGTCAAGCTGCCCATAGCCGACATCGACGGCCAAAACCCGGGCAGCCCCCCGCTGAAGCAGGCAATCGGTGAAGCCGCCTGTCGAAGCGCCTACGTCGAGGAGGGTCAGTCCATCGACCTGAATCGAAAAATGATCGAGGGCGGCCTGGAGCTTGAGCCCGCCACGGCCGACGTAGGGATGCGGGCGCCCGACCACCTCGATCGCGGCGGACGGCGCCACGAGGGTGCCGGCCTTATCCGCTGCCCGTCCATCCACCCGGACCGCGCCCGCCATGATCATCGCCCTGGCCTTCTCGCGGCTCTCCGCGAGCCCGCGCTCCAACACCAGGCGGTCGAGCCTGATCCTGTCCGGGCGTTCCGTCATGCCGCTCTGCACACCCTTCATTCGCCGGAGCGATCGCTCTTTCCCGTCCGCCACTCCAGAGCCTCGCCGGCAATCCCTTCTGCAAAAAGGCCGCAGCGTTCTCTCAGCACGGCCGCGGGTCCATGTTCCACAAAGCGGTCCGGGAGGCCCATCCGTTTGATCCGCACACCGTCGAGCCCTTTGTCGCTCAGCAGTTCCAGGACAGCGGAGCCGAAGCCCCCCTGGAGGGCATTCTCCTCGACAACCAACACATGACCGCAGTCCTCGGCAAGCTGCGCGATCCGCTCATCCAGAGGCTTGACAAAGCGGGCATTGAAGACCCCGGCGGCGACCCCCTTTTCCTGCAGCAGTCGGGCGGCTGCCATGGAAGGCGCCACCATGCTTCCTATAGCGACGATCAGGAGATCCTTTCCTTCCTTCAGCAATTCCCCGCGGCCTATGTCGATCCGGTGAAAATCCGCTTCGATCGGGGCTCCTGTCCCCACACCCCGCGGATAACGCACCGCCACAGGCCCCGGTTGCTCCAGGGCGGTGTAAAGCATGTGCCACAATTCGTTTTCGTCCTTGGGGGCCATGACGGTCATATTCGGCAGCATCCTCAAATAGCCGAGGTCGAACATCCCATGATGGGTCGGACCGTCCTCCCCGACCAGCCCTCCCCGGTCTATGGCAAAGGTGACGGGGAGATTGGGAAGGCAGACATCATGGATGATCTGGTCGTAGGCGCGCTGCAGAAACGTCGAGTAAACCGCGACGACCGGTCTGAGCCCTTCGGTCGCCAATCCGGCTGCGAATGTGACGGCGTGCTGCTCCGCAATCCCGACATCCATGAACCGCTCAGGGTACTTTTCCGCGAACTCCACAAGCCCGGTCCCCTCCGGCATGGCCGCGGTAATCGCGAAGAGCCGCTCGTCCCTCGCACCCAAATCCATCATGGCCCGCCCGAAGACCTCGGTATAGGTCGGGGCCGGCTTGGCTGCGCCGGATGAAGGGGTTCCGGTTGCAATCTCGAAGCACCCGACGCCATGGTAATGGCATGGATCCTTTTCGGCCGGTTCGTAGCCCTTCCCCTTGACGGTCAGGGCATGCACCAGCACCGGACCGTCGAGGTGCTTCGTGTTTTCGAAGGTTTCGATCAGCCGATCGAGGCGGTGGCCGTTGATCGGACCGATATACTTGAATTTGAAGGCCTCGAAAAGCATGCCGGGCGTAAAAAAGGTCATGAAGGAGTCCTCGCTCTTCCGGACCAGGTTCAACACGCTCTCCCCGACACCGGGCAGCGATCCGATGAACCGCTCGAGATCCTTCTTCACCCCCACGAAGCGCCTGCCTGTCATCTTGCGGCTCAGAAAAGAGGAAAAGGCCCCCACGTTGGGAGATATGGACATATCGTTGTCATTCAGGACCACGATCAGGTCCCGCTCCGTGTGGCCCGCCTGATTGAGCCCTTCGAAGGCCATGCCGGCCGTCATGGAACCGTCGCCGATGACGGCGATGACCTTGTTGCGCTTTCCATATATCTTGAAGGCCGTCGCGATTCCGAGCCCGGCCGAGATCGACGTGCTGCTGTGGCCAGTGTCGAAGGTGTCATAAGGGCTTTCGGCGCGTTTAGGAAAGCCGCTGATGCCGCCGAGTGTACGCAGCGTGTGGAACTGTTCGCGACGGCCGGTGATCAGTTTGTGGGCGTAGGACTGATGACCCACATCCCAGATGATCTTGTCCCTTGGCGCGTCGAATACATAGTGAAGCGCCAAAGTCAATTCCACCACCCCGAGGCTCGGCGCCAGATGCCCACCGGTCCTGGATACGGTCTCGATGATGGTTCTGCGAATCTCCTGCGCCAGTTCCTCCAACGCCTTGATGGGGAGCCTTTTTAAATCAGCAGGAGAATGGACGTCCTTGAGCCGCTTGGTCGTTTCTTTCTGATTCTCGCTCATCTCTTTCTCTGGATGATGTAGGCGGCCAAATGCCGCAGGGGTTCCGCAGCCTGATCGAAATCCGCGATGACCTCGACCGCTCCCTCCACGAGCCCCTTCTGGACCCGCCTCGCCTCCTCCAAACCCAAAAGGGCCGGGTAGGTCATTTTCTGCTTGGCCGCATCGCTTCCGATCGGTTTGCCCATGATCTCCTGATCCCCCTCGATATCGAGGATATCGTCAGAAATCTGAAAGGCCATACCGATCTTCCGCCCGTAGCTTTCGAGGGCGGCCACATCCTTTTCGGCTCCGCCTCCGAGGACGGCCCCCGAGACAATGGCCGCCGTAATCAGATCACCGGTCTTGTGCCGGTGGATGAAATCGACGATCGCGGGGTCCGCCGTCCGGCCTTCCATCTGAATATCGACGACCTGCCCCCCGACCATGCCGTTATAGCCGGATGCATGCGCGATGACATGGATCGCCCGCAGCAGCCGGTCGACGGGAAGCCCCGTGATCAGCTCCGCCCGGGTCATGATGTCGAACGCCTCCGTCAGCAGACCGTCTCCGGCGAGAAGCGCCAAGGCCTCGCCGTACACCTTGTGGCTGGTGGGCTTTCCCCGCCTGAGATCGTCATCGTCCATGACCGGCAGATCGTCGTGGATCAGAGAATAGGTGTGAATGCACTCCAAGGCGCAGGCGACCGGCAAGACAGCCGCTCCGCTGCCGCCTACCACCTCGGCCCCGGTGATGCAAAGGATGGGCCGGAGGCGCTTGCCTCCTGCGAAAAGGCTGTACGTCATCGCATCCACGATGTCCGCCGCGAGCCCTTCCGGCGCAGGGAACATCCCCCGCAGCGCCCTGTCCACCATGTCTCTCTTCGCCTTTAAATAGCCCTTGAAATCAAAGACGGATGCATCAGGCATCACCGTCCTCCTCCCTGTCGAACGGAACCGTGCGAAAACGCTCTTCACCCTCCTTGACGAGCAGGGCCACTTTTTTCTGCGCCTCCTCCAGTTTTCCGGAGCAGAATTGCACCAGTTTCATCCCTTCCTCGAACGCCTTCAACGATGCATCGAGCGGAAGCGCACCCCCCTCGAGGCCCTTGACGATCTCCTCCAAACGCTCCATCGCCTTTTCAAATGTCTTTTCCGGCATCGATCCCCCTCCGAAGCCTGCACGAACGTAATCACCCTGCGCAGGCCTCCCCTTTACTACGGGCTGCCGACCCTGTCAATCCGGTAGCTTCAATTCCTCCGGAAATAGACTTTTCAGCCAATCTCCACATGAATCCGCGCGTTTGCCTGCGCGGAGACCTGCTGGCCGCCTCTGAACAAACGCTTGATTCCCTTGGCATCGGCAAAACCGGGGTCCGCCGCCAATCGGTGGGACTGAGTACGCGAAACGTGTGCAGAAAAATCCTCATTTCCGGGTAGCTGGATCTGACTCGGCCTTTTCCACCCGGGCCTCCAGGCTCCCCGCCCCAAGCAGTATTCTGATGCTTTCGCCTTCCTCGATATCGGCTGCATCCCGCAAAACGCTCTCCTCCGGCAGCCTGAAGGTGATGCTGTATCCTCGCTGCAACGCCGCCATGGGGCTCAGGTCCCTGAGGCGCCCCTGCACGAGATCGAGCGCGTAACGCAAAGACTCGAGGCGCCTTTCGGTTTGGGAGACGAGGTTCGCTCGAGCGAAAACGAGTTGCTGCCGGTCCCTCTCGATACGGGCCGCGGGCGCGTAAAAGCGCAGGGAGCGGCTCTCCGATCGCAACCGGCGGTCGTCCTCTTCGAGCCTCACCTTCATCCGCCGCACCAGGCGCCCCTGCAGGTCGTCCAACCGGAGCCACCAGCCTTCGACCAGCCTTGCCGGGGCTGCGACCGAACGCTGCAGCGCCTTCAGCCTCGCTTCCTGCATATCCAGAAGATAACCGATCGACCGGAGAAGCCGCTGCCGCCAGTCTCCAAGGCGGCGCGCCAGCTCCTCCTTTTCCTTCACGAGTATCTCCGCCGCCGCTGAGGGGGTCGGGGCCCTGACATCGGCGGCCATATCGGCAATCGTCCAGTCGGTCTCATGGCCGACCGCCGAAACGACCGGGACGCTCGAGCGCCTGATCGCCCGCGCCAATTCCTCCTGGTTGAAGGGCCAGAGGTCTTCCAGGGAGCCGCCTCCCCGGGCGATGACGATCACATCGGGCCGGACATACCGGTCCGCCGCTTCGAGCGCGGCCTGGAGATCGGGAAGGGCTTCCACCCCCTGGACGCGGGACGGCACGACCACCACCTCGAGGTTCGCGAACCGGCGGTGGATGATCTTGAGGAAGTCCCTCACCGCGGCGCCGGTCGGCGAGGTCACGAGTGCAACGCGCTGCGGCAGAAAAGGCAAGGGCCGTTTGAGCGCCGTGTCGAAAAGGCCCTCGGCGGCAAGCTTGCGCTTCAATTGTTCGAAGGCGAGGGCCAGGGCGCCGACCCCCAACGGCTCCAGATAATCCAGGAGGAGTTGGTACTCTCCCCTCGGGGCGTAGACCCCGATCCGTCCCTGCGCCAGGATCTTCATGCCGTTTTCGGGGACGAATTTCAGACAACGCGCCTGCGGACGGAACATCACCCCGCGGATCTGCGCCCGTTCGTCTTTGAGGATCATATAGTAATGACCGGAGGCGGGGGCGCTGAAATTGGATATCTCGGCCTCCAACCAGATGAAATCGAAACGGCTTTCGAGCAGGGACTGGATCTCCCCGGTCAGTTCACTGACCCGGTAAACCCTGGGCCCCTGCTGTCCGCTGGACGTCAAACCCATTCAGTCACCCTGCGAGGATCCAGTCGACCCAACCCTCTCGAAGAGCGGGATCCCCTGTTTCGTTCATCACCCTTCCCGAAATTCCTTGACCAGTCGACCTGATTTAAAATAGCATATCTGATCTTGCAGCATTTTGTTTCTCCTGGTCGCATTTCGCCCCCGCTGCCGGGCGGCATCCTCCCCCCGAACCACATCAGACCGCTTGCACATCATGGGAAACAGGTGCCAACCGAATCTTATTATTGGAGGTTTCAAGATGGACAACTTTCTGGAAAGCGGCCCCAAAAACCCCCTGAAGATTCAGGATAACACCTTTCGTGACGGTCATCAATCACTCCTGGCCACCCGAATGCGGACCGAGGATATGCTGCCCATAGCCGAAAGGATGGATCAAGTCGGCTTCTGGGCCATGGAGGTCTGGGGCGGTGCCACGTTCGATTCGATGCATCGTTTCCTAGGCGAAGACCCCTTCGAACGGATCAAGACCCTCAAGAAGCATATTCGAAAGACCCCCTTTTCCATGCTCCTCAGAGGTCAAAACCTCGTCGGGTACCGCAACTACGCAGACGACGTCGCACGGCTCTTCGTCGACAAGACCTGCGAGGCGGGGATGGACGTCTTCAGGGTGTTCGACGCCCTGAACGACTTCCGCAACTTCGAGACCGTGGTCGAACGCATCAAGGCCAACGGCAAGCATTTTCAGGGGACCATCTGCTACTCTCTGACCGAGCGCCGGATGGGGGGAGAGGTCTTTAACCTGGACTATTACACCCAGAAGGCAAAAGAACTTCAGGACATGGGTGCCGACACCCTGTGCCTGAAGGATATGGCCGGTATCATGTCCCCCTTCGACATCGCCAAGCTCATCACCGCTCTGAAGAAAGAGATCACCATCCCGATCCACCTTCACACCCATTACACGAGCGGGATGGCCTCCATGGTTTACCTGGAAGCCGTCAAGGCCGGCGTCGACATCGTTGACACATGCCTCGCCCCCTTCGCCTTGCGCACATCCCAGCCTGCGGTGGAACCCATCGTCGCGACGCTTTTCGAGACCGTCCGGGACACCGGGTTCGATCTCTCCCTGCTTCTGGAACTCGGGGAGCACATCGAAACGGTGGCCCCCAAATATCGAGATTACCTTGCCAAACACCGCATGTCGGTCATCGACACCGGCGTCCTGCAGCACCAGGTGCCCGGTGGAATGATCTCCAATCTGGTCAGTCAGCTGAAGGAAGCGAAGGCCCTCGACCGGCTGTCGGAAGTCTACCGGGAAGTGGCGGTGACGCGGAAAGAACTGGGCATGCCGCCGCTCGTCACCCCCACGAGCCAGATCGTTGGCGTCCAGGCGGTCTTGAACGTGCTTTTCGGGCGCTACAAAATGGTGACGAACGAGGTCAAGGATCTCGTCTACGGGCTGTACGGAAAAACCCCGATCCCGGTCGACCCGGAGGTTCAGAAGAACATCCTGAAAGGGTACAAGCGGGGGGAGACACCCGTAACCGGGCGGGCGGCAGACTATCTTGAGCCCGAACTCGACAAGGCCCGCCAGAATGCCGGGGACCTGGCGAAAAGCGACTTCGATCTCCTGATCGTCGCCCTCTACCCAAGCACCGGGGTGCGCTTTCTCAAATGGAAATACGATCTGGAAGAGCGCCCTAAAGAGGTTGCAGCTAAAACCCTCGAAGATATCCGCAAAGAGGATGAGGCCATGGCTGCAGCCATCGAACAGGTCTGCAAAGCGATGTAAACCGCGCCGGTCGAACCGCCGCAGGTCCTTGCCGGAGGTTTGAAGGATCAAAATGTTTTGGGGGCGCCGGCCGGCGCCCCCATTGTTTCATTCGGTATTTCGGGTCATCAGAAGCAAACGCCCTTCCCGACCCCTAAAGCTCCCTCGAGGATTCCCACACAAACAGCTGCGCTTCAAAGCGTCCGAAAGACCGGTTCATCACATGTCCGAAGTGGATTCCTCGAGCTCCGCTGCATCTCCATCCACACCTGCGCTCAGATCCATCTCATAAAGGGAAAGATCATCCTCCACCTCGTCGACCCAGCCGATATCATCCCACTCACGCTTTTTACCCAGCCCGGAGCGGTGGGCAGCCAAATCGCGCATGTGGGAAAATTTTTCGAGGTCGCTTTGGCAAACCACGCAGAGTGTGGTCTCCGGCACGATCAAAAGCCTTTCCATGGGAATCTGCTCGCCGCATTCCTCACACAGGCCGAAACTCCCATCCTTCATGACCTTCCTGATCAGCCGCTCGATGTTTTTCAACTCCCTTGTCTTCCGCTCGATCAGGCTGTAATTGCTGCAGGCCGAAATCTCCCGCTGCGCGTGGTCGGTTTCATCGTTGCTGTTGTCATCCGAAAAACGATCGTAAAAATCCTTCTGGTTGGCAACCAACTGCCGCAAGGTCTCCTCGTACTCCAGCTTTCGGCGCTCGAGTTGATCCAAGAAATCCTTCCTGCTTTCCTGCATGGCGCCTCCCTCCGGAAAAGTCCCCTCTTTGATAAGTACCCCCAAGTAGCTCACCTCGATAAAAAAATGTTAAAATTCTAGATCTTCTTCCTGAAGCGTCGGAATAGTAGCCACTTTTGAAAGTTTGTCAATAGAGAAAACGCCTTGAAGGTAAACACGGGCTCTTTCTCCTAAAAAACCGACCGGGATGCTCACGTTTACTGCCAGGCCAAACAAAGGCCGCCCTCTCAGGCCATCCTTTTGCCCCTTGCCTGCCGATGCCCTTTTGACCTATAATTCCTCCCATCTTCAAGAGGGTTTCCATCGGGAAATGGTCTTTTTGGCCAATCTCGGCGTCAATCTGCACGTTTGCTTGTGCGGCGACCTGCAGGCCGCCTCCGCGCAAACTCTTGATTTCCTTGATATTAACCAAAAATCCTCATTTCCGGATTGGAAACCGGGTTCTGCCGGGAAATCATTTCCGGATGGATACAAGAGGGCTTTTTCTTCACCGGCCTCAGCGGTCAGCCCACCGTTTCGCGCCGTATTCCGGTTCGGACGCGGGCTGTCCACCCAACAGAGCCGGAATCTCTATCCATTGCCGGGGAGCAGCAGTGAGATGATTTTGCTTATAAACAAAGGACGTTGGCCGTGTTCATAACCTTCGAAGGAATCGAGGGGTGCGGCAAATCGACCCAGGCCAGACGACTCGCCCGCCGCCTGGAGGAGCGCGGTGTTCCGACCCTGTTTACGATTGAGCCCGGCGGGACGCGCATCGGCGGGGACATCCGGCGGATCTTGCTGGATGCGCGCAACTGGGATCTCTCCCCTCTGGCGGAGCTTTTTCTTTACGAGGCGGATCGCGCGCAGCATATTTTCGAGGTCATCGACCCGGCCCGCGAAGCCGGCCAATGGATCGTCTGCGACCGCTTCTATGACGCCACCACGGTTTACCAGGGTTATGCCAGGGGGCAGGACCCCCTTTTCGTTGCGTCGCTGAATCGTACGGCCACGCGCGGCCTCACACCGGACATCACTTTCCTTCTCGACTGCCCCGTCGGCGCAGCGCTGGCGCGCGCGCGGCAACGGGAAGCAGAGGTGAACCCCGCCGGCCCCTCGGGCCAAGACCGCTTCGAGAAGGAGTCCGAGGCCTTCCACCAGTCCGTCCGCGAGGGCTATCTGGCCCTCGCCCGTTCGGAAGGGCTCGGTGGGCGGTTCCGCGTCCTCGACGGAATGTTTTCCATCGAACGGCTGGAAAACGAGATCTGGTCCGTGATCCTTCCGCTGTTGCCAGCCCTCCCAAGCAAGAAACCATGTCTTTTTCCGACATCATAGGTCAATCGAGGGCGATCCGTTTGCTCCATCAAGCCATGGAGCGGGATCAGATGCCCCATGCCTACCTTTTCACAGGCATCCGGGGCGTCGGCAAGACCTCGACCGCACGCGCAATGGCCATGCACCTGAGTTGCGCTGCTCCGGCCGAAGAAAAAGGGTGCGGACGGTGCGCGCCCTGCAGGCAGATCCTCGGCGGAAACCACCCGGATCTGCTTTTCGTGCAGCCTGAAGGCGCGAACATCAAGATCGATCAGATCCGCGGCCTGAACCGCAGACTCGCCTTCGCCCCCGTTTCGGCACCCTACCGCATCAGCGTGGTCCAGCAGGCGCAGGCCATGACAGAGGAGGCCGCCAACGCTTTCCTGAAAACGCTCGAGGAGCCCCCTCCCCGCAATATTCTGATCCTGCAGGCCGTCGAACCAGGAGACCTTCTCCCGACCATCGTTTCCCGCTGCCAGCGGATCGCCTTCCAGCCCCTCGATGCACAGGAGATCGCCGTCTGGCTGACACAGCATCGCCAAACCGAACCCGAGTCCGCGAGGACCGCGGCTGCGATCTGCGGTGGCAGCCTTGGGATGGCACTGAAAATGGTGGCAGGCCCCTTCCTCGAAAAACGCAGAAACTGGCTGCACCAGTTGATGGAGCTCTCTTCGAAGCCGGTGGATGCCGTTTTCTCGCTTGCAGCGGAATGCGCCGCCGAGGATGCGAAGGGGCGCCTCGAGCATTCCGAAAACAATCTGCCGGGGCTGCAGGATCTTCTGTCTGTATGGGAGAGCTGGTACCGTGACTTGCTGCTCCTGCGGACGGATGCGACCGATGAGCTCCTGATCAATCGTGATTTTTCACGGCAGTTGAAAAAGAGTTCCGAACAGTTTAAAATAAAAAGTTTAATGGACAGCATCTTCAGGCTGGACCGGGCGCGGCGCGATATCTTGAAAAATCGCAACACGGGCCTCGTGTTGACCCATTTGATCTTCGGTCTGAGAAAAGGCTCCACGCCGCTGTGAAACCCGCCTTGCGCGCTGAACCCCAGACCGATGGGCCGGGTCTTTCCGATTCGGAAACGGAGATGGCCGATTCACAGGGATAACATGCCGCTTCAGCGCGGGGGCGCCTGAACGGCGGCCCGAAGACAATGTGGAAGGCATCGATGAAACAGCAGGAAACACGATGAGCAAGATCGTCGGCATCCAATTCAAACCCGATGGGAAGATATACGAATTCGAATCGGGGCACTTTGTTTTGAGCAAGGGCGACAAGGTGCTGGTAGTGACCGAAGAGGGTCCAGCTGTCGGGTGCGTCTGCACGGAGCCGCGAAACCGCCCACCGCAGCTTCCTTCAAAGCCGCTGCAGAAGGTCTTTCGGCTCGCCACGGATGAAGAAATCAGCCGTTTCGAGGAGAACGCGCGTCTGGAGCAGGAGGTTTACGAAGCCTGTCTCGAGCGGGTAAAAGCCAGGGAGCTCCCCATGTGCCTCGTCGGCGTGGAACGCAGGTTCGATGGCAGCAAATTCATCGTTTTTTTCACGGCGGACGGACGAGTGGATTTTCGTGCCCTGGTCAAGGACCTCGTCAAAAAATTCCGCACCCGAATCGAGATGCGCCAGATCGGTGTACGTCATCAGGCCAAGATGGTCGGCGGCCTCGGCACCTGCGGACGCCCGCTCTGCTGCGCAAGCTTCCTCAGCAACTTCGAGCCCGTGACCATCAAGATGGCGAAGGAACAGAATCTCTCGCTCAACCCGACCAAGATTTCGGGCATGTGCGGAAGACTGATGTGCTGTTTGTCCTACGAACACTCCTTCTATGAAAAGATGAAGAAAAACCTGCCGAAGATCGGCAAAAAGGTCTCCACGGATCAGGGCGAAGGGCGGGTAGTCCGGCAGAACGTGCTGCTGGAGACCCTGACTGTCGTCCTCGAATCGGGGGAAGAAATGGAAGTGGGCATCGGCGATTTGACGAAAGACGGCCTCTTCAGAAAAAAGAAGAAACCACCAAAGGAGTAACCAGGATAACCTTGTCGACCTTTTATATCACCACACCGATATACTACGTCAACGCGGAGCCGCATCTCGGGCACGCCTACTCGACGATCGTGGCGGACGTGCTCAATCGCTTTCATCTCCTGCGCGGGGAAAAAACCTTCTTCCTGACCGGAACGGACGAGCACGGAGACAAGATCGTGAAGGCCGCAGAGGCCGCGGGCGAATCCCCGGCTGATTACGTCGACCGTATCAGCGCGATGTTCCGCCGACTCTGGCCCAAACTGAACATCTCCCATTCGCATTTCATTCGGACCACCGACCCCGCGCACAAAGCCGTTGTCCAGGCCATCCTGACCCGCGTGAAAGATCGGGGGGACATCTATTTCAGCGAATATGAAGGTCTTTACTGCTACGGCTGCGAGCGTTTCTACACCGAACGGGAACTGGTGGACGGGAAGTGCCCGGATCATCAGACGCCGCCCGAGGTCATCCGGGAGGCCAATTACTTTTTCAGGATGAGCCGTTACCAGGATTGGCTCCGCGATCATATCGAGCGGAACCCGGGCTTCATCCGTCCCGAACGGTATCGCAACGAGGTGCTCTCGTTTCTGAAGGAGCCCCTGGAGGATCTCTGCATCTCCCGCCCCAAATCCAGGCTCGAGTGGGGCATCCCCCTGCCCTTCGACGACCGTTTTGTCACTTATGTCTGGTTCGACGCCCTGATCAACTACATCTCCGCCCTCGATTACCCTGACGGCGAGGGCTTCAAGACCTTCTGGCCCGCAGCGCAGCACATCATCGCCAAGGACATCCTGAAGCCCCACGGCATCTATTGGCCCTGCATGCTGAAATCGGCCGGAATCGAACCCTACCGGCATCTGAACGTCCACGGCTACTGGATCATCGACAAGGGCAAAATGTCCAAAAGCTTGGGGAACGTGGTGAAACCCCTCGACATGGTGGACCGCTACGGCCTTGACGCCTTTCGTTATTTTCTGATGCGCGAGATGGTTTTCGGGCTGGATTCCGACTTCAGCGAAGAGGGCTTCATTGCGCGCGTCAATGCGGACCTCGCGAATGACCTCGGGAACCTGGTCAGCCGCAGCGCAACGATGGTCAACAAATTCTTCGACGGGCGATACCCGGACACGCAGGGGCCGACGCTGCCGATCGATGACACCCTGAAGGCCCATGCCCTTGGGCTCGTAGGCCGTTATACCGCATATATGCTCGAGCCCGCCTTTCACAAGGCCCTGATGGCGGTCTGGGAGGTCATCAACCAGGTGAACAAATACATCGACGAAACCGCGCCCTGGGTCCTCGCCAAATCCGACCGCGGGCGCCTCGGCACCGTCATCGCCCACATCCTGGAAACCCTTCGGATCGTTTCGGGCCTGCTCTGGCCGTTCATGCCCGAATCCGCCGAGAAGATCCAGGCGCAGCTCGGCCTTCCCCGCTCAGGCCGCGATCTGACGCTCTCCGACCTCGAGGGCTGGGACAAAAAGGGCCTCTTTTCGGCCATTCGCACGGGCCCCGCCCTTTTCCCCCGAATCGAGGCGCGCAAACAAACGCCGGCGGCCGCGTCGAAACCGGCCAAAAAGGACGAGCCCCTCCCCGAGAAACCCGTCATTTCTTATGAGGACTTCGAAAAGGTGGACCTCAGGGTGGGGACCATCCTCACCGCCGAGGCCATCCCGAAGTCGAAGAAACTGCTCAAGCTGACGGTGGATGCCGGAGGGGAGCGCACCGTCGTCGCCGGGATCAAGGAGCATTACAGCCCCGAGGACCTGCCTGGGAAACAGGTCCTGATCGTCGCCAATCTCGCCCCGGCCACCTTGATGGGAGTCGAATCGCAGGGGATGATCCTGGCCGCATCCGATGAAAACGGCCTCCACATCCTCCTGCCCGAACGCCCCAAGAAACCCGGCACACGCGTCAAGTGATGAAGATCGCGACCTTCAACACCAATTCCGTCAGGGTCCGGCTGCCTTCACTCATCCAATGGATGAAAAGCCAGCAACCGGACCTGCTTTGCCTTCAGGAAATCAAGGTCCAGGACAAGGACTTCCCCGCCGCGGCATTCGAGGAAATTGGATACCGTTCGGTTTTTAAAGGGCAGAAGACTTACAACGGCGTGGCGATCTTGAGCAAACTCCCCGGCGAGGATATCCGCACGGCCCTTTATGGCACCGATGACGAAGAGGCCCGTTTCGTCGGCGGCCGCTACCGTGATTTTCACCTCGTCAATGTCTATGTCCCCCAAGGTTTCTCGACGGACAGCGACAAGTTCGCCTACAAACTCCAATGGCTCGAGGATCTCCTGGCCTACATCCGGGAGCACTTCACTCCCGCAGACCCCCTCCTGGTCGTGGGGGACTTCAACGTCGCGCTCGACGACCGGGATGTCCACGATCCAAAGCACCTTGCCGGGCAGGTCGGCTTTCACCCGGAGGAGCAGAAACGCCTGCGCGCCCTGCTCGACTGGGGGCTCACCGACCTCCTGCGCCGGTTTCACGAGGGCGGCGGCCTGTATACCTTCTGGGATTACCGGGTGCCCAAAGGGTTCAAACGCAATATCGGCTGGCGCATCGATTATATCCTGGGCACGCCCCCCATGGCGGAGCGTGCCATAAACGTCTGGATCGACCGCGAGGCGCGGGGCGCCGACAAGCCATCGGACCACACCTTCCTTGTTGCTGAGTTCGAAGGGTGAGCTTGTTTAAGTGCTTACAGCTTCGAGAGAGTTTGCTCTGAGAACTGCTGAATCTCTCTCCTTAGTGGAATGGTTTGGCCTGGCCGATTCCAATTGGAAAATCGTTTCAATGGCACCGACCGCCTAAATGCATAACACTATTCAATACCGATCGGCTCCTGATGCGCGCCTTCTATTGGCGAGCAGTCGATAACAGTGTGAATCAACTATGACTTCTTTCGCTATCACCATTCCCAACCTTAATCAAAGCCGTTTTCTGACGACCGCGCTCGAAAGCCTGCGGCATCAAACAGCACCTTTCGAGATCGCCTTGATGGATGGAGGGTCCACTGACGGCTTTCCACATGTCGCCGAATATTACACGGATATCATCACTTATTCGCGATCAGGGAAAGACGGGGGCCAATCCGCCGCCATTAAAGAGGGGTTCGATAGAGTATCCGGAGATATAGTAGCCTGGCTTAACGCAGATGACTACTATTTTCCTGACACCTTGAGAAAGGTAGCTGATTGCTTCGATAAGAACCCGGATGTAGACGTCATCTATGGCAATGCGGTCTTTGTAACCCCGGAAGGATTCTTTCTGTCATATTATCCTTCTGTAAAACATTGCCAAGATATTTCCGAAATATACAAGGCGTGCATTATCTGCCAGCCGGCATGCTTTGTCAGACGTAGGGCCTACGATGAAATTGGAATGATAAATACATCCTTGGTGTACACCATGGATTGGGATCTTTGGTGCAGGCTTGCTAAAAAGGGGGCTAAATTTCTCTACCTACCAGAAGTATTGGCCGCTGTGCGCTATTATGAGGGCACTAAGACATTAAGTTGCAGCATGAGACGTTATTGGGAGATATACCGCATTGAGCTTCTTTATAACCATTTCATCCCGTTTGTTACTATTGAATTCATGGATTACGATGTAATCGTTTTAAATAAACAAACAAAAACGACAAGGGCATTCAGGCAGTTTTATAACAAGGTCTACGCACCTTTTAAATCCACATATCGCAAGCTTTTTCAGCGTCAAGATGTCTCCTATGAAGGCCTATTGTATGGATTTCACCGGTGGGATCAGATCGTTGAAGGAACGTGCAAAATTTATCTTCCTTGGTATGAAAAACAATTTTGGCGGAATCTCAAATTAAAAGCAGCACCATTGGATTTCAATTATGAAATCAGCATAGACGGCAGGAAAGTTAACGCTCCAACCTTGGAGGATAATACCCTTATTCAACCTATACCCCCATCGAATGGACACGCTCACGAAATCAGAATTTCAAGAACGGGGGAAAAGCCATGGCGGTTTGGCTCTCTGACTAGCGATCTCGCCTAAAGCCTTTAGAATCATAAATGATTACTTTATGCCTTTTTGTGGAGTCATTTTATAAAAACAACTTTTGAAGGAGTAAACACCCGCATCCCCTTTTGAAATCATGACCACTTTTAAACTACTGCTGGAAAAACGTATCATCAGGCGCTTCAGGCGAAGTCGCGCGTTTTCTCGCTTCAAGGGAACTCTAAACCGGCATGTGGCCGCTCCATTTCTGAGAGGAATTCTTCATCCTTCAGGCATACAGGAACATCGATCTTTCCCCGCTTTACGTCTGCTCTGGGACATGCCAAACCCTCCTCTCCTGAGCGTATTGATGCCCATCTATAAGCCCGATCTTGGGCTTTTCAAAAAGGCCGTTTCGTCCGTTCAAAGACAATGCTACCCCAATTGGGAGCTCTGCCTTGTCGATGATGGATCCAATGATGAACACCTCATCAGTACGTTCCAGAACCTGGAAGGGGATGCACGCATCAAGGTTTTTCGTTTCAAAATGAACGAGGGAATCTCCGCCGCTATCAACAAAGCCGCAGCATTGGCCAACGGTTCATACTTCGGAGTCCTGGACCAGGATGATGAACTGCATTCGAGCGCTTTATTGGAATATGCACGGGTCATAACCCGCAATCCTGAAGTGGATATCATTTATTGTGATGAAGATAAAATCGATGAAAAGGGTCGTTTCTGCTCCCCTTGGTACAAATCCGACTGGAATCCCGATATGGCGCTCTCTTTCAACTATGTCATGCATTTCGTGCTCTATCGATCCAGTCTTTTTCGGGCCCTCGGAGGCACTCGGACTCGTTTCGACGGATCGCAAGATTATGATCTTCTTCTGCGGGCTGTCGAAAAAACCGGTCATATTCACCATATTCCCAAAATCCTCTACCACTGGAGAATCAGCGCGGGGTCCATCGCCGGCGGACCGGAGGCAAAACCCCATGTATTCGTGAAAGGTTTGGCTGCGCTGAATGACGCCTTGCACCGCAGGGAGATCCAGGGCTCCGCCGAACACGCTCCCGATGCATGGAAAGGCGTTTACCGTGTTCGCAGAAAAATCAATCGCCCCCATACAACGAGCATCCTCGTTCTTCTAACCGGCAATCCTGATCGACCATTACCACTTTTCAGGAGCATCGCTGCCCTCATTCCGAGTGCTGATAGAGAAATCATCTGTATGGATCCGTCCATCCCCGAAGCCGGCAAAACAACCATGGTTCATAATATCCCCATCACCTGTGTTGCATCTCCCGACAAAGCGCTGAATAATGTTCCGGCTTATTTCAATGCGATGGCCCGAAAGGCTCGAGGGGATTTCCTCCTTTTCCTCGATGACACCATGGAAATTCTCTCTTCCGAAACACACTTCGCACTGCTCGAGCAAGGTCAGCGTTCCGAGGTCGGTGCCGTTGGCGGCAAAGTCTTTTACCCAAATGGGTTCCTCGAACAAACGGGCATCATCCTGGGTCCTTTTGGTCTTTTCGCTTATGCCAATCGAGCCAGTCCGGATGATGTGGGGTATGTCGGTATCAAACGTATGATCGCAAACTACAGTGCCATAATGGGACTCGGCATGATGACCCGCCGACTGCTTTTTTTTGAACTTGGCGGCTTCGACGAACAGTATGACAACTATTGCTGGGATGCAGATTACTGCCTTCGGCTCCGCGAGCGACGTTTCCTTATCACCTCTACCCCATACGCAACTTTCAGGCACCATATCCCTGCTCGGCCAACACATCTTGGGATATCCAGCCAAGACACTGCAATTTTTAAAAAAAGATGGCATCACGTGATTGACAATGACCCTTATTTCAACAAAAATCTTTCGCGTTTACGTGAGGATTTTTGGCCTGGATAATATTGACTATGTATTTCCACCCATTCAATATATTTTTTATATAACATTTCGTATTACTGAATTTTCGAATCACAAAATAAAATATCATTCAAACCAGTCAATTCATATTTATTGATTTTATAGTCTATGTGCAGTTTTAATCTACTGAGTTTCCGGCCGGAAATGATCTTCCTTTCTGCATTGGAAACTTCGTTTTGATGGATAATTCTTTCCAGGCGGACAAACAATAATTACCAACCCGGAATGGCCCTGTGGAATATTTTTGTCCCTGCCCTACCGGGAAATAACTTGCGTCTATTCGGAAATAAAGCTTAGAAAAAACAATAGTTTCCAGGCCGGAAACGAGGACCTTTCGCCAATATCAAGGAAATCCAGTGTTTGCGCGGAGGCGACCTGTAGGTCGCCGCACAAGCAAACGCGCGGGTTGAAGCAGAAATTGGGCAAAAAGACCATTTCCGGACGGAGACTAACTTATGTCTGACTTCATTCTGTAAGTGCAGGGAACTGCACCAACGCAGGCTCAACGGAAATTTTCGGGATAAAAATGAATGAAATTTTGAGCCCCTGGCTTGAATCCCTTCGATGCCCCGACTGTGACGCCCATCTTTGTGCAGACCATCACGCATTGCTTTTTTGCCGAAATTGCGGGAGGATTTTCGATTCCAATGACGGGATCTGGAATCTCCTCCCCACCCGCGTTTCCCACAAGCAGGAAAAGGATAGAGAAAAGACCGGCTGGCTTTACAAGACCAAGGCGGCGGAGCAGGGGGGATGGAGCCACCCGGCTGAACACTATCTGGCATTACCCGATCACCCACACCCCTATTATCAGGCAGCACTGCGGTATCTGCAGATTGTCATCGCGTACGGCCGACCCTGGTATGGACGGCGCACTCTCGAACTTGGGGCAGCCGAATGCTGGGGCACCCGCCATCTGGTGGAAGCCGGGGCGGTGGGGGTAGCTCTGGATTATGACCCTCATCGTATGGTATACGGTCAGATATTGCTGGACAGGCTTCCCGTTCAATTCCTTCGGATTCAAGCTGATGCTGAAAACCTGCCTTTTGCCGATCAATCATTCGAACGAGTATTCTGCTGCTCTGTCCTGCATCATTTTCCCGATCTCGAACGCGCCGTGCGCGAAATATCCCGCGTTCTTCGCCCTGGAGGAATCTTTTTCGCCATCCACGAAGCCTATCATCCGCCTTACTACAGGCGTCAGAAAATCATACAAATGAGCGAAGACACGGCACACAATCTTTCTGTCGGGATCAACGAGCAGTCCTACACTGCAGCTCATTACCGGCGCCTTTTTCATCGTGCCGGGCTCAAAGCCGAGTTTATTCAACCCGGGTGGGATGTGCGGGAAGACAACGGCGGTCTTCGCATTGAACCAGGCATAAACGTCTACTCAAGGCATTCTCCTCCGTCGGCGCTGTCCGCCCGTGAATGGCGCAGGGGCCTGGTCGGGTTTCTCTCCAGGCTCATCCTCAAGACCAGGATATGGAAAATCTTATCATCTCCTTCGATTTTCCCCCTCCTACGCTTTCAGCTCTTGAATTGGACGGTCAGAGAAAAAATCCTTGTCGGGAAGAAACCGATCTAGCAGGAGACCGTCGTGGTTCGGCTTTTCCACGACCTCCCCGCGATTTAAATGACAGGAGAGGCATCTTTTGGCAACCAGAGGACTTCACCAGGAGAATGAAAAACCGGCGCCTTTCATCTCCATCATCATAGTCACTTGGAACAAGAAGAAGGATGTTCTCAATCTCCTCGAAGCGCTTTCCAAACTCGATTACCCGGTAGATCGCCTTGAAACGGTGCTCGTCGACAATGCATCGACCGACGGCACCACTGAACAAGTCCATCTGAAATACCCGGCCGTCCATATTCTGAAGCATCCTGAGAATCTTGGGGGGTCGGGTGGATTCAACGCGGGCATGCGTTGGATTCTTGCAAACAGACCGAACTCCGATTACTTGTGGCTATTGGACAACGACGTTCTCGTACCCCCTGAATCTCTTGACATGCTGGTCCGTGCGCTTGAGTCCCGACCAGACGCAGCCGTCTGCGGCTCCAAAATTCTCGACCAGCAGAATCCCGAAGAACTGATCGAGGTCGGGGCGTATATCGATTACCGGCGCGGTGACATCCGTCAAAACAGGGGAACAACCCATCAGCAACCGGGGACAGACGGCATCGAAGAGGTCGACTATGTCGCCGCTTGCTCCCTGCTCGTCCGGGCCTCTGTCTTGAAAAGCGTAGGCCTATGGCACGAGGATTTCTTCATTTATTGGGACGATATGGAATGGGGCGTACGCTTCAAGACTTTCGGATACAGGGTGCTGGCTACACACCATTCGATCGTTTATCATCCCAGCTGGGCAGGCAGAACCTCCGACAAATCCGTTGTCTGGAGGAACTACTACCGTGCCCGAAACGGGCTGTGTTTTTTCAATCATTACTCCAGCGGCCTGAAAAGAAGGCTTATCCTGGGACGAATGATTCTGCGCTTCCACCTGATCGGAGCAAACAACTGTCTTCGTTCTGAAACCGCCGTTTCCGATGCGTTCTCCGAAGCCATCGACGATTTTTTCAGGGGGCGTTACGGCAAGAAAAGCCTTTCGTTACCGGAGTCCAATCTCGAAAGATTTATAAAGATCAGGAGACCTGAGGACATTTTTGTTTTTTTGCCTCGAGAGACGATGGTCCAGATGGCGGAGCCGATCCTCGCTCAGCTTCTCCTGTACGAAGGTGCGTTCCGCCTGCACCTTATTGTATCCAACACCGAGTGGAAAGACCGGCCTTCTCTTTTCCATAGAAACAACCTTCTGACGTTCAAGCCTAATGCATCCGGCGGCATCACCATGATCGACAAGATGCGGCTTCTTTTATCGATCCGCAGTAAGATGAATAGGAATCCTCTGTTGATCACGCCGCCCCTCACACCCCGATTTCTTGCGATGACCGGTCTCCCTATCGCAAAAGTGGATTTTGAAAAAGGCGAAACGATCACTATCCAACAGTTGAACGTCCCCCTCCTATTGCGCAGCTCCTGCAAAACGGTCTGGGACGTCTTCAGGGCGCTGCTCGCACCCCCGAAAAGGATTTGGCGCATTTCTGAGGCCATTGACCCGGATCCCTCGTGACATAGTCTGCATGCCTGTGTTATGTAGGGTCCATCCGAAAATGAAGCTTCCGAATACGAAATAGTTCCAAGGCCGGAAACCAGGATTTTTCTTCACAAGCTGCGCGAGCTCAGTCCCACCGCTTCACAGCGGGTCCCGGTTCAGCCAAAATCGAGAAAATCAAGCGATCGCGCGGAAACGTATGAATCATCCACCGCACAAGCACGCAAGCAGATTGACGCCGAGATTGGCCAAAAAGACCATTTCCCGGTAGAATCCAGTTTCCAATCCGGAAATGAGGTAGCTTACGAGCCTTCTTCCTTATGTGATGAAGCGAATCTTCAGAAACGCTAAGATGTAACGGATCTGCTTATGCGCGTTATCGTTCTCGGAGGCGGCCCTTGCGGCCTCGGTGCAGCCTGGCGTTTGCATGAACTCGGACACACGGATTGGGCCCTGTACGAAGGAGGCCGGAATTGGGGCGGGCTCGCAGGCTCCGAACAAGATCACGAGGGTTTCTGGTGGGATTACGGAGGGCATGTCCTCTTCTCCCATTACCGCTACTTCGATCGTCTGATGGCCGAGCTCCTGGGAGACTCTGACGGTTGGGTATTGCACCGGCGCGAATCCTGGATCTGGATCCAGAACCGCTTCGTCGCCTACCCCCTGCAACAAAACATTCGCCACCTGCCGAAGGAGGTTCTCTGGCCGTGTCTGCAGGGTTTACTCGATATTCACAATGTTCCCTCCGCTGCCCCACCACGCCATTTTGACGAGTGGATCGAGGCAAACTTCGGCCGGGGACTGTCTGATTGCTTCATGCGCCCCTACAACCGCAAAGTGTGGGCCTATCCTCTTGAAGAGATGGACTGGAATTGGATCGGTGAGCGCGTCGCCCCGACCAATCTAGCCGCAGTCCTTCGGAACCTGATTTTCGAAAAGGATGAACGCTCGTGGGGCCCCAATGCCCAATTCCGATTCCCCCGGCTCGGTGGAACCGGATCCATATGGCGGACATTGGCTGCAAGGCTTCCTGAAAACCAAAGATCTCTCGAGAAAAAGGCCGTCAAGCTCGATCCGGCCAAGCGAACCCTGCTCTTCGAAGATGGGACCATCGACGGGTATGACCGGTTGATCAGTTCGATTCCCCTGGATGCTTTGCTCGCCATGATCGATGGAGACTCCGGCCTGCCGGGCGGAAGCGGACTGATCCACACCGCCACGCATGTCGTAGGACTCGCTTTGACTGGCAATCCGCCGGAGGAGCTTGCGGACAAGTGCTGGATGTACTTTCCTGAAGACGAGTGTCCCTTTTACCGCGCCACCGTTTTCAGCAATTATTCTCCCAACAATATTCCGGATGTTGACCGCTTCTGGTCCCTGCTTCTCGAGGTCAGCGAAAACGCGCAACCGGCGGGAACACATCACCCGCCGGAAAAAATGACCGATTCAGTCATCCAGGGGGCAATCAACACACACCTGATCACCGACCGTTCATCCATCCACCACACCTGGCACCGCCGCCTCCCTTATGGATACCCTGTCCCGACTGTCGGACGCAACGCGGTTCTTTTCCCGCTGCTCCGGCAGCTTGAAAACCATGGGATCTATTCACGCGGCCGCTTCGGAGCCTGGCGTTATGAAGTGGGAAATATGGATCACAGCTTGATGCAGGGCGTCGAAGGCGTCAACAGCCTCCTGGGCGCCGGCGAAGAACTGACCTTATGGTATCCGGCGATCGTCAACGCCCCGCATCCATCCGGTTCGAGACGCTGAGGGAGAGAAAAACTCGATGCCTGTTTCTTTTTGGTTTTGCGCATGATCGACGTTGTCATCGTCACTTACAACCGGAAACCGCTCCTTTTTCGCAATCTCGACCGACTGGAATCCTCTTCGCTGATTCGAAAAGTGATCGTGGTAGACAATGCCTCCGCGGATGGCACTCTTGGAGAAGGCAGGGTCCGCTATCCTGATGTCCACTGGATCGCGTCGACCGCCAACGAGGGCTGCATCGCCTGGAACCGGGGCATGGAAGCCGTCAGAACCCCATGGGCATTGATCCTCGACGATGACTGTTTTGTTCAGGATGACCCGCTCGAGCAAGCCTGTGCATTCGCGGCACGCACGCCGTCCATCGGGCTGGCAGCATTCAATGTCATCAGCGAGAAAACCGGCTCATCAGAGTGGGGCGCAACCATTGACGGCATCCGTACCGCCACGGATTGGCCCAATGCGATCGGCGCCTGCATGCTCACCAACACCCAGGCATTCCGCAACGTCGGCGGATACAAAGATTTTTTTCTGTGCTTCAATGATCTGGAACTGGCTCTCAACTTGTGGCGAAACGGCTACCGTGTCGTTTTCCATCCGGACTGGACAGCCTGTCATCTCGGGCCCCGGCCGGCCCCTTCAAAACGGCGCTTCGCCTACGAAATCCGCAATCTGCTCTGGACGGCATGGGGGCATCTGGATATGCCCTTCTGCTTCGCCCTCACTCTCAAGTTCGTTTCGGCGGCCATCTTCGACCTTTCGGGGCGTCGCCTCCACGAGCAAATCCTGCGGCCTGCCTGGACGGGGATCCAAAAAGGGTGGCTGATGCGCGACAGGTCCAAACCGAAAGTTCCTCCTCATATCCGCAGACTTCTTTTCAAGAACCTGTTTCTGAGCGGCCGCACCCGGTCTCTGAGGAACCGTCTGATGCCCCCCCTTCAGCCACGATCAGTCAAAGATCATGATTGACCTTTCCCTGGAGCAGGTTTGCTTCTGAAAACCATGTTCTGTAAGCCTCACATTCGGCGTCCTGTTTTCAAGTCAAAAAGACGCGCCAACTCCGCGGGCAACAGGCATACGGAGGTCATGTCATCTTTGCAGCCGGACAAAGATGGGCGACCGGGCAGCGTTCGTGGGCAGGATTGCGGGCTTTGCAGATTTCCCGCCCGTGGTAGATGAGGATGTCGGAGAAGCGCCTCCAGCGCTCTTTTGGCAGGAGGCCGGCGAGATCGGTTTCGATTTTGTTGGGGTCCGTGTTGGTCGTGAGGCCCAGCCGCTGCGCGAGGCGTTTCACGTGGGTGTCGACCACGACGCCCGGGACATCGAAGGCGGCCCCCAGCACGCAGTTGGCAGTCTTCCGGCCTACTCCGGGCAGCTTGAGAAGCTCCTCCATCGTGCCGGGCACCTGCCCGCCGAACCCTTCCACCAGCCCCTTGCAGGCGCCTTTGACGGATTTGGCCTTGTTGCGGAAAAAGCCGGTGGGGCGGATGTCTTCCTCCAGTTCCTCGATGGGAACCTTCACATAATCTTCGGCGCTGGGGTATTTCCGGAAGAGCTTTTCGGTCACCTGATTCACCTGTTTGTCGGTGCACTGGGCCGACAGGATCGTAGCGATCAGCAGCTCGAGCGGGTTTTTGAACTTGAGGGCCGTCTTCTCCTGGGTGTAAAGCGGATCGAGGATCTCGAAGATCCGCGCTGCGCGCTCACGCTTTTCCTCCCGGGTTTCTGCTTTCTTTGGCTTTGCCACGGTCGATGTCCTTTCGATAGGGGATTGCTTCGTTCGCTTGACGATCTTCTCTTCGACCACCCGTGCCGCCAATCATACCCCACTGCGCCCGAATGCGGCAGCAAAAACGCCGCGCCCATAGTCCGAAGGATCATGTTCGATTTCCACCCTGTTGTCCAAGACAAAGACTGCCCAAAAGAGCGTGAAATCCTCCCCCCACGATCAGTGGAGGCACCGGGGACCGCCTGGAAGGGGTGTGCGTAGGCGCAGCGTCTGAAGAAACCGGGCTCCGCCTCGATGAAGGGGTAGCACTGAATCCCTGGAAAGGCCCCGGTTTAGAGCGGGTACAGGAAGAGCCCACAATGCCTGTCAAGGCGCCGGTACAGCCCCAAGGAGTGCCCTGAGACCGGCTCCAAGGCCGGCAAAGAAACGTTGACACAGGGGCGTATGGTCTTATGATGATGATGTGAATTTAGAAGACGCCGAGGATTTCTGGAAGGCCGGGACTCCATGCCTGGCGGAGGATCTCTTTTCCGATGTCGTCTTTCGCACCGAGAGGACCCTGCAACCGCCAAGACCTGCCATGCACGAGAAAGGACATAGCCCATGGAACGCGAAGATCGACTCACTTCCGAACAGGGGCGTTATCTGATCGATGTCGCCCGCAAAACGATCGAAAAGGCCCTGCGCAAGACCCCGGCGGAGCCCGACTCGAGCGGCGGACGCCCGGACGCCGGCCTCTTTCACGTGCGGCGAGGGACATTCGTTACGCTTACCAGGGACGGGCAGCTGAGGGGCTGCATCGGACATATCGCCGCCCAGGCGCCGCTGATCGAAAGCGTCCGTGAAAACGCCCTCAGCGCCGCCTTCCGAGACCCGCGGTTCCGCCCGCTCTCGGCCGATGAACTCGACCGGATCGCCATCGAGGTCAGCATCCTGACCGAGCCCCAGCCCCTGGCCTACACCGATGCCGCTGATCTCCTCGCCAAACTGCGGCCCGGCGTGGACGGCCTCATCATCAAGAAGGGATACCACCAGGCGACCTTCCTCCCCCAGGTCTGGGAACAGTTGCCCCGGAAGGAGGAGTTTCTGACCAACCTGTGTCTGAAGGCCGGTTTGGACCCGGAAGCCTGGCGCAAAGGAGACCTGGAGGTCCTGACCTACCAGGTGCAGGCCTTCGAAGAAGAATCCTGACGCTGCAAGCTTGGTTGACATAGGATCGATCGTTCCTACTTTGTTAAAGTGAATTGAGCGTAAGCCAATAACGCACCTCACTTCGTATCACTCCCAGGAGGAATCGGATCTATGCGTTTCGATAAATTTACCCTGAAGGGACAGGAAGTCATTCAGGCCGCACAGCAGCTTGCCGAGCGTTTTGGACATCAGCAGATCGAACCGGAGCACCTCGCAGGGGCCATCCTCGATCAGAAAGAAGGCGTTGTGCCGCCGCTCCTGGCCAAGATCGGCGCGGATCGGCAGCAGCTCGCCCAGGCCTTCGAAGAGGCCCTGAACAAGATGCCGAAGGTGTCCGGCGGCGGCTACGGCCAGGCCTATATATCCCCCAGGACCAAGGCCGTCCTTGACAAGGCCTTCAACGAAGCCGAGCAGATGAAGGACGAGTTCGTCAGCCTCGAGCACGTGCTTCTGGCCATCGCGGACGAGTCCCAGGGCGAGGCGGCACGAATCCTCGCCCGGTCCGGCGTCACCCGGGACGCCATCCTCAAATCCCTCGTGGACATCCGGGGCGGGCAGCGCATCACCGACCAGAATCCGGAAGACAAATACCAGGCCCTCGAGCGCTTCAGCCGGGACCTGACCGCCATCGCCGCCAAGGGGTCCCTCGACCCGGTGATCGGACGGGACGACGAGATCCGGCGCGTCGTTCAGGTCCTTTCCCGCCGCACGAAGAACAACCCCGTCCTGATCGGCGAGCCGGGGGTCGGCAAGACCGCCATCGTCGAAGGCCTCGCCCAGCGGATCATTCAGGGCGACGTCCCCGAGACCCTCAAGGACAAGCGCGTCGTGGCACTCGACATGGGCGCCCTCATCGCCGGGGCCAAATACCGCGGCGAGTTCGAGGACCGGCTGAAGGCCGTCCTGAAGGAGGTCACCGACAGCCACGGCGAAATCATCCTTTTCATCGACGAGATGCACACCATGGTGGGCGCGGGCGCGGCCGAAGGCGCCGTCGACGCCTCCAACATGCTCAAACCGGCGCTCGCCCGCGGCGAACTCCACTGCATCGGCGCCACCACCATCAAAGAATACCGCAAGTACATCGAAAAGGACGCCGCGCTCGAGCGGCGCTTTCAGCCCGTCATGGTGGAGGAGCCGAGCGTCGAGGACACGATCTCGATCCTGCGCGGCCTGAAGGAGAAATACGAGGTCCACCACGGCGTGCGGATCAAGGACTCGGCGCTGGTGGCGGCCGCCACCCTCAGCCATCGCTACATCACCGACCGGTTCCTGCCGGACAAGGCCATCGATCTGATCGACGAGGCCACGTCGCGCCTCAGGATCGAGATCGACAGCATGCCGGCCGAGATCGACGACATCCAGCGCCGGATCACCCAGCTCGAGATCGAGCGGGAGGCCCTCAAGAAGGAGAAGGACACGGCCTCCAGGGACCGGCTGGAAAAACTCGAAAAGGAACTGGCCGCCCTCAAGGGCGAGACGGAGGGCATGATTGCCCACTGGAAGCAGGAGAAGGAGGCGATCGCCAATATCCGCGCCATCAAGGAAAAGCTGGAGAACACCCGCTCGGAGGCGCAGCTTGCCGAGCGGCAGGGCGACCTGACCAAGGCGGCGGAGCTCCGTTACGGCACCCTGATCGAACTCGAGCGGCAGCTTGCCGAGGAAAACCGGAAGCTGGAGGAACTGCAAACCGGGCAGAAGATGCTCAAGGAGGAGGTCGACAGCGAGGACATCGCCGAGGTGGTGGCCAAATGGACCGGCATCCCCGTAGCCAAGATGATGGAAGGCGAGCGGGAGAAGCTTCTCAAGATGGAAGACCGCCTCGCCCAGCGCGTCGTCGGGCAGCATCAGGGGATCGTCGCCGTGGCCAACGCGGTGCGGCGGGCCCGATCCGGGCTCCAGGACCCCAACCGACCGGTGGGATCGTTCATCTTCATGGGCCCGACGGGCGTCGGGAAGACCGAACTCGCCCGGGCGCTGGCCGAGTTCCTCTTCGACGACGAACAATACATGGTCCGGATCGACATGTCCGAATACATGGAGAAGCACTCGGTGGCCCGCCTGATCGGGGCCCCTCCGGGCTACGTCGGCTATGAGGAAGGGGGCTACCTGACCGAGGCGATCCGCCGGCACCCCTATTCGGTCATCCTCTTCGACGAAATCGAAAAGGCCCACCCGGACGTCTTCAACGTGCTGCTGCAGATCCTCGACGACGGCCGGATGACGGACGGCAAGGGGCGCACCGTCGACTTCAAGAATACGGTTTTGATCATGACCAGCAACGTCGGAAGCCAGTGGATCCAGGAACTCGGCGGCCGGGACCCCGAAGAGGCCGAAAAGCGCGTCATGGAGGCCCTGCGGGCCACCTTCAAGCCGGAGTTTCTGAACCGGATCGACGAGATCGTGATTTTCAATGCCCTCGGCACCGAGGAGATCAAGAAGATCGTCGAGATCCAGGTGAACCTGCTGGCTAAACGCCTGGCGGCGACCAAGATCACCCTCTCGCTGACCGATGCGGCCAAGGCCTTCATCGCCCGCTCAGGGTTCGACCCCGCGTACGGCGCGCGCCCCCTCAAACGGACGATCCAGCACCTGATTCAGGACCCCCTGGCCGTCAAAATCCTGGAAGGGTCGGTCAAGGAAGGGGATCACGTCACCGTCGATCTGCAGGACGGTCAAATCATCTTCCATTGACGGCGTATTGAAAAATGGATGGCTGCGGTCCGGGTAAAAATCGTAAGATGCCGGAGCCGTGAAATCCCGAGAAACGCGGCGCACAAAAGTGTGCCGCCGGAACGGGGAATCCGTAAACCGAAGCAGATAGTAGATTTCCAACAGCCTGCTGAATCCGCAGCGCCCGGACACCCCTCCGCCGAAAAGGGGAGGGATGCCCGGGCCTCCTTTCGATGAAACCATCTTTTCTACCACGGCTCATCAATCCGCCGACGGAGGACCCGGGGCTCTTCGTTCCCTTCCGTTTCAAGCGAAGAGCCCTTCTTTTCGACCTTGGCGATCTCGGACGCCTCTCGCCCCGCGACCTCCTCAAGGTGAGTCATGTCTTCGTCAGCCATGCCCATGTCGACCACTTCATCGGATTCGACGCGCTTCTCCGCGTCCTGCTCGGCCGTGAAAAGACCCTGCACCTCTATGGGCCCCCGGATTTCAGCCGCCATGTCGCCGGCAAACTGGCGGGCTACCATTGGAACCTGATCCACACCTACCCGCACGTCCTCGCCTTCGAGGTCCACGAGATCCACCCCGGCGAAATGCGCACCACCAGCTTCTCCTCCCGGAACGCCTTCCGCGTGTCCGGCCCGCAGCAGACCACAGCCGCAGGCGGCGCGATCCTCGTGGAGCCCGGGTTCACGGTCTCCGCCGCTGTCCTCGACCACAGGATCCCGTGTCTCGCCTTTGCGATGGAAGAGCGGTTGAAGGTGCAGATCATCAAGGAAGGCGTCGAGGCGCTGGGGCTCCCGGTTGGCCCCTGGCTCACCCGGTTCAAGGCAAGGATTCAGGAGCGCCCGGACCCGGGCGAACCCTTTCGGGTCACGTGGAAAACTCAGCAGGGGGGAAGCGGAGAAAAGATCTTTCCGATCGGGGAGCTGTCCCAAAAAATTGCACGGACCGGGCGGGGAATGAAGATCGCCTATGTGACGGATGCGGCAGGCTCCTCAGAGAACGCCTCCCGCATCACCGCGCTGGCAGCCGATGCCGACATCCTCTTCATCGAAGGGGCCTTTCTCTACGAGGACCTTTCCGTCGCCCGCAAGACGTTCCACCTGACTGCGCGGGAGGCCGGGGCCCTGGCGAGGAAGGCCGGGGCAAAAAGCCTCCAGCTTTTTCACTTCTCCCACCGCTACACCGGGCGCGAAACCGAGCTGCCCGACGAAGCCCTGGCCGCCTTCAACGATGACCGGCCCTTACGCAACGGGAAGGCTCAGAACGCAAAAGGACCCGCAGGGACCTCCGTCACTCGATGAACTGCATGTCGTGGAGCTGGCTGAAACGGCCTTTCCGGGCCATGAGGTCCTCCCGCGTGCCGGACTCGATGATCCGCCCGCCCTCCATGACGTAGATCCGGTCCGCCTTCCGGATGGTGCTCAAACGGTGGGCCACGACGAGGATCGTCCGCGTCCCCCGCAGGTTGTCGATCGCCTGCTGCACCATCCGCTCGCTCTCCGCGTCCAGCGCCGAGGCCGCCTCGTCCAGAATCAGAATGGCGGGATCGACCATGATCGCGCGGGCAATCGCGATGCGCTGCCGCTGGCCGCCGGAAAGCAGGGTGCCCCGGTCGCCGATGACCGTCTCGTACCCTTTCGGCTGCGCCATGATGAACTCGTGCGCATTGGCATCCCTGGCCGCCGCGATCATCGCCTCCTCCGGTGCATCCGGACGGCCGAAGCGGATGTTGTTGGCGATGGTGTCGTGGAAAAGCAGCGTTTCCTGGTTGACAATTCCGATCTGCCGGCGGAGCGATTCGAGTGTCACCTCGCGGATATCCCAGCCGTCGATGGTGATGCGCCCCCCGGAGACATCGTAGAACCGCGGGACCAGATCGAGAAGCGTGCTCTTGCCGGCGCCCGTCGACCCCACGAAGGCCACCATCTCCCCGGCCCTGACCTCGAAGCTGAGGTCCTTCAGGATCATCTCCCCCGGATCGTAGCCGAACCGGACCTCCTCGAATCGGATGGCCTCGCCGTGCCGTGGGAGTTCCCGCGCCCCGGGCCGGTCCTGGATCTCGGGAACGGTCTCGAGGATCGTGAAGACGCGCGCCGTCGCCCCCTGCAGGGTCCGGAGGTTGTTGCTGACCAGGGCCAGACGCTTCACCGGGCTGTAGACCCGGGAAAAGGCATAGACCATGGACATCAACTCGCCGAGGGAGTGGTCGAAGTAGATCTTGCCCGCGATCAGAACCCCGGGCAGAATCAGGAAGACCACCGAATCCATCATTGGACCGAGCCCGAGGTGCCAGCGGTTCCATCGCATCACCTTGCGGTAAAGCTCTTCGGCTTGGCGTCGGAACTTGCCGGTCTCATCCCCCCCTCTGAAGAACCCCTGGATCACCTTCATGCATCCGAGGCTTTCCTGGTAGACGGCGGTCACCTCGGCGGTGGCGTCCTGGACCCGGCCGGAGTGCTTCTTGACCTTGCGGCCGAACATCCGGACCAGGCCGACGATCACGGGCCCCACAAAGAAGACCAGGAGCGTCAGCTTGTAGTTCATAAAGAAGAGATACCCGAGGAAGACCAGGGCCGTGATGGGGTGCTCGATCAGACCGAGAAGGATGTCCGAGACCAGTTGCTGCATAACCGTGAGATCGGCGGTCGAGCGCGCGATCAACTCCCCGGATTTCCGTTTGTTGTAGAAGCTCAGAGGCAGGCTGACGAACTTTTCGAAAAGGTCGATCCGGAGGGAGCGCACCGCCCGGTTCGAGAAGGCGGCGGCGGCCAATCCGCTCAAGTAGGTGGTGATGGACTTGAAAAAGACGGCCGCGAACGCGACCAGGGTCAAAATCACCAGGAGGTGATTGGGCGAGACGCCGTCGACGATGACCTTTTCGGTCTTCCGCCAGCCGGTCCAGGACCCGCCCTCGAAGCTGATCCAGGGGATCTTCCACGAGACCGGATCGGTTCCGCTCTTCATCCCTTCGTCGACGAACGGCTGAAGGAGATAGGCCGGCACGATCACAAACACCGCCGAGACCGCCGTCAGGAGCAGGGCGCACACAACAAGCCCCCTGTGCCGGCGCACGTACCCGGCAATCTCCTTGCCCAAAATAAAATTCAGCATGGTACCTTTTAATGTTCGTCCGGCCGCTGCTCTTGCCGCTTCCACCTGGAACCGCTCTCTTCCGGACCCGTGGCGCCGCCGCTCCTTGCCCTGCAGGCCCAAACCTGACGGAAGCGCATTGCGCGTCCCCCACAAAGGCTTGGACACCCGGCTTCCTCAGGGATCTGCACCCCGCACCGATCCGGAAAGCTGACCCCTGAGAGCCGTCGCACGATTCGACAGGATCGCGCGTGTGCCGGCGGCATTTCCTGGACGCGCTGCGTCACAGGGCGCCGATCAGCCTCGCGATGACGATCCGCTGAACCTCCGAGGTCCCCTCCCCGATCTCGAGGAGCTTCTGATCCCGATAAAAGCGCTCGATATCGTACTCCTTCATCAGCCCGTAGCCCCCATGCAGCTGCACGGCATGGTTGGCGGCCCGGTACATGACCTCGGAGCAGTAAAGCTTTGCCATCGCCGCCACCTTCGAGAATGGCTGATTGTTGTCTCTAAGCCAGCAGGCCTTGTAGAGCAGGAGCCGAGCGCACTCGATCTCCAGGGCCATATCCGCCAGCTTGAAGGAATTGACCTGGAAATTGGCGATCGGTTTGCCGAACTGAACCCTTTCTTTGCTGTATTTCAGGGCCATCTCGAAACAGCCCTGCGCCCCCCCGAGCCCCATCGCCCCGATGGAAAGCCTCCCACCGTCAAGGGTCTGCATCATCTGATAGAAGCCGTGGCCGCGCGGTCCCAGGCGATTCTCCTCAGGGACCCGGCAGTCGTCGAAATAGAGCTCGCTCGTGTTGGAGGCGCGCCACATGAGCTTCCCATGCATCTCGCGGGTCTCGTAGCCCGGGGTTCCCTGCTCCACCAGGATGCAGGAGAGTTCGGGCCGGCCGTCTTCCCGGGTGCCGGTGCGGCAGAGGACCGTAGCGCCGGCGCTGATGCGGGTCGACGCATTGGTGATGAAGATCTTGCTGCCGTTGATGACCCACGAGTCGCCGTCGAGCACCGCGTTGGTCCGAGAGTTGCTCGCATCCGAACCGGCATTCGGCTCCGTCAGCCCGAAGCCCCACAGGGCCTCGCCCGAGCAGAGCCGGGGGAGGTGTTTCCGCTTCTGCTCCTCGCTGCCGAAGTAATAGAGCGGCCCGATCCCGAGCGAATTCCCGGCTGCCACGGTGGCCGCATGGGAGCCGTCGACACGCGCCATCTCTTCGGTGGCGATGATATAGGAGAGGTAATCCATGCCCTGGCCGCCGTACTCTTCCGCGACGAACATCCCGAAGAGCCCGATCTCGGCCATCTTGGACATGGTCTCGTAGGAGAACTCCTCCCTTTCGTCCAGTTCCCTCGCTACCGGCTTGATCTCCTTTTCGGCAAAATCCCTGACAGACTTGCGCAGGATCTCCTGATCCATGGAAAGACTGAAATCCATAAGCCCTCCTTCCAGTCATTGGGGTCATTCCGGAGGGACGACCACCCGTTGTCGCCAATCAACACAGGGCATCGCGGGAGTTGGACGGTCTTCCCCCGCAGCAGCGCCCGGCCTTCCAGCCTGCGGATTCAAACGACCTGTCTACCATGTCAGCCTCAGAAGGGGACTGATTCTGGGCATCATATAGACATAGCTATTCATGGTTGTCAATGAGAAAAAAGATTACGTTAAACTATGTCAAAACATATTTAAAGAAATTCCCTTTGTTCCCTTAGCCCTCTGTTGTAAAAACCACCAAATATTGTAAAACAAATCCTGCTCCAACCGGAAAATGACATGGCCACCCAGAATATTGTTCTTTCATAACCGGTTCGACCTGATGAATTCCCTTGACAACTCCCTCCTTTCTTCAGTATATCAAATATTAGGTATTTTAAAAAATATTTTCGCCCCTGGGACGGGAAGCACCCTATGAACCTTGGCACCCTGATCCGCCGCCATCGAAAAGAGCAGAAGCTGACCCTCAAGGCCTTGGCCCACAAAGCCGGCATCTCCGAGGGGTTTCTGAGCCAGGTCGAAAACAGCGTGCACTCCCCCTCCGTCGATACACTCGTCAGCCTGTGCCGGGCGTTGGGGGTCAACGCCGGCGATCTGTTGAACCAGGTGGAAGAGCAGGAAAGGCTGACCGTCATTCGCAAGGACCAGTGGGACGAACAAGAACTCCCGCACAGTGGCTTCGTCACGAGGCGCTTTTTCGCGCCGGAAAACCGCACCGTCATCGACTGCGCCGTCCTGATTCTCGACCCCAAGGCCTCCATTCCGGCAAGGAAAAACATCCGCAACGGACAGGAGGTCCTCTGCATTCTGAAAGGGTCGCTGGAACTCTTGCATGGAGACCAAACCCTTCAGCTCCACGAAGGGGACTCCGTTCAATTCTGGACGGACAGCGGCAGCCAGCGCATCGCCAACACCAGCGGCGCCGCTGCCGTCGCCCTGTGGGTAGGGACAATTTAATGCATCTGGAAATGGTTTTTTCGGCCCACCTCGGCGTCAATCTTCACGTCTGCTTGTGCGGCAGCCTACAGGCCGCCTCCGCGCAAACGCCAGATCGCCTTGATATTGCCGGGTTGGAAACTGGGTTCTGCCGGAAAGGAAGTCCTTCCCGGATGGGGACGATCCGATTCGCAGAAGTGGGAATGAGCACCGGAAGGGTGCGAGGAAACTGGGACCCGCCGCGAAGTGGTGGGATTGAGCACCGGAAGGGCATGAAGAAAAGATCCTTATTTCCGGATTGGAAGCTGCGTTGTACCGGAAGATCATCTCCGGATGGATATCAGGGAACAAGGGGAAGGGGAAAAGTCTGCCTGCCCGCTTGCTTGTGAAAACGTTCTTTTATTGGACTGCACGCGGCCCGATGAGAGCGCCGCCGTGCCTTGGGAGAGAAAGGAGGACGGAACTTGATTACCTTCAGCGACAGACAATTGAAGACACCGAAGCTTATGAGGCCCGTTTACCTCGTCACCGCCGGGCAGTCGAAATTCGACCGCGCCATCCCCGAAAAGCGGACCGAAGAGCTCTGTATCGACGCCTTGGCGATGGCCGCCCGCCTCATCGACAAGACCCCGGCCGAGCTGAAACGCTACATTCACAGCTGCTACTACGGCCATTTTGCGGACCACTTCGGCGACCAGCTCCTCGGCGAGGCCGTCATCCATGACCGCCTCGGCCTGGACCCGCTCGGCAACATCGGCATCAAGACCGGCGGCGCCACCGGCGGGTCGACCCTCTGGGAGGCGGTGAAGGCCGTCGCCTCCGGGTATTCGGACTGCGTGCTCGCCATGGGCTGGGAGCGCATGGACGAGGTCCCGACGGATGAAGGGAACCACCTGATCTCCTGCGCCGCCGACAAGGACTGGGAAACGCCGCTGGGTCACATCTACACCGGTTATTACGCCGTCATGGCCCAGAAGTACTGGCAGGTCTTCGGCCGCGAGGAGGAGTCCTTCCGCCGCACGCTGGCGGAGATCTCCGTCAAGCACCACGGCTACGCCCGGTTCAATCCGTTCGCCCAGGCGCCGATGAAGATCACCGTCGAGGACGTCCTCAAGTCCCCCGTGGTAGCCTACCCGCTGCGGGCCTTGGACTGCTGCCTCATGAGCGTCGGGGCCGCCTGCGCCATCATCTGCGACGAGGACACCGCCATGGAGCTGACGAAGGGCACCAAGAACAAGCCCCTCCGGATCTGGGTCGCCGCCGGGAGCCACACCCTGCGGCCCGCCTGCCGGCGCCACATGGAGATCCCGCTCCTCCCGCACGAGAAGGCCGACCAGTATGCCGACCTCGGCGAACGGTTCCCCGGCGGAGAGCGCTATCCGGGCTTCACCGGCTTTTTGGGCGCCCGCATGTGCACCTACTACGGCTACAGGATGGCCGGCATCCACAACCCCATGGATGACCTGGACGTGATCGAGCTTCACGACGCCTTCACCATCAGCGATGTCCAATCCTACGAAGACGTTGGCCTCCGGCCTTACGGCGAGGGGCGCGACTACGTGGAATCGGGCGACTGCTACCACACCAACCCCCACACCGGCAAGCCCGGCCGTCTGCCATCGAACCTCTCCGGCGGCCTGATCGGCTGCATGCACGCGGTGGGTGCCACCGGCATCATGCAGACCTTCGAGATCGCGCTGCATCTCTGGAACCGCTGGGCGGAGCTCCACGGCGATCCGGACATCTGGAAGGCCTTCAACCGCAAGAAGCCCGATGACTGGCAGGATCTCCAGGTGAAGGGCGCCAAGCGCGGCATGGCCATCAGCCACGCCGGGGTCGGTTCGCATGTCACCGCCACCATCCTGATGGACCCGGACCATCTCCTGAAACCCGATGCCTGATGAATGAGAGGAGGACACCTCGATGAGCATATTTGGAACCGTCGTTGTCAAAAGGGGGCAATACAAGATCAAGGGGGACTTCCACACCATCACCCCCAACATGCCGATCCGCAGCGAGGACGAGAAGTGGCATCTCGTCGGCGTCACGAACCCGAGATGCATGACCTATATCCACACCTACGGCGGCGAGGCCGTCTTTTTCGAAAACCTGTCCAAAGGCAGGATCCACGGCAGCCGCTGCGACAACCCGGACTGCGAGTTCCCGGGCACCGTCTACCTGCCGTTCCGGATCCACTGCCCGGACTGTCTGCAGCGCAGCACGGTCGTGGATCTGACCGAAGTCTGCAAGACGACCGCCACCATCCACACCTTCATGGTCTGCGAGCGGTCCGGGGCCTTCAACACCCTCGACAAGCCGATCAAGTTCATCAACGTCGAGTTCGAGGGCGTCTCGACGATCCTCATGAGCTACCTTTCGGTCGGCGACCCGAAGATCGGCATGCGCGTCGTCCCGATCTTCCAGACCCTGGAGCCGACTTACACCATCACGGACCTGTCCTGGGTCCCGGAAGGCACCCCTTCCTCCAAGCTGCCTAAGGGATTCACCTTCGGCTAACCTCTATCGACGGGATGGAGCTGAAAACAGCCCATCCCGTCCCGCACAAGCAAACGGGCCCGTCGACATTAGGAAGGGCAATATGGACCGTTCTCGTATGGGACGCTACCGTTTGATCACCCGCCGCATTCCATACTTCGATAGAGAAACGATCCAAAAAAACGGAAGGGCCGGAAGCGGAAGACGCCCTGAGCGGTAAAGCTTGAGATACACCTCGAGCTCTCCGGCTTCCATTTCGTCAAGATCCCCGCTGACGCCTCCTCCGCCATAAAGCGCCTTGAAATAGAAGGCCAGAGGCAGATCGAGCAGCCATGCCTCCTGACCGCCCAGAATCATCTCCAGCCAAAGCAAATAGTCCTCGCCCTTACGCATCCGAGGATCGAAGCGATGCGGAATCCCTCGGAGCACCATGGCCGACCGCATGTGAATACGGTTCGACAGAAGCATCTTCAAAGGACGAAGCCGAAAAGACATCCATTTCCCGGGCAGCGGCTCTTCAGAAGCGGCATCGCTGATGCCGGTCCGAACCCTGACAGTACGGTGCCCCGTGACGGCGACCGAAGGCCGGGCGGCCATCCACTCATATTGAATCTCGAGTTTGCGGGCATGCCAGGCATCATCGGCATCCAGAAAGGCGACATATCTTCCGCCGGCGGCATCCCAGCCGACATTGCGTGCTACCGACTGGCCCTGATTCGATGCCAGATGAAGGACGCGCAGCATGCCAGTCATTCCGGGGGCTGCAGCCAACCGGTCGAGGACCGTTCCCGTGCCGTCCGTGCTCCCGTCGTCGACCAGAATGATCTCGGCCGGGGGCGCACTCTGCCTGAGAACCGACTCGACAGCCCGCACAATGGTGCCACCGCAGTTATAACAGGGAATGACCACCGATACCGGCAAGCGCTTCACAAACCTGCCCCCCTCCTCAAACCGTTGGGAACATCTTTCCAGGCCAACCGGAAGCCGTATAGGTTTTCTTCTTCATAAACCGCCAACTGAATTCATATACGATCCTTCTGGCCGCCCTGATCCCCCGCTTCGGTCCCCAGATCATCCTGCAAGTGCTTTCTAATAAACGCGCAAACCACATGTGATACGCGTTGGCAGAGTACGCCGCAACAGCCTGTCCAAAATCCCGTTCCGCCATGACCGGAAGCACTGAATTCTCACCTTTTTCCGCGGCCTCGAGGGCATGGGCGAGAACCTCTTCCAAGCGCCTTTCGTAGGTATGATCCAGCCTGGTCCGCTGGAACCCGGCCTCCGCTACAGCATCTCGTTCCTTGGGGTGTTGAAGGTAATGGCGGATCTTTGCAACGAGATCTTTCGTATCTCTAAAAACGACCGCCTCCCGCCCGGGTTGGTAGAACCTTTCCAAACCGGGTGCCAGTTCGGTCAAGAGGAATCCGCCGGCGCCCGGGATCTCGAAGGTCCTGGCCTTGATCTGTTTCCCGCCTTTCGAATTACAGAAATTCAGGCTTATCAAGGACTTGTTTATGATACGGGGAATATCCCGGGCCGCCACCGGCCCCCGCGGCCATCCGTAGCCGAAACACTGAATGTCGATCCCTGCGCCGCGCAGCTTCGCTACGACCTTGGGCCGATTCCCATGGGCTGTACCGACAAACGAGACGCCATAAAGGCACTTGCCGGCCTCCACCGGCGCCTGCAGGCATCCGCTGTCGGCAGCCCACTGGGTCAGCACGACATTCCGGATCCCATCTGCATGGTATCGGGGAACCATATTCGGGTAGGTCGTCGTCATCACATCGTAGGCCTTCCCTACAAAGCGGGAAACCTCTCGATATTTCCATGAATCGTCTGTCGTCCAACAGACCGTAACAACCTTTCCCTTGCCTCGAACGCGGTAGAGCGTCTCGTTCCAGATCTCATAATGGAGCGGAATTGCGAGCAATATGTCGGGTTGCACTGCATCGACCGCATCGAGAAGTGCTAGGTTCAAGGCCCTGAAGTCTTGATAAGCTCCCCTGTCCCACAACTCGAAATGCGTCACATCGTGACCGAGGTTTCTGAGCACCCGAGTGAAAGCCGTATATTCCGTCCCCAAACCTCGGGAAGCATCTCCATATTGATACTTCCCGCATGCCAATAAAACGTGCATTACAGAACCTCAGAAACCTGCCGAAAGCATCATCCAGGCCTTTCAAGCGCAGAGAATCGAGCGCTTCAGACACGCCTGAAATCAAACATCCCCAAAGCGTATGACATATCCGCCGCCTGCGCCAGTGAGGCGTTCTCGACATAAGTCCCATCATCTCGAACTAAGGAAAATTCGCGCAACTGCAGCCCTTTCATTGCCGTCACAATATCCTCTGCTGCAAAAACGATGTTGGCATTGAAATAAACAGCAGGCTTTCCAACAGGAACAGTCATCAAAAACCTTCCACCCGAAATGACGACACGCTCCAATTCGCGCATTGCATTCCAGCATGCATCGACATCCAGGCAGTCACCATAGCGGCCCAGTCCTACATGCTCAATAACATGAAGACAGCTTAAGGATTCAACGCTTCCGGACTTGAATGGAAGATGGCCGATATCCCCTCTGATCCCTTTATAAGACGAAAGCATGACAGAAGGAGGTCTGTACTCAAGATGTACGACAGGCAATATTCCACATAGCTGCGTTATAAATGTAACACTGGATGAAATATCCAAATGCATTTTCGGTAATCTTTCAGAAACTATGCGCTTCGTTGCCCAATATGCCTGATAAGCGTAGTGAGGATCAAAACGACTTTTATTTGTTCTCTCATAGAATATGGGCGATAGACGCAATGGATAAAAGGCATGGTACCTTTTCCTGTATTTAAAATAATCACCCATAAACCGGAATATCTCAAATACACAGTAAGGTAAATTGCGTGGATCTGCTGTTTCTTTGACGTTTGTCAGAATATTTCTTAATAAAATCTTCATCTATATTAATTTACCGCACAGTTTCCTTGAAAAATCAACCCTTTTTCACAAAAGACAGCGTATGCTTCGTCAAATAAAAAGCGATCGACAAGCACCATAGGCTATAAACAAATCCCGATGCAACAAGGGCCAAAACGATACCGAATGGACCAAATATACTTGGCAGGATAAGACACAATGATACTGCTATAATTGATGTTGTAATCTTTGGAAGGATATAAACCCTTGGACGGTTTGCGAGCATGCCATAACCCGTAAGTGTTTGACCAAAATAATAAAGAGTCCATGCGGCTGTCAAGTAAGGCAACATCCAGGAAAGGCCTGCGTATGAACTGTTGCTTATAAGCACTACAACATATTCATGAAAAATACAGTAAATAAGGATTAAACAGAATGCAAAAAGGATATAAATCGATTCCATGATAAAAAGCAGCCGATTCGCGTTTCTCATGCCATTCGGGGAAACCAGCGACCCCGCCCGCTCATATGCGATCGGCGAAAACAGCATCCCCAAAAAACCCGAGATCAAGATCAATGGATACACGGACAACTGACTCACGACGGAAAAAGCCCCGACAACCTCTTCGCCGAAATAACCTTGAAGCGCCCAACGATCGCAGGATTCGTTGATCCAGCCGAACACCCCCCAGATGAAAAACGGCAAAGCATAGGAAATAATATCTTTCCCGAGACCTCGTCCTTTCGAGGAAGCACTTCCGGTGCCCGCCGTTTCGACAACCCCGATCCGCTTTCGATAGATCTTCTCGATCACCAGCAGCATAACGCCTGTTGCGATCAGATATCCAAACAACACCCAGCTTGCTTCAGGATAAAACAGAAGGACCAATCCCATCCCTGCGAGCGGCTTGAAAAAAGCGGCGGCCGTCAGTGCCAGCGCAACCGTCTTTCTGTCTCTGGCCGCCATCAGCACGGCCAGCCTTGTCCCGGTCCAACCGGTGCACACTCCCGCCATCAACGCCAGAATCGCGGGCACCCCCCATTTCACACCAAAAACAAGGCACACAACGCCGCACGCGGGCACGCCGATGGCGAGGATGCAGGAAGTCAAGAGCACATTATATTTATGGCAGTGAACCAGAAACACATCCTGGATACCCTGATCCCTGGAAACGGACCAGAAACGCATCACCCCCTGTGCCAAAGGGCCGAATACCTGCGCCGAAACGGCCAAAATCAGTGTATTGGCGAGCATCAGGCGACCGAACTCCGCTGGACCAAGGAAAGCGGTCAAAATCTTGACGGTGAAAATCGCCCCAGCCGCCATCCCGGCCTGTCCAAAAAGGACCCAGCCGGTCTCCGCCCCAATACTGAGGATGCGGGAAAGGGAAGGAAAAGACGTGTCGTTTGCCGCCACCGGAAGACCGCCTAAGATTTCCAGACCGGGGTTTTCATAACGCGCCCATGCGTCGTTTCAGCCTCGGGAGAAAGGTTTCTTCGTCGAAGAGTCCCCAAAGATCGCCATTTGCGATGCCTGTTCTCCGGTGAATCTCTTTGCGCGCCCTGAATGCCCTGCCCATGCCTTTGAGCGCGGCCTTCTTGGACCGTAAAAAGACCCCGCCCCGTCCCCGCATCAGGTAAAATCCCAGGCAGCCGATCCCATAAGCCAAATGCCGGCCGAATGTCCGCGCCAGAAGAACGGAGGGCATGTTGCGGACCCAGACCCACTCGAGATTACGGTGCCCGTAATAGACGGATGTCGGAGAATCGTGGACGATGCTGCTGCTCATCTTGTGGGCAACCACGGCGCCAGGCACGAACAGGCACCGCCAGCCCCTCAGTTGAGCCCTGAAGCTCAAATCCACATCCTCGTAAAGCAGGAAGAAATGCTCCGGGAACAACCCGATTTCACGCAGCATATCGGTTCGGTAAAGCGCCGCCCCGGCGCAGGCGCCAAAGATCCACGCCTCCCTGTTGAAATCCGACGCCGGGCGGCCGCGGCCGCGGATGACGCCGGCCCCCGCCTTCGAATATCCGGCGCCGGCGCAGTCTATCACCGTCGGGTTCCAATAGGAGACCATCTTCGACGCCGCAGACCCGGCCTCCGGGTTCCGCTCGAGGGCCGCCACCAGGTTTTCGAGCCAGTTGGGGGTAGGCACCGCGTCGTTGTTCAAAAGCGCCACATAAGGCGTTTTCGCTTGAGCCATGGCGAGATTATTGGCCTTGCAGAAGCCGGTATTTTCGGAGAGCGCGATAAGCCTCACCCACGGACACCGGGTCTCCAGAAACGGAACCGATCCATCCGTCGACCCGTTGTCCACCACCACCGTCTCGAATTCACGGAACGTCTGCTGTCTCAGTCCATCCAGGCATTCCGGCAAAAGCGTCCTGCCGTTCCAGTTGACAATAATGACCGCCACCCGGCTAGGAGAGCTAACCATGAACCGCTCCATGGAGCGAGCGCCTGCATAGGGCCCACAAGGATCGCAGCCGCGGGAATCGCCCCCAATAGGGTTGGTACCCCCTCTCCCGCACAAATTCCTCGAAATATCCAGGCCATCGCCGGGGGCTTGGCGCATCGGCATTCGAAAGCCGACCGCCCCGGACGTTTCCGAAGTACTTCCGCAGGGTCCCGGTGGTCTCCGCCTTTGCGCGATGGGCGAGTTTTCGGAAGGTGTTCCCTCCATGAAGCCTGTAATAATACATTGGCGTGTCGATATAGAGCGGCTCGGTCAAGCAGAGCGCCCGCAGCAGAAAATCCCAGTCATGGCAGTAAAGATACGGTCTGAAGCCGTGAAGGGTCGCATAGATTTCCTTCGCCGCAAAAATATTCCCGGATGAAATGGCCACGTTCGAATCGAGCAGAGCGAATCCGACCGAGGGATACCGGGCCATCTCAGCCTGTTTGCGATAAAAATATGCGGCGGTCTCGTTCGACGCATCCACTTCTGCCCCGTTTTCATCGATGCAGCGAATGCCCGAAAAGGCCAGTTTCGCACCCGATTTCTCCAACCGCTCGACGAAATAAGCGACCCTCTCCGGCGCGAACAGATCATCGCTGTTCAGGATATTGATATACTTGCCGCCGGCGAGCTTCAGTCCACGGTTGATCGCCGCCGCCGCACCGCGATTGCGTTGCCTGACAACGCGCAAGCCGCGACGGATTCGCCCAGCGGCCCTCTCGATGGCGGCTAAACTTCCGTCGCTGGAACCGTCATCGACCAAGATGATTTCGAGATTTTCATAGGTTTGGTCTTCTACCGAAAGGAGGGCGGCTTCTATGAACCGAGCGTGGTTATAGGAGGGAATGACAATCGATACTTTCGGGTAAAACATCGCCGCACATCAGGAGATTCTATAGATCAGGTCCATCGCCGCAGCACCTGCTTAAAGAGGCTGTGCCATCCATCCGCTCCGCCATTCCCCCGCATCCGCTTCAGCCGCATGATCCATCTCTCACTGAGCGTCGGAGGCGAGGCGGCAAAAGAAATCATCCGATAATCCACCAGAAAGATCTTTTCCGGCTGGGAAGCCAAAAACCGCGTCACTTCAGAAGCAGACGGGTCATTCATACCATCATCCCACTCAATAGGCAAACGAAGACCGCAACACGCGCCTGTCAGCACCGCATTCCGCTTGGCCCGTTCGGTGGCGGCCAGGAATTGGTGTCCATAACGCATATCGGGTTCGAGATGGCACCCTTCACCCCACTCGTTCCAGGCATTGATAAAGACCAGTTGCAGGTCCCCATCAAACCTCGAACGGGTTCTGGCGATGGCCGACGCCAGCCAGAACTCGTATTTTTCGGGGGAAATATTGACAAAGCAATTGCTGCCGTTCTGACGCCGGGCTGTGTTGTCCCACGCAGGCATCACCGCCCTGAACAGGCAATAATCCGGGTCCTTCGACCGGATGCTGTTCAGAATCACCTCACGATAGTCATAAATGCTGCCTTCGTAGCGGCGGTTGACGACCCGCAGCCAAGGATTCATCCTGCGGCTGAAAACGCCGTGGGGCGGAAATTCGAGCGCCGAATCGAATCCATACGGCCTGGGATCGGTGATGCCGAAACTCTGCGCCGCGCACAGATGAACCCCCGGAAATCCTCGCCGATGGCACTCCTCGCGCCAGATCTCGGCGGTTGCCTTGGGGTCCGGCAACAAGTTGACGCGATAGACGACCAGCAACGGCCGGCCGTCTATACAGATGTAGCGCCGGTCCTCGAACGCGGGAAAGAGGCTCTGTATGAAGGCCCTGTCATCGTAAGCCGAATGGGTTTGCGCAATCAGGATCTCCTGCTCGTCACCGTCCCACCGGCGGGTCCAGTTCTCGTTCGCCCAGCACAGACAAAAGGGCATATCCGGCCGGCCGGTTCTCAAGACCTCCTCGAACGGCCGCTCCAGAAGACGCCTGCCGTTGAACCAGTAATGATGATAGCAGAACCCGTCGATCCCGTAGGCACGGGCGAGTTCGGCCTGCACTTCACGGGTCTCCGGAACCCTCAAGTCATAAAACCCCAAATCGGAAGGGATGTGCGGCTGGTAATGCCCGACGAAATTGGGCCTGGCCTTCGCGACATTGCGCCAATCCGTAAATCCTTTGCCCCACCAGAGATCGTTTTCCGGCACAGGGTGAAACTGGGGGAGATAAAAGGCGATGACTCTCATAATCGACCGGGATGCTCCATAGTCTTCTGTTCACATTCGATGGCTGTCGGAGCGGGTGCGCCAATCGAATCCATGCAACGTATAGGTTCCGGGAACCGCGCCGGGATCCAGACGCACACCCGCGGCGCATGCAGCCCTGGGGATCTCGATGTACATTTCGTTCAGGCCCCTCCGGACCGGCCTCCTGATGCTCTGCTCTTCACAGTGGTAAGGCCTGCCAGCCGTGTGGTAAAAGACCTGGAAGACCGTATCGGCCGGCGCCGTGAGGATGATGCGCATAATCGAGGAGCGGCCTTCATCCAGACTCGCAGGCGGCAGCCACAGCTGCGGATCACCGCCCCGGGAGACCACATCGAGGCCTTCCGGCCGGCCGGCGATCAGGACGTCTCCGAAGGTCCTGAGCCCGGGCAGGACTCCACCCTCGTATTTCAACACGGGCCAATCCGACAGCGAAAACCGCTCGGAGAGAAGGGCCTCCACATCCAGATCCGGCGTTGCCAGTACTTCCATGAAGGACCGTTCGACGACTTCTTCAAAAATGACATCCGGCTTTGCCACCGCGATATACTTTTCGACGAGGCTGCGGTCGAAGTGCGTCCAAACGAAATCGATCTGGGCGAAATGCTCCGCCAAGAAATCCTCCAGGGAAACCAGGAAGGAGTCGCGAAAGGCCACGGCGCGCAGGCGGGACCGTTCGCAGCCCCTCGCAAAACCTGCCGATTCTCCGGGCACGATCGGTATGGACCGCCGGGCCGCCTCCAAGTCGACGGCCTCCGTTTTCTTCACGGCACAAGGCTTTTGAGGCCTCAAAAAAGGATAGGCCTCCCCGAATAGACCCCGAAGATCCAGCATCTGCGCCAGATCGCCGCCCGGCACATCAGCCGAGGTTTCGATCAGCCGGCTCCGCTCGAGCGGCTCCGCCTCGGGAAACCATTGATTAAATACGCGCATGATCTCCGTGTAGGCCCAGTACGCGCCCCTCGGGTTCCAGTGCGTGTCCGACAAAAGGTACAGCCGCTCATCCCCCTTTTTCGACCGGAGGATCTGCCGCAGGTCGAGCACCTGAAAATCGGACTCCCGGCCCATGTACGCCAGAAACTGGTCAAAGCGGGTCCGGCCTCTCTGCCGCCCAAGAAAGTCCGGAAGGAATTCCGGGTAGATCGAGTGCTTGCTCGGAGCGACGACAAAGAGATACCGGATGCCTTGATCAGCAAGCCAGTCGCGGCGGTTTTCAAGGACCAGCCTGGCCTTCGTCAACTCCTCCGGTGTCAGGGAGATGAGCCCTCGATGGTCCTCGATGCTGCGACAGCCTGTGTAGAAAAGCCACCCGTCCCTGCCGAGGACAACCTGTTCCTCCGGCGACCTCCGCAGCCATCTGACCTGCAGATAATTGAAGGCCTGGATGCACTCCCGCCGGAATCCAAAATGATCGTTCAGATAGGCCTCGAACCGGGCCGGGAATGACAGCACCGATCGAGTCGTCAACTCGAGGCGGGGGAGCTCCGCCAACGTGCGCTTCTCGCTGTCTGAAAGGGCCGCCTTCGGTGTCAGCGCAGTCCGTATCAGAGGCGTCAAAAGGACCGCCAGGAAACAAATTATCCGCAGCGTCGCGAAAACTCTCCCCCGCCGCCCCCGGCCGCCCGCACCATGATTCACGATCCCTGAATCCAAAAACACCTGTAAGCGTCATGCGCGGCGATGCTACGCCGCCGGAAAAAGCTGTGAAAGCGCTCGACACCCTTCCGCTTCAATGAAATGGTCGAACGTCCGTTTTCAGCACACATTGCGAATCGAAAAAATCCGCCGTTCAAAAGAGCGCGGGGACGAAAGCCGGGGAACTCTTCTGCTGCCCTAAAACCGAAAATAAATAAAGGGGTTGTAAGACCCAGCCGCGAGATAGAGGATCGAACCCGCGAGCAGCAGCACGAAGGCCGCGTTTTCCAAAACCGCGGCAGCGCAACGGGGCATCACCCCGGCCACTCCCCCCGCGTTCTCACCAAGCCTCTGCATCCAACCACGGACTGCAGGAAATACAGGCGTGGCAAATACAGCCCCGCAGAGCACCACTCCCCATGCCTGCCGATCCAGGTAGGCCTCCAGGGGATAGCGGAGTGCATCCCCGGCCGTCAGGCCCATCATCGCCTCGAGATAGCCCAGCGCTCCGGACAGCGTCTCGGCCCTGAAAAACACCCAGCCGCTCATAACGACCGCCAAAACATACCCATGTCGGATCGGCCGCCAGCAGCGCTCGAGCACGGAGCCGAAACCCAGGCGCTCCAACACCAGGAATGTCCCGTGAAAGAGCCCCCACACCACGAAATTCCAGCTCGCGCCGTGCCAGAGGCCCACCAGGAAAAAGACCGTCGCCAGATTCGCATAGGTGCGGAGAGGCCCTTTCCGGCTGCCTCCAAGAGGAATGTAGAGATAATCACGAAACCAGGTCGAAAGCGAGATGTGCCAACGTCTCCAGAACCCCCTCATGGATCGGGAGACATAGGGGTAGTTGAAGTTTTCGAGAAAACGGAAGCCGAACATCCGCCCGAGTCCGATCGCCATATCGCTGTATCCGGAAAAATCGAAGTAGATCTGGATCGTGTAACAAACGATCCCGAGCCACGCCACCGGCGCGGTCAAATCTCCGGTGGAAACAGCGAAGATAGGGTCCGCTATGGCACCCGCATTGTTGGCAATCAACACCTTTTTGCCCAGACCGAATACGAAGCGCTCCACTCCAGCGGCGAAATCAGCGAGACGCACGCGCCTTGACACGATCTGCCTGGCCAGATCGTGATAGCGGACGATCGGTCCGGCAATCAACTGAGGAAACAACGCAATATACAAGCCGATGTTCATGGGATTGCGTTGAGCCGGCGCAGCCCCACGGTAGACATCGATGATGTAGGACATGGACTGAAAGGTGAAAAAGGAGATGCCGAGGGGCAGATGGCCGGGATCTATACCAGCCGCCGTCCGCCCGAGGATGGGGGACATGAGGAAGGAGAGGTTCTCGGCCAGGAACGCGCTGTACTTGAAAAAGACCAAAATCGCCAGATCGGCGGCGATGCCGATCCCCAGAATGAGACGCGCCCAACGACCGCCGCGGAAAGCGGCGATCAGGACTCCGACGGCGTAGTTGGCGGCGATGGATGCCAGCATGACGGCGACATAGAACACCTCGCCCCACGCATAGAAAACCAGGCTCGCCAACAGAAGCCAGGCATTCTGCCCTCTTCTTCCCAGCAGGAAATAGATGCCGAGCGTAACCGGCAGGAAGCAGAAGAGGAATATGATGGAACTGAATACCATAAGGACGGCGCTCTACTTCATCGTTTTTCCTGCAAGGCAAAAGACATAATCGCTGGGAAGGACCTTTTCTCCGATCAGAATCCTCTCCAGCAGAATCAGCCCCTCGATGAGGCCCGCTCCGGCTTCATTGCGGTCGAAATTGAAGGCGATGTCGCTCAACAAGGGATGGAGGATCGTCCCGCCTGTCTCGGCAACCTCGATCAGGTCGAGATGCTTGGCTGCAAAATGCATGATCTCATCCGATCTGATCGATTCAGAAGGATCATGGGCCTTGATCGCCTCGATATCATATCGTTCGAGATGATGCTTGATGCGGCCGTCAGCCGTTTTTTTATAGGGTTCCGGCAAAATGCGCAGAATCTCGTTCACGATGCGCAGCTGCCTGTCCGTAAATTGGAGGCGGCGCGGACCGATGTATTCCCGCATCATGAAAAGGCCCCCGGAACGCAGACCTTTGTTGATCTGATCAAACAGGTGATCGAGCCGTTCGACATGGTGAACCGTTCCGACGGCCCAGATGAAATCATAGACGTCCGGTTCGATCTCGATGGCATTCAGGTTCCGGCAAAGATAGTCAATGCCCTCGATCCCCCTCGAGCGCGCAATCCCCTGCTGCCTTTCAAGCAGACCCTCCGCAATGTCCACCACTTCGATCCGCTCGAAAAGCCCCCGTTCGAACAGGATCATTTCGCAGGCCGGATCCCCTTCATTGCAGCCTATGGACAGGCCCCGCAACCCCGTATTCCCGGTGCGGGCCTCCAATTCTCGGAGCGTCCAATCAAAATACCCGGTTTCGGCATCTCCGGTCATCATCTCGTTCTGGTAGCGCTGAACCGCCGGCAGGAGTTCCCAATAAAGCACCCGATCATCCCGCCGGTATTGTTCCTGCGAATGGTCCCAGAGCTCGGCCACCCTGTCCCGCTCATCGATATCCATGACAGTCCTTCGTCCCGCGCACCCGGGCACATCCCCCGTCAGAAACCCATTCCGTTCAGATAGCCGGTCTCGCCGCCCCAGCCGGTAACCTTAACGATGATCCCTTCGCGCAGGGAGATCCCCTGGCTGTTCAGCACGGGCGGCCGCCCCTCGAACTCCCAGCCCGACATGACGAATTCATCCCTTTGGAAGTAATCCCTGACATCTGTCCGGGCATAACCCAGGGCCGCCTCGCCCACCTCACTCCCATCGCAATAGATCATGACCTGCTTGACAGGCGCACCTGTCTGACGGTCAGCCGCCCAGCCCCGCATATAAAAGGTTTGATCATCGGTAATCGTGATCGTGTCGATACTCCCGACCGGCCTGAAGGTGGGGACAAGCGTGCTCAGCGTGGGGATATAACGTTTCGAAAGGACATAGATGTCCTGTTGTTCGCACAACTCCTCCGCCATGCAGGTAAGATTGGTCATACCCAGCCGGGAAGCGAGACGCTCGAACCAGTCCTTCCGCACATAAGTGCTGCCATACTCCTCCTTCGAAAGGCTTCGGCTTTCACTGAAGGGGATAAAGGTAAAACCGTCCTCCGCGAGCGGCACTCCTGGCGGAACGGCCTTCTCGCTGTGGGTCGAAAGGATCAGGACACCCTCATCCTCGAGCAGACCGTACAGCCGGATCAGCCATTCTTCGAACCGGGCGGCGGGCAGATGGGAAAAGAGCGAACCGACGTAAACAATCTCGAACCTCTCTGGAAACCGAACCTCTGAAGGCTCTGTCTTCGAAAAAAAACCGTTCACCCCGAAAAAGCGCTCCTGAAATCTGACGGCATTCTGATAGATATCGCTCACCCAGATTTTTTGAGGATCCATCACCTGAACCAGAAACCGCGAGACCCGGCCATAGCCGCAAGCGAAATCAAGGAAGCTTCCGACATCCTCAAACCTCCGTTGGGACGCCGTCACAATCTTCTGAATGGTTTCAAACGACATAAGACCCGATTTGAAATACCACCACAGCGCCTCATCCTCCCCCACATGGCCGAGGCTGTCGAGGTACATCTCATCCTCGCGGCTGACCCGGTAAACGAAGGCATCCGGATGTCTTGCAATCAGCTTGACAAGCGAGCGAACGACGGCTGGAGGCTCGAGGTCCGGATCACCCGCCGAAGCCGCGGACGACTTCTGCCTCGCCGCCCCCACCGGGGGCTCCCATCCGATGAAAGCTTTCATCTTCTCCAGAAATGCCCCATCGAACGACACATCCCAATCCTGAGGCCACTTCACGCGTGATCCCCGGATGCGCCCGTCCCAATCCTCCACGCCTGCGGCCGCTTCGATAAGCGCATCACGAATGCCCTCAACCGTGGGGTCGGCCGGGATGAGATTCGTAGAAATGCCTTGCAGCACATCGACCGTTTTGTTCTCAAAGGTATTGGTCACCACCCGAATCCCGGCAGCGGCCATCTCGAGGGGAACAAGGCTCGGGTGCGGGCTCAGCATCAGGCTCAAGCCGACGTCGAAATGCGGCAGGAGATCACGGTACTCGTTCAGACTCATCTTCGGCAGAAGATTGAGGCGGGTCCCCGCCTCGTCGATCAGGATACAGTTGGGAGAGGACTGAAGCGATCCGATGCCGAAAAACTCCCACTTTCCCTGAAAGGCACCCTCGGCGATCGCCCCGGAAAGTGCGAGCATGCCGAGTTCGAAGCAGTTTCTCGCCGCATGGGTCTCAGGCCTTGCATAGAATACCAGACGCCTCACGGGCCGTTCCCTGAGCATCTCCTCGCTGACATCGAACCGGAGGATCGCGTTCTCGAAGGCGACGGAGTTCTTCTCACCTTCCTCAGGCGATTCCCGGAACAGCCCGATCCGATTGCTGCGATGATAATCCATCAGGATCTTCGTCGAAAAAATACCATAGTGGGGGAGGTCATAGCTCATCCGGGACAGGACATGGAGGGAGCCCAGTTCATAAAAGATCGGTTCGTACTCCTGGCTCAGATAGATGAAGCGATCACCCGCCAGGGCACGCATGGTCAAATGAGCGATATGGGCACTCCAGCAGCTCGTCGCCACGATGGCATCCTGCGGATGGCATGGAATCGGATCTTTTCTGTCCGGCGCATACACCACTTCGACGCAATCGAAGAAGTCTTCGAGCCCTTCATAGTCCCGGATCTTCCTGCACCATTCCATGGGCTCGAAATAGCATTCCTCGGTCACGATGATCCTTACCGGATACCCGGTGAGGGCCAGGCGCTTCGCCAGACTGAAGACACTGATATACCCGCCGAAAAAATACTTGAAGTCGATGATGCCGATGAGCACGTTTACACGAGGGACAAAAGAATCGCGTACATCCAGATTCAGAGGACTGATCTTACGGCGGATGAACCGCACAGCCGGATGCTCTTCGGCTGCACGGTCCTCCATCACATTCAATAGGAGATCCTCTACCTGAACTTGCTTCTGCTCATCCGCTTTCCCATTTTCCATTCCCATCACCTTCCAAAAAAACCTGAATCGTGCCCATCCGAAACGGAGCAGACATCAAAGCAGTGCGCCCAGGCTAACCGGAAACAGGACCAGTCGGGATGAACCATCTGCGAACCCTGTAGTAGTATTTGAGTAATTTGACGGACAGGACACTCTTCAACAAAATGCCATCCAAATGCATCGTAATCGGACCGCGCCGCATCAACCGATTTCGGACAACCTGATAAACGAGATACCAACAGGACGATTCCGTCGAGATAAAACCATCGAGAATGCGTTTATTTTTATTATCTATATCAACACATCGCTCTTTTATAATAATGCTAAAAATGATTCTTCTTATGAAGTTATTATAATATTGAGATTGATAATAGAAAAAAACCCCCTTCAAAGCTGCAGGCAGCGCACACAAGGTCTGCTTGATGGACTTTATCTTATCAATCAGTGAGATACGAACGTACGGTGATTTTTTACCCGTTTTCACATAATGACCTATGACGTTTTCACCATGCTGGAAATAATCATAAAGCGGTTCGTCCACATAACGTATGCAGCCACAGCTCAAAGCGACACAGGCGATAAAATGGTCGTGATAGATATCGTCGATCTTTTCAGGAAAGGGCAGCAGGCAAGGGATCAGATCCCGCCGGAACATCGATGCCGCCCCCGTCACTGTATTGGCCAGAAGCAGCAAATCGAGCCGGGAAAAATTGTTTTTTCTCGTCGTCCAATAGGTGTCCGAAATCAGATTACCCCGGCCGTCGACGATATTCATATCGGAATATACAAGGGTCGTCGAATCGTCGAATTCATCCAGCAGCCTCTCGATCTTGGATTCGTGCCACCGGTCGTCCTGATCCGCAAGGGCGACATAAGCGGCCTCCTGCGGGACCCGCGTCAAAATCCGCTCGAAATTATGGTAATAACCAAGATTCCATTCATTGGAAAAAAGGAGGAACCTCGGATCATCGCCGATGCAGTCTGCTATCGAGGAAAGACATTCCGGACTGGAGCAATCGTCGTTCACGATACACACCCAGTTCCGGTAGGTCTGTCTTTTAATGGACTCGATCTGCCGCCTCAAAAAGCCGACCGGCGGGTTGTAGGTCGCCATACAGATGGCCACCAGGGGCTCGGCGGCATCTGCCCGCACCGCTACAGGCTCCATTGTCAAGTCCGGCTCGAGGCGAACCTGCCCCCCATCCACCTCGCAGACCGTTCCATCCGCCAGCACTGCGCTCAGCTTCAGCCCAGCGGTTCTCCGGGCGACCTCCGCCTGCAGGGGTATCATCACCCAAAACCCGCTGTTCAGGCTGTGCCCCCGCATGTCGGCAATGCCGAATTGCGCACGGAAGACATCCAACCTGGCTAGACCGAAGTTCCTGACCGGATGCGCCGCGCCGTCGAAGATCACCGTCAGACTGCGGATGTGTTCCTCCGTGTGATAGCACCAGCCCTGGACATAGAGCACATTGCCCTTGCCGACATGCAGGGGTTTCGAAAGGTCCGTATAAACATTAAAGAGGAATTCCCGTCCAAGCGGCATACTCAACCCTGCGCATCACCTCTGTCCGCCCCGATTAAGACGGTATCTTCCGGGAACCTCAGGAAAGGAAAAACCCCTTGATTTTTCCATAGAAGCGAACCGCCTTCCACGACTGGGAGTCGAAAATATTCCGCAGTGTTTCGGCGTGCTCAGTCAAAAGGGTTTCGAGTTCGGTTATTTTTCGGCTTTTCTCATCGACATCCGCTTCCATGAGGCGGATCAATCGATTCAGATTTTCTATTTGCGTTTCAAAAGACCGTTCTTTTACCCTGGACTCGGCGATTTCCCGTCCCGCAGACACTAACCTGTCGTTATCATCAAAGTGTTGTGTCTCTTTTTCCTGAATCACATTTTCAAGGTTTCTAATAACCTCTATCTTTACGCGGATTTCCTTTTCGATGTTCCTACAGTACTGATCTTTTATCCTCAAAACCGTTTCCTGATTTCTTGTTCTTTCGGATAATGCAAAAATCGCTTTATTCTGCTTGACCAGCAACTGGGTTTTCAAGGAAATCGCCTGTTCTGCTTCTTTTATTTCATTTTCTCTCTCCAGAACGCTGTTTTCGAGTTCTGAAACACGCAGAAAATGATTTTTTGATTCCTCCATGAGACTTTTGATAACTTGTTCCTTATTTTCTATTTGCTTAATTAAATTATCGATTTCAACCTTCAAGTTTTCTTCGTTCTTATATGAATCGTTCAGGGCGGCGGTCTTATCCCGAATCTCGGCATCTTTCTTCAAGATCAGATCCCGGGATTCTTTCTCAAACGCGTTAAACCGAGCTTCCTTTTCCTTCAAGACCTCCCGCGATTCGGACAATTGCCTGTCTCTATCCGCAAAAATATCTTCATATTCCTTTTTGATTCGCGCCAACTGCTGCTCATTTTCACTCAAAATGCGGTTGTGCCTCGAGGCCAGTTCTTCCAATTCGATCTGCTTTCGCGACAACGCATCATTGGCCGCAATAACCTGCCGCTCCTTATCCTCCAGGAGTTTCCCGTTTAATTTTTTGATGTCATCTGTAAACATATCTTTCTGAGAGATTATCTCCTCAAGGGCAGAAACCTTGGAAACGGATCCCGCCAAGGCGCGCTCATTCTCTGCCAGGGCCGTCATCATCTCACCCAGCCGTCGCTCAGTGCGCAGTAGCGCGTTTTCTTCACCCATCTGCCGCACAAAGTCAACGAGTGCGGACAATCGGCCCGTTTTCACATCATCCTCGCCGGCATCCCCCGCTGCATAGCCGTCTCTGCAGACGGCCCGCGTCATCAGATAGATGATCTTGACCCTCGCAGGCAGGTCATCCTCTTCGAAAAACTCCTGCAGTCCAACCTGCTGGTGATGCAAATCCGAACGGATGGTCTTCTCGACCCATTTGGCATCCTCCGGCCACGCGAGACGGCAGAACTCGACTATCCGCCTGGCAGCGGAGGTTGGGATCTTGAAGAATTCATCGAAATAGACGATGCAACGCGGCGCGCCTTCCGTGCCACGGAGGGCCGCCGTGACATAATGCTCCCACAGCCATGCACCGCGCTGCACCGGAATATCATCGCGTTGAAGCAGGGATCTCCCCACTTCCAGGGGGTCGCGCATGCAGACGACAAACCGCAGACCTGGAATGAGACGGCGCCAAAAAGGCACAAGGATCGTCGTCCTGGGATCCTTGAAACCCCACAATGCATTCACCGGGAAGGAGGCGATGAGGGCTCGCGCCTCTTCAGCCAGAGAAGCCAGAGCCGGATCCGCATACCACCGCCCTTCGAGAGGCGGCGGTGCATGCCAGGAACCACCGAAATGAGCCAGGATCCGTTCGTTGATATTCACGAAATCCTCATGCTCGAAAAAGCCCATCCGGTTCGTTTCATGCGGCGGCAACAGCCTGTCTTCGGGGCCGAGGAACAGGCCGCACGCATGCAGCAACCCTGCGATCATCGAGGTGCCGCTGCGATGCATCCCAATGACGGCAATCACACCATTTTCCAAAGGGTCTTTCAAATTCCCGCCTCTCCTTGTCACCACCGGCAGACGATCCGATCTCCATATCAGAAAGGAGAGCAGACCGCTTGACGTCCCGAAGGCAAGCCACCGGCCATGAACTCACGTATCGCCGACGCGGCGAAGCCGGGCCCACCGGGACCAAGCGACACCCCGCACGCAAAAAACAGGATCTAATTGTTCAGGAGAATAGGATTGTGTTGAATCTTGGGACGAATCAGAAACGGGACCTCACCGGGTCATTTTCCCCTGCCGAAGCCTGCTCTCGAGATTGGCCTCAAACCCGTTGCCGATAGCGGGAATATAGCGAAATATAAAGCATATGTCAAGGAAGCACACGGTTCCGGCATGCAAATAAAGACATCGAGGGCCTCTGAAGAATCGGCATTCAATCTATGATCAACTTCATCTGCCGTATATTGACATTTGATTTCAACCTTTCACAAGTATCGCCGATTGCTTTCCGTTTCTCCGAATCGATGTCTTTAAAAGCAATGATCATTTCTTTAATATTATGTTTCGCTAAAATAGACTCAAAATCTTCTATGGTTCCAATTACTTTATACCCTTTGATACGTTTGCCTTTCAAAACTTTATTATCATCGATGAATCCAACGATCGACAGATTCATTTCGGAATTGGATTCAATCTCTTTTATAACCATCTGTCCACCGACACCCGCACCATATATTAAAACAGGATCACCGTTCTTTTTGCTTTTCTTTACCACTTCATCCAAAATACGGGATGATAGCCGTGAAAGAGAAATCATAATAAATATTATAACCCAATAGATCACAAAAACAGCTCGTGAAACACTTTCGAATCGATAGACAAACAATAGGAAAAGCATGGTCGCGACGCATCCGAGCGTAATTGCTTTAATAAGAACGATCAGATCGCTAAGCCCCACAGTCTCCCAGACGGATTGATATACACCGAACAGAAAAAAGGATGCTACCTGGGCAGACAGGAGGATCGGAAGCGACTTCAGAAAAATATCGAAATTCGCCCCGACTTGCCCTTCGAAACGCAACAGATAGGCGCTGTAATAAGCGATGGTAATCATCCCCGCATCCAGCAGCACTGCCAGGATACCCTTACGGTAGGTAAAATTCACCAATATCGGAGTGAGCCTCGTTGATTCGACGTCCGCCAGGATCGACCGCTCGGGATATACCTTGACCTTCCCAAGGTAGATCCAAAAAAATACGACCAGAAGCAGGTACAAACCGATCAGCAGGATCCCCGGCCCCAACCCCACATAGTGGATGGCCAGGGCAAGCCCTCCGGAAACCGCGGCGAATGCGTAAAGCACCAGCACGGCTTTCCGCTCGCTCAGACCGATAGCCACCATGCGGTGGGAGGAATGATCCTTTCCCCCCTGGGAGATCCTGCGGTGGAACAGCTTCCGCATCAGGCTCACAAAGGCCGTATCCAGGATCGGCACGAACAGGATCATCACCGGCACGCCGATCACGGACACCAAATGAACAAATCCGTGTTCCGCAGCCCTCGCCGAACCGCCTGAAACCGTCAAACATGCCAGCAGGAAGCCGATATAGAGGCTCCCGGCATCGCCCATAAAGATCTTGGCGGGATTGAAGTTGTAGATCAGGAAACCGAGGACGGCGCCGGCGTAACAAAGGCTCAGAAGCAGCGTCTGCTCCCTCAGGACAAAAGGCTGCGCCAGAAAGAGCCAAAGAGCCAGAAACGCCGCCCCCAGAAAGGCAATGCCGGCGGCCAGGCCATCCATGTTGTCGAGGAGGTTGAATGCATTCGTAATCCCTACCACCCAGAGAATCGTCAGAAAGAGGTTCAGCGTGTCGAATTGCGTCCAGCCCAGTCGAAATCCGAAGTAAACCAGCGCGGAGGTGATGATCAACTGTCCGGCCAGTTTGTGCTGCGGGGCCATTGCTCGAAGGTCGTCAGCGAGCCCAAGCCCGAACATGGCCGCCCCGCAAATCACCACCGGCAGAATCGGCGCCCCGAATTCCCGCCACCCAAGCTGGCAGACCATCATCGACCATGCGCCATTCAAGGCCACAAAAATCGCACATCCCCCGAGGAGCGCCGTCTTCCGGCGATGCCAGCGATTCTCCCGTGGAATCGCCACGTATCCATGCCTGACGGCGAACCATCTGACGAGCGGAGTCAGGAAAACGGCCAAACCAAACGCAAGACCGAGCGACAGGGGATACTCGAGCGATATCATGCCTTCCCTGATAAACGCTATCACTCTATGAAACCTCGATCATGTGCGAACCCTCATAAGCACATAGCACCCACCGAAGCCGAAGCCGATATTGGCCGACCAGACGGCAAGCCACGGTGGCAGCAGACCGGTCAGACCGAGCGATCGCATGACGCCGAGGGCGACGATGTAGATAAAACAGACCCCTATCCCCACCGAAACGGCAGCGGGCGCCCCGCCTTTGGGAAGACTGAGTGCAATCGGGATCCCCCACAGGATCATCAGGAAATTGATAAAAGGAAAGGCAACCTTGAGATAAAGATTGACCAGGTACTCGTTGGCGTCATAACCATCCGCTTCGATCTGCTCGGCAAATCGTTTGAGCTGACCATAGGTCATTTCCTCCGGCTCTTTCACTGGAACCAGAAACGCTTCAGGCAACTGTTCTATGGGCATATTGATTGCTTTGAAACGAACCATATCGTAAGATCCGTTTTCATTTCTTGTCAGTTCTATGCCCTTCAGGCCAACCCATTCGCCATTTTTCCACATGGCCTTTTCAGCATGAATTTCCTTGGTAATCACAAACGATTCATCAAATATATACAATATGGGTTGATCCATTTCGTTTTTTTTGCCATCAAATCGATGGATATAACATATCCTGTCTGTCCCACGATGCCACACATGATTTCTGTAAAGTGAACGCTCACTATCAACTCTTTTCACAACAGTATTCCATATCGCTTCGCTTTTACTGCTTGTAATAGGTATCACCGTTTCGGAGAAAGCCAAAACGCAGCAGGATAGGATCAAGGCGGCTATCAGAAGAGGAAAACTGCTTTGAAAAACACTTATTCCACTGGCCTTCAAAGCAGTCATTTCATTATTCTTTCTCAAAATAGAAAACAAAATGACTACGGAAATAAGCGTTGCAGCCGGCGTCATCTGTACAGCGAGAAACGGTAGCTTATACAGGAAATACTTCACAACATCTGAAAATCCTGCATGCACCTCAAGAAAATTATCGATTTTTCCGATGAAATCAATGATCAAAAAAATACTTGTGAAACCGATCAGGCACAAGCAAAAGATGTAAGCGAACTCTTTAATGATATATCGCTGTAGGATGCTCATCGATTATTTCTTTTGAAGATCCCTGAAAAAACGATGCAGATTCAGGTGCAAATGCTTCTCTCTTGACACTCTTCTAAAAAGATAAATAAAGGATGCGAGAAGAAAGGTATTGGGGATCCAGACGGCAAACATCGGCGGCACGGTCGCGCTTTCCGAAAGGCTCCGGACACCGGCAAGACATAAATAGTAAACCATGAAAACCACCAGACCCACTCCGATGCCCATAGATCTTCCTCTGCTCTGAAGTTGCGCGCCCAAAGGAAAACCGACCAATCCCATAAGAAACACAGCTATAGGCACTGTAATTTTTTCCATCAATTCAACGACCATCTCGTTGTGCCTTACACCCTCTTTGGTTTCCTCGATCTGCATTGCCAACTCTTGAACCGAAAGCTCTTTGGGTGCTTTTTCTCTCATCCTCCACGCCCTTATCATGTCCTGCAATCCGACACTCAGGTCATACGCCTCGAACTTGATCGTCCTTGCAGTGCTCATGTCTTTTTCGACAACCAGGATGGACCCTTTAGAAAAATGGATCATGACCATCTGCTTCTCGCGAAGATAGCTGATTTTTCCCTCATTGGCCACAATGGTGTTGATGGACCTCGGATCTCTGCGATCGACGACGAAGACCTCCTCCATCACCCCTGTAGCCCTGGAAAACCGGTTCACGTAAAAGGTGACGTTTGGAAAAGGCTCTGAAAAGACGTTCGATCTGATCGCCGTAGCCGCCTTCGTCTGAGCCAACTCGAAAAGGGTGTCTTTGAAAGAGCTGTTCCCCCAGGGGACAGCGAACACCGTTATCAACAGGGTGGCAAGCATCCCGGCCGAACAGAGAAAAAGCACGGGCGGCAACATCTGCTTCAGGCCGATCCCAGAAGCCCGCATGGCAATGATTTCACTGTCGGAAGACAGCCTCAGAAACGCGACGATCGTGGACATGAGGGCAGCCGCCGGCATCGAGAACGTCAGGATATCCGGCAGCAGGTAGGCGATCATCCAGAGGACCAGGCTGAGTTTCACCCCCTGCCCGACGATCAGATCCGTTATGGGGAGAAGTTCGGTCGCAATGATGATGAATACCGCCACGACCAGGCTGGAAAAAAAGGGCGGCCACATTTCGTTGGCCAGATAGCGGTCGAGTATCTTGTTCATGCACCTTTGCCGATTTGGAGGATTGACTGTGCATCAACTCGAGTGCCGCCGCTGCACCCGTTCTCGATCTGCATCCCTTAGGCGGAAAATCCCCGTCATCACCGAACGCCTCGCCCCTCTCGAAAGAGCCCCGGCGCCGAGGCGGAACGCCTCCTGCGGTTCGAGAACACGGAACCCGAATCCCTTTCAGAAACCAGCCGGCGGCATCAATGGGACGGACGCTCCACCAGGCCCTGATAAAGCTCTTCCATATCGCGCAAGAGCCTTTCCTCTGAAAACCGGCGTATTACAAAGGATCTGGCCGCGCGGGCGAATGCTTCCCGCGTATGGTCCTCATTGTGAAGCAAATACGTCAAGCCGTTGCTGAAACCCCTCGAGTCCCCTTTCGCACACAGAACCCCCCGCTCACACAAGGTAAATCCGCGGTTTGGGATGCTCCTGACAGGCTTTCCCAGCAAATCGACGACACCGCCGGCATCCGTGGCGATGACAGGGACCGATGCAGCCATGGCTTCGATCATGGAAACCGGGGTGCCCTCATTATCCGAGGTCAGCGCCAGAACGTCAAGATCGGCATAGACCTCGGTCAAGTCCCTGAGCCATCCCGTAAAACGGACATAGGGGGTGATTCCCAGTTCTCTGCAATAGGTTTCGAGACCGATGCGCATCTCGCCATCGCCGATGACAGCGAATCTCAGATGATCCATCCCTTTTTCTTTGATGCAGCGATTGGCCGCCTCCAGAAACAGGCGGTGATTCTTGATCGGCACCAAGCGTCCAATGATGCCGACAAGGGCTGTGTCCTCTGAAAATCCGAGGCCGCGCTTGAACCGGCCTTTCCGTTCGCCGCTCCGGAGAAATGGCGTCAGGTCGAAACCGAGGGGGACGCTCTTGATCTTTTCAGCGGACGCTATGCGGAACTTATACGCCAGATCCTTCTTCTGTGAGGGGCTGATCGCTATGATGACATCCGTTCGCAGAGCGAGCAACCGCTCGATCCAGACATACAAACCGGAAAGCACCCTGCTGAAGTACCCTTCGAAAACATGGCCGTGGAAGGTATGAACCATCCGGATTTTTCTCCGGCTGAATAGGTTGTAAAAAATCGCTGCGAGTCGCGCCGTGGTCCCTGCCTTGGCGGTGTGGGTGTCGACGATGTGCGGTTTTCTCAGGTGCAGGACCTTCAGCACGCTGCGGAAAGCAAGAATGTCCATGAGAGGGCTGATTTCGCGCTGCAGTTCAGGAATGAAAACCACCTTTTCGGGCAAATCCACAAAAAGGTACCCCATGTCCCCTTCTTGACGCGATATCTTCCCGGTGATCAGCGTTGTCGCAAAACGTGCCCGATCGAGGTCGCGGGTCAACAGGTGGACATGGATCGCCGGGCCGCCGATATTCAGACGCGCGATAAACCGCACGATTCGGATCTTTCCATCCTGCAGCCCGCCACCCCGTTTCGATCCCCATGCGTTTCCTTTTCTCCTGAGAAGCCGCCCTCCTCTGCTCAACGCCTGAAAAGTGCAGACAAACAGACATCGTATGATGATGCCGATAAACACGAGCGGTTTGAAGAATGCCTGCGAAGGGCTCAAGTACTTCGCAAAGAGTTTGTAGCTGCTTTGATGAAAGGCGAGCACCGAACCGAAAACATTCCTTTCGCTGCTCCCCCCCACAAAATGGGTGATGGAGGCCGATGGCAGATAAACGACCCTCCACCCGTTCGCCCACATCCGCCTGCACCAGTCGGTATCCTCCCAGTACATAAAAAAACGCTCATCGAGATACCCGACTGTCTTGAAGGCCGACCGTCTCACGACCATGCAGGCACCGGAGACCCAGTCCACCTCCATGGGCGTTTGACCGTCGCAATCCATCGTCCGAACATTTTCGCGTGTAATCCGATTGTTGGGAAAAAGCCTTGAAAAAACGGAGCGGCGCCCGAAAAACGCCGTCAACGGGGTAGGAAAACCGCGTGCCGAGCCCTGAACGGATCCATCATGATCGAGGATCCTCGGGCCCAGGATCCCAATGTCGGGATGCCTCTCCATATAATGCAGCATCGTTTCAAAAAAACCCGGATGCACAACCGTATCCGGGTTCAAAACCAGGACGTAGGGCGCCGTGCACAAGGCCAACCCTTTGTTGACCCCCTTCGCAAACCCGATGTTTCTTCTGTTTTTTTCAATGCTGGCTGCCGGAAATTTCTCGGCGATTCGATCGATGTCATCGTCTTCGCTGTTGTCTTCCACAAATACCTTGCATCTCAGATCTCCACTTACCGTCTGGATAGAATCCAGGCACTGACTCAGGAGATCGGTGCTCTTGTAGTTGACGATCACCACATCAACGGCAGCCTTCTCTAAGGTATCAGGGGAAGATAAACTCATGTTTCATCAAGCATCCGCTTCTTCTGGTTCAGTCAACGTTCTCAGCAAAATCTCTCACATATGAAACCCACAGCATCATCCCGCAGCCGCAAAACCGTTATGGGGGAACCATGCCACGCGGCAAGCCTGCTCCATAAAGCATGAACTCCACGACCCCAAGGCCTCCGGGAAAGGCCTGTACTCTCCGGAACGACCAGGCCCCCAATCCACACAGGATGATTTTCAGCCGGTATAGAGGAGATCAGGCGCTTGTGTGGCGGCGACCTCCGGGTCGCAGCCACACAGGGAAAAACGCAGATTGACGTCGGGATTGGCAAAAAAGACCATTTCCTGATGGAGACGGCTTATTCGAAACGATTGTAGGTTCGGAATCCTGCGCTTCCGCACAGTTGATCCCTCTGGGCCTCCTTGAGATCTTCCCGCACCATGACCTTCACAAGTTCGTCAAAGGGCATCCTGGGCGCCCACCCCAGTTCTTCGCGCGCCTTGGCTGCATTGCCGAGCAGCGTATCGACTTCGGTAGGCCTGAAATAACGGGCATCGATCCTCACCCGGACCTTGCCGGTCGCTTTTTCGATGCCGACCTCGTCTATACCGCTTCCTTCCCACACCAGATCCATGCCGACCTCTCGGAAGGCGCACTCGACGAACTCCCTCACCGAGTGGTTTTCACCCGTCGCGATCACGTAGTCATCCGGCTTTTCCTGCTGCAGGATCAGCCACATGGCCCGGACGTAGTCGCCCGCGTAGCCCCAATCCCTCCGGGCATCGAGATTGCCCAGGTAAAACTGCTCCTGGAGCCCGAGCTTGATCCGCGCCACCGCACGGGTGATCTTCCGCGTCACGAAGGTTTCGCCCCGCACAGGAGACTCGTGATTGAAAAGGATGCCGTTGCAGGCGAACATGCCATAGGCCTCCCTGTAGTTCACGGTAATCCAGTACGCGTAAAGCTTCGCCACGGCATAAGGGCTGCGGGGATAGAAAGGTGTCTTTTCGCTTTGAGGAGTCTCCTGCACCTTGCCATACAGCTCGCTGGTGGACGCCTGATAGAAGCGCGTTTTCTCACACAGATCGAGGATTCGGATGGCCTCCAGCAGCCTCAGCGTCCCGAGCGCGTCCCCGTTGGCCGTATACTCGGGGGTCTCGAATGAAACCTGGACATGGCTCTGGGCCGCAAGGTTGTATATCTCGTCGGGCTGAACCTCCTGGATGATGCGGATGAGGTTCGTCGCATCCGTCAGATCGCCGTGATGCATAAAAAAGCGGACCCCCTCTTCATGCAGGTCACGGTAAAGATGGTCTATCCTGCGCGTGTTGAAAGAAGACGAACGTCTTTTCAATCCATGGACCGTATACCCCTTCTGCAGCAGAAACTCCGCCAGGTACATCCCATCCTGTCCGGTAATCCCTGTGATCATCGCTGTTTTCATCATCCCTCGCCCACCTGGTCAACATGCAATTTCCACCAAAAAACAAGGCTCAACCTCACGGCAAGCCACAAAGCGATCCTTTCGCGACATTCGCCCTATTTATAGGGGGAAAATCTCGGCTTGGCAACGACTAAGATCCATCTTGCAGGCATTTCGCCGGAGAGAAGCACCGGTCCCGCAATGCGACGGGCCCGCGCAATCCCCTCTCGGAAACAGCTTCCCATGCCCCCTCGGCGGAAGCTGTTGCGAAAACCTGGGAAACGTGCTAGAAAGCGCTATTTTGAAGCAGTGAAGTCTCAACCGCCCGTGAACCGTGCCCGGGCATGTGTCGCGTTTTCCTCTCACCGGTGCCCTTTAAATGCGCCGGCATTCCGTTTTCGAAACCTGCATCCGAAGGCTGAGTCAGCCTGTGGGTGCCTTTGGCTGGGTGCCCCGAAACCTTCCCATGATGATTTCATTTGTCATCCCCGTTTTCAACGAGGAAAAGAGCCTCCGTGAACTATACACCCGTATCTCTGAACATATTTCGGAAACGGGCCATGAGTGGGAAATTGTTTTCATAGACGACGGCAGCAACGACCGCTCTTTTTCGATTATCCAATCCCTTTGCGAAGAGAATCCAAGGGTCAAAGGGATTAAATTCCGGCGCAATTTCGGCAAATCCACCGCTCTGCACGAAGGCTTCAGGATTGCGGGGGGTGAAGTGGTCTTCACGATGGATGCCGACCTGCAGGACGATCCGAAAGAGATCCCGCGATTTCTGGTCAAGCTCGACGAAGGCTATGACCTCGTCTCAGGATGGAAGGAACAACGCAAGGACCCGGTTCTATCCAAAAACCTGCCGTCCAAACTGTTTAATTTCATGATCTCGAAATTTTCGGGTCTTGCCCTCCACGATTACAATTGCGGGTTCAAGGCATACCGCTCCGTCCTGGTGAAGCGGCTTACACTCTACGGTGATTTGCACCGGTATATCCCGGCCATCGCTCACGCCATGGGCTTCAGAGTGGCCGAAATCCCCGTAGAACATCACGCACGGCCCTACGGCCGCTCGAAGTACGGCCTCGAGCGTTTTTTTCACGGCCTCTTCGATTTCATCACCATCGTATTTCTGACCCGTTTTCTGAGCCGCCCCATGCATTTCTTCGGTGCCCTTGGTCTAACACTTTTCATGTCAGGCATGTTTATCTGCCTCTATCTGACGCTCCTTTGGGCAGCCGGAGAACCCATAGGCGGAAGGCCTCTTTTGAACCTTGGCGTTCTGTTGCTTATTCTTGGCGTGCAAAGCATCTCCATCGGCTTGATTGGTGAAATGATCACGTTCGGCCATCAATCGCACTCTTCATCAGACGTAGTAGAACGTATTCTCAATGCTTCCTAGGGCGTATCTGCGATTCTCGCAATACCTCTCTCCTTATATATGCTTTTACAACAGATTTATATATTGATACCCTGTAGTTCCAAATTGATATCTTTTCCCGGCGGACAAATTCGATCAGAAAGCATACTCAGTATGTAATCAGAGGTAATCCAATCCATCTCCAATCAGGACAATGAACGTAAAACGAAATAATCTGCAAAAATATACCAATAAAAATCCTATTCAAAAGTTTCTTTTGGACAGGTTTTTTGATCGAATTACCTTTGAACTATCGCTTATTTCGTTCGATCGCGTTTTGGAATTCGGTTGCGGGGAGGGATATTTCCTTGCTGAAATGCGCAAACGATCCGCGTATTTTCAGCCCCAATCCTTTCTGGGCGTGGATATACGCAAAGAAGCCATAACCTACGCCTCCGAACTCAATCCGGGATATAGGTTCCTGCACCGCAATATCCTTGTTCATCCCCTAACAAGTTTTCGTCCCGATTTAGTCATTGCTTCTGAGGTCCTGGAACACATTCCGTCACCTGCCTTCTGTCTTACGCAGCTGAAACAACTTGAGAGCCGCTATTTCCTTCTCACCGTACCCTGGGAACCATGGTTTCGCCTGCTCAATTTCTTACGCGGCAGAGACGTTTCGAGGTTGGGCAACCACCCAGAACATGTCAACACATGGACACATAAAGGATTTATCCGTTTCATCAGCAGGCATCTCAAGATTCTTCACGCAACTACAAGCTTTCCGTTCACGATTGTCATCGCATCGCAAAATTACCCTGTATCCCGTCCTTCGCATACATGAACAAAAAACTCCTCAATCTCTTAGGTTATATCGCCACCGTTGCCCTCTTATCCTGGATCCTCTATCGCTTTCATGATCAAACAGACTGGTCTCTTGTCCTCAAACTATTCCAGCATCCATTTCTAACGTCCGTCCATTTTCTGCTCCTTTTGGGAACATTTGCCTTTTTTGTCCTTGGATGGCATTTCCTCCTCACCACGCGACGGCTGCAATGCACCTTTTGGAAAGCCGCAGCCATATGGCTCATCCCCAACCTGGGCAAATACATCCCCGGCAGAGTGTTTCTCCCGATGGCCCGAACTGAACTCCTCTTTCGAAATGGAGTCACCAGAGGGCATGCGCTCGCTTATTTCATGCTTGAGCAGTCTTTCACCGTCATGGGGGCCTTGCCCTTTGCCCTCATGCCAGCCGTCTTCTTCCTCAAGCGGGAAAGTCCGGTCGTCCTTCTCTTATGCGTATCGGCGACTCTCCTCTTCCTCTTTCTGGCGGCCCGTCCCAATTTAATCATTTACTCACTAAACATGGCGCTACGCCTTCTCAAGCGTCCTCCTCTGGACCCGGACTTTGCTCGAATCCCTACCCTACGCCTCACCCTCCTGTATTCCCTTGGTTGGTTCAGCTACGGCCTCTCAGGCCTCGTCCTCGCCTCCAGCCTCGAATTGCAATTCGACACCTCGGCCTTTGCACTTCCCTGCGCCCTCATCGCAGCCTGGCTCATAGGCTTCCTTTCCATCTTTACCCCAGGAGGCTTGGGTATCCGTGAAACCGCCACGGTCGCCCTCCTCGCCCCCTTCTTACCCGGACCCGAGGCCCTCATCCTGGCTTTGGTCCTACGCTTTTCATGGACACTCATGGAGGTCTTAGGAGTAGCCTTGGGGATTCTTCTTTACCGCAAAATCCACACATGAAACCCTTTCCAGACTCCATAATTTTCCATCCCCGCGCCCGCCTTCTTTCCTTTTACGTTTTGTTTAGCCTCAAGGGATCTCCCCTTTTACTAACAACATGCTCCGAAGAATTCCTTTCAGTGATCTTGAGACAAATATAATATTTTATTGGCAACTTCCGCATCTATCATCCAATTCCTACATTTATATATAAAAATATGCCTCTCTTTGCTTACGATTTTCTTAACAGTCCCCATCAAATCCCTCTTCCTCCTCATCTACCCTTAAAAACCAAACAGTATAAACAGAAACAAATCAAATCTTGATTTAAACATAAAATTAATGCAAACGTACCCATCCAAACGCCACCGACACCATAAATGATTTAACTCACCATTCGCTTACTTTCCACAACATACAAACTCGCAGCGAGTCATCCAATAGACTTATTATCATAAAACCTAAAAATAAAAAAACTTATCGATTAAATCGCATAAATCAATATCGCAATACCAACCTTTCAAAAACATAAATTAGCAATTAGCTAATAGGTGTCTCTCTTATAAGACATTCTATTAGAAGTAAGCATCCCCAGCAGAAACTCCCTGCACGCAATTTTATGCAGCGAAAATTGCCGCATTCCTGATACCTCTAATCATTTTTCTACTTACACATAGATATTTCGAAAATATTTAAAAAACAAATATAAACTACTTTTCACTTCTCAAACTTTATGTTATATTCTACACATTTTCAATACCAACACGACAAGGCACATATGCTAAACAGTATGTAGTTATGCATTCAATATATATAATTGCATGAAATATTCCATTTTGTTCAACAAACTAATTTTCCCGCTGGTGAGACAATGTATCTACTTAGCCTACATTATGCTATTGCAATATACATTTTATGGTATTTTATGGGAATTGGCCTGTCCATATCACTACAAAAAAAATTCCCACATATACATCACTTTCCTTTTATTTTCTCACCCGTACTCGGTGCAGCATTAATTATAATAGTTACAGAAAATCTTTCCTACTTTGGGATAGGGTGCAAGGTTTCATCTTGGGCATGCCTAGCACTCTCAATCGCAATTTTCATATATGTAATTTTATTCAAGAATTATAAGTTGACTTTCTCTCTGTCGAAACATAAAGCCGTAATATTCCTACTTGCAACAACCTTCACACTAGTAATATTTCATAACATTCTCTTCCTAGGGGCTGGAGACTTCGTATACCCCCATAGCGTTGACAACTTCTACCATGTCTCTAACGCGTCCTATGCTGCTGACTTAACGACATACCAAGAAAATCAAAATGCATTCATTAACGGCTACCATAACGCAATAAATGTTTACAAATACTATGGAACACGAATGGGTTTAGAATTTCTTCTTGCCTTTAATTCCACTCTTCTTTTTTCAGATCCTTTTTATGTGTTTCATGGAACAGCATTCGCAATTTATTTTATCATATTTTTGATCGCTATGACTATTCCAATCTCAATGGGTTCAACCGCTCCAATAACAACTATCATTAAAGGAATTCTATTAAGTACTGCAGCATGTTACACGTCGGTATTTCTTGGTGGATACTATCCTAATAGCGCGGGGCTTCTCTTCGCAATACCAATGATTTATTTAGTTTGCAATTTCCATCATCAGTTTAATTATGTGATACTTTTTGCCAGCAGTTCATTGTTTACATTGATAGTCAGTTGCTATCCCGAATATTTACCACTAATTTCTTACATTATCGTCAGTTATATAATAATAATTTTTTTCAAATTGTCACTTTATAAACAATGCTATTTTAAAAATATTATTTTTATACTTACTACAGTCGTTATAGCTGTAGCAATAGACTTACCTGCATACGGCCGCCTTTTTAAGGTATTTTACAATAGGCTTGGCATACTTAGCGGAAGCATCTCTCATGGTGGCGATGTGGTCATTGGCAAAAATGTCTTTGCTGATCTTGCCACTTTACTTACTGGATGGAACCTTACTAATCCCATTTTGATTTATTCTCTACTCTTTGTTTTCATCCTTTTACTATATATTAATGCGAAATTTGCTGCAAGCGATCACGATTACCATTACGGAATATTGATGCTTGTGTCTGTCATCTGCTTCACATTTTTAAGTATGCAATATTTTCGTTACATAGGATATTCTTATGGAATTAAGAAGACATTACTTCTGTCATGTCCTTTTATATTTATGTTTTTTCCAATTTCTCTAAATTTTTCACATAAATTCAATTTATTTTTTCAATTTATCAACATCGTCTTGGCTGTTATTTTGATTATCAATAATGGGTTTTTCATACGCAGACAAAACCAGAAGATTTTTAATACCACAACTATTAATGATATCGCTCTTTCAGGCGACATTGGCGGACTATCTGAAGTTCTGGAGGGAAATGCGACTACCCCTAAGAGGACCATTGGGGCTTGTATTCCATTTGATATTCCAGCTATGTGGGCTTCATATTGGCTCTCACGCGAGAAAATAAACATTGAACATTTAGTTATGCCTCGCTATTTTAAGCTCTGGGGTGTGCACTCAGCAGACAATTTACGCGAATACAATATCGTTCCTAGATATGGATGCGATATTATTAATCATTGCACATCCGGATCCGTTGTCTGGGGCAACGAAAATTATAAACTTATTAAATCAGCACCTTTTCTCGTGACACTTGGAAATGGTTGGTCTTGGCTACACCTCGAGAGAAAAGACACACCATATCGGTGGACTGAAAACGAATTCAGCATAATAGTAGCGTCCACTGTTCATGATAAAATTCAATTAAAATTTGACTGTCTTGTTCCAATTCGTGGAACTCTAACTGCCACTTTTTGTGGCAAAAAAATTTATGAAAAATCATTTGCTAATGAATCAAAAGAATCGATTAGCATATCCGATTTTAATTTGACTCCTGGCGTTCATGAAATTGCATTTTCTTACAAATCCCTTTCTGGCAGCAAAAATGGCCGTCCCAAATATAGAAGCGGAATATGTGTTCAAACGGTCAATTACTTCGGACGTACTAAGAGATGTGATTTTTCTGAAGCCCTACCGCCAAATTCGCTGCGGGTGATGCCCATTCAATCCAAGAAAATTAATGATATTGTTATAAATTATAATCAACTTGCTGAGAAATGCTATTTTGATGACAGTATTCTTGTGAAGAATGGCTCTTCATACGTTACTTTAGCTGATGGCTGGTATAAAACTGAAATATTAGATACTAACGATGTTGTACGTTGGATGAAGCCTAAGGGAAATTTAATTGTTGAAGCTTTTCAAGATGTCGATTTAGTTTTCGAAATTTCTATTCTATATGGAGTGAAGGGCAAACTTAATCTTTTTATTGGAGAACAATTTGTCGAGCAGAAAGACCTTGATGGTACGAATCAGAAAATCGTGTTTAATCCTATACCATTTAAAGAAGGGCGTCACAAAATCAGTTTTATAATTCATGATAAAGGCGTAATGCCATATGTTACCGATAATAGATCTCTGAGTATTCTCGTTACAGAGATTGCAGTTAGTGAGATATTGCCTTAGAAATGATTATTTTTTAAAGACTTATACCACTACAGATCAATAGCATTGAGCCTATTGTATGTATTGGCTTGGAGGTTCAGTCGAACATTGCGATGAATGAGGAAAACGGTTTTTTAATCGCATATGAATCTCGGCGGTTTGAGCCTATTGCCAGAGATTGTACTTCAGGATGCAGTAGACCGTGCGCACCCCGTCGCGCCAATTGATCTTCTTGCCTTCCCGGTAGCTGCGCCCGGAGTAGGATATTCCCACCTCGTAAATCCGCAACCCCTCGCGCTTCCATTTTCTGGACAGTTTGGCCGTAATCTCCGGTTCGAAGCCGAAGCGGTCCTCCTCGATGCGGATGCCCTGAATCACTTCCCTGCGAAAAACCTTGTAGCAGGTCTCCATGTCGGTCAGAGCCATACCCGTAAACATGTTCGAAAGGAGGGTCAGGAGACCATTGCCCAGGCGATGCCAGAAATGGACCACCCTGTGGGGGCCGTCCGAGAGAAAGCGGGAGCCATAGACCACATCGGCGCGTTGATCCAGAATGGGTTGAAGCAGTCTCGGGTATTCCTGCGGGTCGTACTCCAGATCGGCATCTTGAATGATGATCACATCTCCGGTCGCGGCGGCGATGCCGGTCCGGATAGCCGCTCCTTTGCCTGAATTTCGGTCATGATAGATGACCTTGTCGACCCGCGCTGCAATGCCGCGCTGGAGCTTTTCGCGCGTCCCGTCGGTCGAAAAATCATCCACGACGATCACTTCTTTGTCGTGAACGGGTGAATGATCGACAGCGCTGAGGATCTCTTCAATGGTGGAGGACTCGTTGTAGCAGGGAACGATAATGGACACCTTCATCATGCCGCCCCTTTTCGTCGGAGTGCCGCCTTCATTTGCCCCCAAGGCGGCAAAAGGATGCATACGGCCGCCGCGAAAAGCGTCCGCCTCTGACTTTTATACGGATAGAATAGGCCCGGGATACTTAAAAATAGGCCATCCGGAAAGGAGGTTCCGGATGGCCGACTTTGCCGTTGGTTATTCGATCATCATCGGGATATCCAGACCTTCAGCACCCTTGGCGGAAAACCAGGCCACCGCCTCCTGCAGCATCGAGACGTGAAGCACATGCACACCTCTCGCATCGGGGGCCTTGATCTCGAGCGCGAGTTCCGCCGATTCGCCAGGCCTCAGATCCTCCGTCAAGAGAGCGTACCCTTCCTCGGGGAGCTGCTTCCCTTGGGCTGACACCCAATAAGCGCCCAGACGGATGCGGTTTCCGACATCCTCCGGCGAGACGCCCTTTGCGGGCCAAACCTGCTCTGAAGCATTTTTTACGCGGACGATCAGGGGGACAACCGCCCCCGCGGCCGCCTTTTTGGGGGCCTCCCCGACCACGGCAAGCTCCTGCGCGAAGGTTGTCATGACATGGGGAAGCACCGCTGCCGGAGCAGTTTGCCGGGTTTTCGATGCGGGCTCCTCTTTCCCATCGCTGCAGCCCGTCATGGAAGCACCGATCGACAGCAAGAAAACGACAAAAATGACACTGGCACGGGACATGGTTACTCCTAGCGAACAACGTGGTACAATCCGTTGAAAACATTTTTCGCCGATTCGAATGAACCTTTTCTTGGTCATCTATTCTTCTTCCGAGGCCTCTCGTTCAAGATCCGCCTCAACCATCATGCGGATCAACTCCTCAAAGGACACCTCTCTTTCCCAGGCCAACTCCCTGCGGGCCTTCGATGGGTCAGCCAAGAGGGGCCGCGTTTCGAGCGGCCGGTAAATGCTCTGATCCGAGCGCACATGTCTGCGCCAATCCAGTCCGACCGCCTCAAAGGCGATTTCGAGCACATCGGTGATGCTCTTGAGCGTGCCGGATCCGATGACATAGTCCGCCGGGCTCTCGGCCTGAAGCATCAACCACATGGCCCTGACCGTGTCTCCGGCGTAGCTCCAGTCCCTTCGGGCATGAATATTGCCCAGTACGAGATCTTTGCACCTTCCGCGTGAAATGCAGGCTGCGGCCTGGGTGATCTTGCGGGTCACAAACCGGGGGTCTCTGCGCGGCGACTCGTGGTTGTAAAGGATGCCCGTGCAGGCGAACAACCCGAAGTGTTCGCGGTAGTTGCGTACGAGGTGCGCGGCGAACACCTTCGCAGAGGCATAGGGGTTGTCGGGGCGGAACGGCGTCTTCTCGTTCTGAGGGGAGCCGAAAGGATCATGGCCGAACATTTCACTGCTTCCAGCCTGGAAAAACCGGGCCGTGGGCAGATTGGTCCGGATCAGCTCCAGGATCTGCCCTGGAGCGGCGCCATTCACACGGCCGACAAGGCCGGGCTGTTCCCAGGAAAGCGGAATGAAGCTGATCCCGGCCAGGTTGTAGATCTCCGCCGGCCGCACCTCCTCCAGGACGCGCGCCATGAAGACTTCGTCGGAGATGTCCCCCTGCATCAACACCACGTCATCGCGCAGCGATTCGAGGGCCGTCTGCGTCAAATCCTGAGGCAGAAGCACCCCCCAAATATCGTACTCCTTCTCTCTCAGGAGGCGGGTCAGATAATACCCGTCCTGTCCACCTATCCCCAGGATGAGTGCTCGTTTCAATTCAAATCCGCCTCGTCCCGCCAGACGCTTCCACCAGACGAGGCATAGCGGCAAGCGCATCGAGCCACCCATCCAAACGGGGCAGCACGGCCTCCCAGGCGTAGCGTTTCTCCACCCATTGCCTCGCGTTTCGTGCCATGGCGAGGGCGATCTCGTGGTTACGAATCAACTTCACGATGGCCTCAGCCAAGTCCTCGTCACTCTCCCTGATCAGCAGATGGACCCCGTTCTCCACCTCCAGCGCCTCGGCGGCGATGGGGGAGCAGACGAGGGGCATCCCCGCGCTCATGGCCTCGAGCACCTTGTACTTCGTGCCGGACCCTGAAAGAAGAGGAACGCATCCGACCGCCGCGGCCGTCAAATAAGGGCGCACATCCTCCACCCTGCCCGTGACCAGAACCCGCCTCCCGTCGCCGGCTTCCATCAGATCCGGGCCGGGTGACTGCCCCACGACCCAAAGGCGGGCTTCCGGAAGTTCCTTCCAAACAAGGGGCATGATCCGCCTGATCAACCGCCAGGCGGCCTCTCGATTGGGCGGATAGGTGAAACTGCCGGTGTAGACGATCTCAGGGTGTTCCAGCAAAGCCGTTCGTTCATGATACCGGAAATAGGAAGGGTCCACCCCGTTGTCCACCACAAGGACCCGCTCTTCGGGGAATTCATACTCTTCGATGAAGATCTTTTTGTCAAGGTCGCTCACCGCAATGATGCCGTCATACAGGCCCAGGTTCTCCTGCTCGAAGCGCTTCGCGCGCTGCGCCTCCCAAGCGGCGGCCAAGCGCCTGATCCCCCGCTGGGATTCTGCCAGCCGGCGCATTCGGACGCCCTCTACATCATAGGAACCCATAATAAGTCTGGTCTTCAAAGGCTTCACATCGAGGGCCATCGCCACAGGGTTGCTCTGAGGGCTCACGAAAAGGAAATCAGGCTGGTTTTCGGAGAGGGCGGCCTGCAGCACAGGGGCGATCTGCGTATGGACCCGCGGAAAGCGCTCATGGACATCGTAGTGGTAGCGCATAGCACAGACGGGAATCTGCCTGCCCCGGAGAAAGCTGGCTGTGGAGCCCCAAAGGGTGCGCTGATCTTCAACCGCATGGCTCCCGACGAACAACCGCTCCACAAAAGGCTCCAAAGCAGGCGTACGCCCGTCATCGCCTCCTTCGTAGAGAGCGAAAAACGCGACCGTGCTGAAGCCCAACAGGTGCCTCAGAATGTGGAAGTCCCTTATTTCACCGCCGGAGTGACCCGGGTAGCGCGGAAACTGAAATGAGCAGAAAAAGGATCGGTATCGCATGGCGCCCCGTTCAGGCAGGGGCCAGGCGTCGTCGCTGCGCCCTGGCAGCGAAAGCTCCATTGCGCCGGGGCAGGGCGGCGCAACACTGCACCCCGAACCCGCGCCGCTGCCAGTGCCCGTTGCCCCCGACCCATTCAGCGCCTGCGGCTTCGGCCTCAGGAAACGCCATTTCTCAGGGTTCCCGATGTGCATACTGATCGAGAGCCCCGCCCAAAACTTCACCCAGGAGTATCTGAAACCCTGGGGCAACCCAGCGTACTTGCGCTGCATGAAATGAGCCAGGAAGTCCTGAAGGGTGGCACGGTACTCAGGCGTTCCGATGGACGGCCACCATGGGCGGCTGAACCGGTACAGCTCGATCTCGAAATTCCCCCAGTCACTGGTCTTCGCCTTTGAATGGATGCGATAGAAGGCCAGGACCTTTTCGATCTTCCGGATCTTCGCAACCTGCATAAAACGCCAAAAAAGCTCGAAGTCGAAAATGAAATGATAGCTCTCGTCCAGCGATCCGCAACGCTCCAACAGATGCCGTCGAAAGAACACCGTCGGCTGAGGGACGGCGTGAACATACTTCCAGTAGGCGGGAACCAGTTCACGCGGCTGCATCCGGCCGTAGTACACCCCCGTCTTCTGGTGCCCGTGATCGGCAAGAAAGATCTGATCGTGTTCGTCGATATAGAGCGCATTCGCGTAGATCAGGTCTAGTTCCGGATCCTCCGCGAAGGCCTTTCCAACCTCCCACAAGGCCCCGGCAGACAGGCAATCGTCTGAATTCAGCCAGCCGACAATCTCTCCGGTGACGTGGGCGAACCCCTTGTTGATAGCCTGGGCAGGCCCGGCGTCCGGCTCCGATACCCAGTGGGAAAGGCGGTCTTCATAGGACCGGATGATCTCCTGGCTCCCATCGGTTGAATCGCCGTCGATGACGATCATTTCCAGCTGGGGATACCCTTGCCCGCAGAGGCTGTCGAGGGTACGACCCAGGAATTCCGCCTGATTGTAGGAAGGTGTCACGACGCTGATGGCAGGCAGACGGTCTTCGGACAATCCGACGGGAGAAGATGGGACGCCGGCCCCTGGGAAAGGAAGGTAGCAGATGTCCCCTGGGTCTCCCTTTTCAGGAAAGCCGTCCCGGTTGCCGTAACAGGCTGCAAAATGGTCGCCGATGGCCCCCATCATCTCGAAGCATCGGGGGCGAAGGCGCTCGAGGCAGGCATCGTTCCCTGCATCGAGCAGGGTCTCGAGGAAATAGAACAGGGCGCCCGGCGTCACGTCCTTTCGGCTGTGCACCCGGGCGAGATCGAGGATCTCGATCGCACGCCGCATCTTTCCGCTGGCCGTCTTGGTCTCGCCGTATTCCCGGCTGACCGAGAGGAATTCGTTGATCGCAACAGCCGGGCGATCGCGGGCGATCCTGACGATGATATCCCAATCCATACAATACTGGAGGCTCTCGTCGAGCCCACCGGCCTCCTCCCAGGCCCTGCGCAGGAAGAAAGTAGACGGCTGCAGGATGTAATCGAGGCCCTCGATGAGCGCCTGCCGATTCAGGGCCACGTGGCGGGGACAGAAAGGGGTGTAACGGTCTTCGCTCTGGCTGTAGCGCAAGCCGTTCCCGACATACAAACCGTAGCCCGGATGTTTCAGGTATACGCGCGCTACCGTCCACAACGCATCCATCCAGTAGCAGTCATCCGAATTCAACCAGGCGATCAGCTCCCCGCTGCAGTATCGGGCACCGATGTTTATCGCCTCTGTTTGGCCGTTATCCGGCTCGCTTCGCCAAAAGGTCAATCGGGGCGCGAAGCGCTGAATGATTTCCACGCTGTCATCGGAAGACCCCCCGTCCATGACCACGACCTCCAATGCGGGATAGCCCTGGTTGAAAATGCTTTCCAGGGTTTGCCCGAGAAACCGCCCTTGATTGAACGAGGGGACCACGATGCTGATTTTAGGCAGGTTGAACATTTTCGTCCTTAACCGTCGGCACAATTTTCTCCACAAGCCCAACCAGGTTCGTGCATGAGCCCCGGCTCGACTCGTGCTCATCCGGAAATGATGATCTGTTCACACCCCTCGGGTGCTCAGTCCCATCCATGCGGGGCGGGCCCCGGTTTTTCCAGTGTCAAGGCGCTCAAGCGTTTGCGCGAAGGCGGCCTTGTAGGTCGCCGCACAAGCAAACGGGCAAATTGACGCCGAGACCGGCAACAAAGACCCTTTCCGGATGGAAATCAACGCGATCACGGCAATAACCTGAGTGCACGCAGGATCCTGACAAGGCGGCGGCCCAACACCTTCTTCTGCGCCTCCAGCTTCGCACTCATCAGCTCCCGTTCCCGTTCAGCCAGTCGAATCCTGGCCTCCATTTCAACGACGCGGTTTTCGCACTTCGCGAGGCTTTCCTGCAACCTCTGTTTGTCAGTCTCTTCCCTCAATGACGATTTTTCGCTCAAGCTGATCCTTTCCTCTTCCCGGCTCAGCGCTTCCCGGCACTGCTGCAGATCCTTCTCCAATCCTTTCAACTTCTTACCGAGAGAGGCAATCAGCCGGTCCTTGGCTGTGATCCGCGCAGCACTGTCAGGATCCTTTTTCGCCAGCTCTTTCGTCAAACGATCGATTTGCTCGATGCACCCTCTCCGGTCCTTCTCCAAATGCGTAATCTCGGCCTGGAAAATCTCTTCCGCCTTCGTCTTTCCATCGAGCGCGGCCTCCACTTTCTCCAGCCTATCGTAGAGCGCACTGATCTGCCGCAGTTGAGCGGCGCATTTCTCTTCCAGATCCTTCACCCTTTTCCCTGTCAGGGTAAGCTGTCTGCCGCGTTCGATTCGATCCGCGTCCAGCCGTCTCACCTCGGCCAGAAGCTGCTCTTCCGTTTCATTCTTCTCCCTCAGCGCCTGATTCAGCTGGACCGTGTACCCGTCCAGACGGTGGATCTGTTCGAGCCGCTTCGCGTTATCTTCCTCGAGACCCGCCAGTTTCTCCAGCAATCTTTCAATCTGCCCGCCCCGTTCGAGCCGGTCCGCATCGAGCCGCCTCACCTCGGCCACGAGCCGCCCTTCCGTCTCATTTTTATCCTTCAGGGCCTGATTCAACTGGACCGTCTGTTCGTCCAGGCGGCGGATCTGCTGAAGACGCTCCCCGCTCTCCTTTTCGACCTCTGCCAGCTTTTGCCGCAGACTCTCGATCTGTCCGCCCCGAGCTATCCGATCCTTTTGGAGGCGATCCATCTCGGAGAAGAGATTATTCATCTCGGTCTGCTTTCGGGCCAAGTCTTCGGTTAGTGAAAAGATCTGATGCAAACGCGCTTCGGACTCGGCCTTCAGAGCGTCGTTCTCCTCCTCGAGAAATCGCGTCATACGCTCTGAGCTTTCCAGCCTCAAAGGGACGCGCAGCCTCTCGACATCCCCGCCGAAGTCCACGTTCCAAACCGCATCCCCCTGCAGCGGACCGCCCCCAGTTGCGCCAGGCGCCGCCGGCGCGCCTTTTGTCTCACGCTTCCGCCTGGTGCGATCCCTCAGAACAGACTCGTAGAGCTTCAGGTATCTTCCTGCCTGGTGACGCAGGGAGAAATGGTCAACGATGCCGCGTCTGGCATTTCGGCCCAGGCAGGCCCTCTTCTCCTCGTCCGACAGCGTCTCGATCACAGCGATCGCCATCCCGTTGATATCCCCCGGAGCGACCAGGAAGCCGTTTTCCCCGCTCCGAATGACATCCGGCATGCCGCCGACGGCAAACGCGACCACCGGTGTGCCGCAGCTCATGGCCTCGAGCATCGTGTTCGGCAGATTGTCTTCGAGGGAGGACTGCACAAAGACATCGGCGGCTACATAAGCGTTGCGGACCGCCTCCTGCGAAGACAAATACCCGAGCGACATCACTCTCAAACCGGCCTGTTCCCACTCGGCGGGGGGATACCCGAAGCACAGGAGGCAGATACGGTCCTCCTCGATCCACGCCTCGAAAGACGGATCCCTGCGGCAATTCGACAGCACGCGCACCAGTTCGGCAAACCCCTTCCGCTTTTCGGTGCCGTATTCGGCCCCGAAAAGGATCGTGCGGGTATCCGGGTCCAACCCGAGCCGCTCCTTGGCCTTCGGCCGATAGGAAGGCTTGAAAACGTTCGTTTCGAGGCCGTTAGGGATGACCTCGATCCGGCGCCCTCTGAACAAAAGGCTCCGCCGCGCGCACTCGGCCATCCAGCGGCTGGGGGTCGCAATCGTCAGATCAGCCCCCTCGAACAATCCCTGCTTGTCCTTCAGCACGGCGGCGGGCAATCCCAGGGGGTCATCCTGCAGTTGGGGACAATCTCGGCAACCCTCTTCGTAACCCCTGCAGCCGGCGCTGTAATGGCAGCCGCCGCTGAAGGCCTCCTGATCGTGAAGGGTCCACACGACCGGTTTCCCGGAACGGAAAAGCCGGCACAAGGTGACAGGCGACAAAAAATCGGTGACCCAATGCAGATTCACGATATCCGCCCCCTGGATCTCCGGGAGCGCGCCGATATCGACCCCTGGGAAGGGGAAGGAGAAGAGCGTATTGCTGACGGACGTTCTGGATCTTCGGATATAGTGCTCCTGCACGGCCTCGATCAGCCGGAAATCCTTTTCAAGGCGCGGGGGTCTTTCTCCGGGGTCGGCGCAATGAATAGTCCCTTCCCGGGAATGCTTCCAGCGGACCAGCATGCGGCTTTCCACACGGATCCCCAGCAACCCCAGATGCAGCCGATAGGCCGCTCTCGCCGCCCCCCCCATCTGATCGTATGTATTGATATGGGAAACCTTCACCGCATTCCTACGCCTCTGTCTGAATCTCCCCCTGCAAAACCGCCCCGCGCCGTCAATCGCCCGCCCCGCAGGCATCAACGCGATGCGCACCCTGTCTCTCTATGTGCGACTCATCTTTCAGAGGGAACAAACCTGTTACCCGCATCCGCAGAAAGAATTTCTCGAAGGAAAGCGCCCTTCCGTCATCCTCAGACGGCCTCATATCCCTGAAAGGTAAGGCCTGGTAAACCGCTGCAGATCCGTCTTCAACACCCCTCGTGCCGCCTGGGCCGCATACGTGTCCCCATACCATTTTCCAAGGACGCCGGCCGCCAGCTTTTGCAGGGCATCCCAAGCCTCCGCTTCCCTCAGCGGCGGCAGCGATTCCCGCATGGACCGCCAGTGATAGTCCACCTCAGCCAACGCTTTACCCAAAATCTCCCCTCTTGAAAAGCCGCTCCCGCCCCTCAGCCTCCGCAACCCCCGGAGCAGAAACCTCCGGCAGGTGTTCCGAAAGGAAAACCGGGCATAGAGATAGGGAAACAGGCCGCCGCTTTCGAGGTGTTTCCCCTGCGACCGGAAATCCCCGCCCATCAACCCCTTCACCCGGGATTCGACGCCATGGGACACATCGATCAAATCGCTCACCGACAACCCTGAGAAATCGTTGCGCAACTTTCCCAGAATCCTCCCGCAGAACACGCTGTCCACCACATGCCGTCTGAAGACATAGTCCGCCGGCCGGTCGTGCGAATGCCTCACCACAACATCGGGGTCATAACAGATCCGCTCGCCTGCAAAGAGGATTTCCTTCGCCCAGGCCATATCCTCGGCATAGGGAACCTCCGGGAACGGGTGGAGCAGAAGGAGTTTTTTCCGGTAGAGCGCGCAGACGTTGTCAAGCCTGGTCACCCGGTAGGCCTCGTCGAAGGTCATCTCCGCGTAGGCGTCGGGGGAGGCGAGAGACTGAAGCCGCCGATCCGGCCCGAGAAAGCGGTTCAATCCCTCCGTGGTCCAGCGGGCATAGGGCCCCGCCGAGGCGTGGGCGATCTGCCGCCCATACACTGCCGCAGCCCCTGTTTCCCGCAAGACGCTGCGCAGATGATTGAGCCACAGGTTCCCCACCGGGATGGCATCCTGGACCATAAAGACAACGTCTTCATAGATCGTGTGCTTCAGAGCCAAGTTGCGCGTCCTCGCATGGTGAAAGGACCGGTTCGGTATACGGATGACCCGCGCCCCAGCCCGCTCCGCAGCTGCCGGCGTTCCATCCGTGGATCCCGAGTCGACCACCAGGAGATCTACAGGCCCCTCGAAGTCCTGAGCCCTTATTCCCAGCAGGCTTTCCTCGAAGATCCGCCCCCCGTTCAGGATGGGTATCACGATGCTGATGCCCTGCATGTCCAATGGCCCTGGATCAAGTCTCTTCCCGGAAGCGGACCGGATCCGCCTGCTCTCCATCCTCATGAAACGCCCGCTCGACCCCGCGCCGGAGATGCACCCGGATCCCGGGGGTAATAAACGCATCCCTCACGGCGGTGAAATCCGCCCTCAGATCGTCGAGCCGATCCAGGTCTGAATCCGTCAGCCCTCCCTCCCCGGCCGCCTTCTGAAGCAAGCGATAGCACTCGACCAGCCGGCTCCCGGGATAATCCTGCCCGGCATCGCCCTCGTCCACGCTGTGGTGTCGCATGCCGGGATCGATGAACGCCTCGATCCGCTCGCTCACCTCCTCGTAAGAGCAAGGCCAGTCGATCCGCAGGGCGCTCGTGAGATCTTCGATGGCTGCAGGCGTATCCCTCAGCAGGCTGTCGAACAGCATAAAATGCCTTTGGGCATGCCGGCTGTAAAACTCGGCGTACAGCATATGCTGCAGGCAAAGCAGCTGCGCCTGCCGCTCTCCGACGCCCTCCCGCCTGCACAAGGATCGCACCGCTTCGAACGGGTTCCTCAAAGGGAGGGCAACCACCAGCCGATCCGCCCTCTCTTCGAGGGGCCTGCGCCAGAAGGGGTAAAGGACGCACATCCGTGGATCCTTGATGCCAAAGACGCCCTCCCCGGTGAACTCTTCATCGAGAATACGCTCCGCCTCCCTCTTGATCCCGTTCAACGCGGCGTCCTCCCACCATCCGTCCTGCAGCAGGAAGGCGTCGGCCCAGGTGGCACCGAAGGCATGGAAGATCTTTTCGTTCAGGGCACAGATCCGGTAGTTCTCGAAATAGCCTTTGGGATTGCCCTCTGTCGGGGCCATCATGATCTTCCCCAGTTCAAGGCCGAGATGATGAAGGATACCCATCAGCGCCGATGTCCCGCTCCGATGCATACCCAGCACCACAATGCACGCTCCAGCCATGTGCCCCGTTTCCTTTCCCGATACGACCGATCCAGATGCAAGCGGCTCCGGCCGGTCATCCCTTTGCCGTCTCAAAACACAGATCCGGCTCGATGCAGAAGTCAACGATCCCCGTGGTCAACATCCCCTCCTCCTGCTGCACCCTGATCATCTCGACGTCGACTATCCGATGCAGAAAGACCTCGTCTCCTCCCAACACAGCCGTGACACCGGCATTCATGAAATAGACGCCCGGGTGAAGAAGACACCGGAACCGCATCTTCACAAGCACCACTTTGCCGGCCTCCACACAGGGGCAGGCGTCGAAAAGCGTCGAAGAAGCGGCACCCCCCAGTTCGAGGCCGCTCACGGTCTTGATCATCGAACCGAACCGCACATTGAATGCATCCGCATGAAAGGTCACCCGGTAGGTATAGACATATTCCTGTCTGGGCGCCAGTACATTGACGCGTTCGCCGTCCAGGGTGGTGATGTGCACATCGGCGATCTCCGCGCCCCTGGATTCATAGTAAAGGGTGCTTTTCGGAATCAGATTCGGGTCGTAAAAGGCCTTCATCCCGTCCGAATCACCTGCCGCTGCTCCGCCGGTTCGTTCCGGAGGAACGGCCTTCGAGAAGACGCCTTCGGCTCCGATCCTGATTTCGTTTCTCACCGCTTCCACCCTGTCGGGCGGCGCAAAGATGAGTTTGTGATACTTCGAAACCACGTGCTTGGGCGTCCCCTCGAGAATGAGTTCGCCCTGGTCGAGCAAAAGCGCCCGGTTGCATATTTCCACCACGGTCTGGGCCGAGTGGGACACGAAAACAATCGTCTTCCCGGCCTTCCTGAACTCCTGCAAGCGCGCGTGGCACTTCCTCTGAAAGATCTCGTCCCCCACCGACAGGGCTTCGTCGACGATCAAGATCTGAGGGTCCACGTTGATCGCGACGGAGAAGGCCAGGCGGATGAACATACCGCTCGAATAGGTTCGCACAGGCTGGTCGAGGAAGTCACCGATATCGGCGAACGCGGCGATGTCATCCAATCGCCGCGTCATCTCGTCACTGCGCAGCCCCAGGATAGCGCCATTCAGATAGACGTTCTGCCGCCCCGTGAAATCCGGGTTGAAACCGGCGCCAAGTTCGAGCAGCGCCGACACCCGGCCCGATACGGACACAACCCCGCTCGATGGCTCGAGGATCCCGCAGATGAGTTGGAGCAGCGTCGATTTACCGCTGCCGTTGCGGCCGACGATCCCGACGGTTTCACCGGCGTAGACGGTGAAAGAGACATCGCGCAGGGCGTCGAACGGTCGATGATACCGTTTGCGTCGAGGGTGAAAGACCTCCTTTACACGGTCGAGGGGGCTGTTGTAAAGCCTGTAGGTCTTGGTCAACCCCCTGACGTCGATCACCGGTTGCTTATCCTTGTTCATCGGTCGCAGCCCCGCATTGCTTCTAAAGGACATCGGCAAAATGGGGTTTCAGCCGTTTGAACACCAGCGCTCCGAAGACGAAGAGCGATCCGGCAACAGCCCAAAAATAAAGCGTTTCATAAGGCCGCTCCCAAAAAGGGACAAAATAGATAAAGGAGTCACGATAGCCCTGAACGATATAGAACATCGGATTCAGTTCAAGATATATATGGATCTCGGGGGGCATCATTTCCAAATTCCAGAAGATCGGTGTCGCCCAGAAACCCACCTGGATGAAAACATTGACCACATGGGATATGTCTCGGATAAAGACATTCAGAGAGGCGCCGATCCACCCGATGCCAAGCGCCAGCGTCGTCATGGCGAAAAGGTAGTACAGAAACTGCAGGTAATAAAGATTGACAGGCATCCGATGAAACAGAATCAGGAGGATCAGCACACTGAGGAAAATGGAATGGGTAATCAGGGATGCCACCACCTTGACGATGGGGAGGATCTGCGAGTGCAGGAGGGTCTTCTTGATCAGGTTGGCATTGGATACAACGACCCCGACCGAGCCATTCACCATGTCGGCAAACACGAACCACGCGGCCATGCCGCATGTCAGCCATACGACGAACGGGACATTTTCAGCCGGCTGGACCCTGAAACCCAAACTGAAAATCACCCAAAAAACCACGACGAGGATCACAGGATTGACGAAGGTCCAGATAAAACCCAGCAAGGATCCCATATACTGCCGCGCGATCTCACGCTTCGCCATCGACCAGATCATGTTCCGCTGAAGGACTAACAGCCGGATGAAATAGTAAAAACTCTTAAACATGTATCCCTGTAACCAGAGGTTATCGACAAAAGGCCTTTTTACGGCCGGGCACCGAATCAGTGCCTCCCTCTAAATGATCTCCGTCGGCAGGATGCCCCATTTCTTCAAGAATACTGCCCTCCGTTGCACACCTCCCGTTCAACTCCCGTTCGAGTTCCTTCACACGGGCATTCAACACGGTGATCTGCTCCAACCGGGCCTCGCTCTCCTCTGCCACCGACGTCAGGCGATCCCGAAGAAGAGCGATCTGATCCCCCCGTGCTATCCGGTCCGCCTCCAGACGCCCGACCTCATCGAGAAGACTGCCCTCCGTTTCGCACTTCCCGTTCAACTCCCGTTCGAGTTCCTTCACACGGGCATTCAACACGGTGATCTGCTCCAACCGGGCCTCGCTCTCCTCTGCCACCGACGTCAGGCGATCCCGAAGAAGCGCGATCTGATCCCCCCGTGCTATCCGGTCCGCCTCCAGACGGGACAATTGCAGCGCCAGAGAATCGAGCTCGGCCTGCTTGCTACGGAAGGTTTCCTCCAAACCCCATATCTGCTCTTTCGAGAAGCCCATCTGGGTCGGTCTGAGATAGGACTCGATGCCGTGTCCCTCGATAGGCAGCCGCTCCGACTCCCGATCAATCTTACACGCCTGCTGATCGTGATCCGAAGGGTGGAACAGATTCCACCGAATCTGGTTAAGCTCCAAACCCAGCCTCTCGATCTCTGAATCTTTGCATCTGATTTCCTCCCTCAGAGATCTGTTCTGATTCGAAAGGATCGAGCGCTGCTGATCGACTGCGGCAAACCGTTGCGCCAACTCCTCGACAAGTTCGATCCTTATGGACCGATCGGATGAAAGATGCGACACCTTTTCTTCGAGAAGCATTAATTTTTTACGCAGATCCGCTTTCTCAGATTCCGCAGTCGACGCTGCCTTCAGAAGTCCGGGGCATGTCTTTCTGAGGGACCAAGAAAGCAGGTCGTCATAGATTCGAGCCGTAAACGGGCCCATCTGCCCGGACGCTGTCTCAGCCTCGCAGCGGGGGCTGTGCCACAAGGTCTCCAAAACTCCGGAGTCTCTTGGCCCCATAACCGCCGAGCCTGTCCTCGTTGCGCGATTCTCCATCAAACTGCCGTAAAGCGCCAAATACTGCCCGACCATCCGCTCAGAGCCGCATTTCACCTCCACCGCCGCGCGGGCCGCATTCCCGGCCTCCCGGATCTTGACGCGGTCCGCCGCCAACCTTGAAAGCGCATTGGCCATTTGCGAAAAATCCCCCGGTTCGACCAGCCAGCCTTCCTCGCCGGACTCCAAGAGATCCCGCGTATCCGATCGATCCAGGGTCATGACAGGTACGGCGCAACACATGGCCTCCAAAAGGCCGGCAGGCAAACCCGAAGTCAGGACCGGCGCGAAATAGAGGTCGACGGACTCATACAACGCGTTCCAGGCATCCGTCGATTCGGGATATGGCACACGGATGAACGGCAGCCCCGTTTCGCCTTCGGATCGGTTCCCAATCCCCGGCGCAATGAATTGGAGGGTCCCGTCCTGCACCAGCTTTCGAATCTCCGTAGCATCCAGAAGCGAGCGGAACGCATCCCAGGCCCCCCTCGCATCGCGGCCCTCGGCCCGCATGCACGGACCAGCTATGAACACCTTCAGAATACCTTTCCAGGCCCTGCCATTTCCTCTCGCTTCTCTTTGCGTCGGCACCTTGAATGCAGACGCATCGATCCCTTTTCGTATCAACCGGATCTGCCTGCCGCGAAAGACCTTGCTTTTTTCTGCACACTCAAGGATCCAGACATCCGCTGCGACGGCAGTGAAAGAGCTCGCTCGATACAATGCTGTTTTGTCCTCGAGCAAAACCGACGGCAGGCCATAGGGATCGTCAATCAGCTGCGGACAGCCGACGCAGCCATCACAATATTTCTCGCAGCGGCCCGCGTAATGGCAGCCCCCGGTCATCGGCTCCTGCCCATACAGGGTCCATACGACCGGCCTGCCCGAAGCAAACACCCGCTGAAGCCCCACGGGAGACAGGAACCCCGCGACATCATGAACGTGGATCAGGTCTGCGCCTCGGATCCACTCGGAGGAGGAGACATCCCATCCGGGATAGGGGAACCTGAAAGGGTCTGAACGGAAAGTGGTCCGATTCTGGTCTATGTAGGCCCTCTGGACAATCGAACCGAAGCTGGCAGCATTCCCTTCCGGTGATTTCACCCTGATGACGGTTTCATCATCCTCATTTTTATTGAGAACAATGCAGCGAGACATATGCCCGGAACGCAGCAAAGACCGGTGAAGTTCCAGAAGCTGCCGGTTGTCGTTCGAAACCGGATCATGTGTGGATATGTGCGCTATAAACATCACTTTTTGCTTTCGCCCGTGGCCATGGATCAGCATGGGCAAGATTTCCCAGCCCACCGCAGGCAACTTTGCCTAATCTTCGACCAACATCGAAATGGGACAGACGAGTAAAAGAGGGCTTCCCCTGCCGGAATGCAGGGTCTCCTTCACGGTCCCGCCTGCCCCCTCCTACCCCTGCATAAATCCCTGCATCCCGAGATTTAGCAGCCTGTCACGGCATGGAGCATATTTCCGCAAGAGGGACCGCTTCGCACGCGATCATCAGCAGCCAGAGATCAGGGGTCTCGATGGCTGCATCTTCCAAAGTCAGCTTCAACGTCAAGCGATTCACCCCCTCATGGAGCGATGCCCTCAAGAGCACCAGGCAATCACGTTCATGCCCGGTATACGGAACCACGAAGGGTGTAACTTCACAATCCTCATGAACAAGAACCCCGTGCACATTCTGATGAAAGCTGCGGCAGCGGAAACCAAGCAGATATTCTTCGGCCTTCGGACAATCGATGCTCAGGCATGCCTCCGGGTTGATGATCCAGCGGATTCCAGCAGGTAGGCTCAAGTGCGGATAAGCCACCTCTTTGGCCCTGAATCCGGACAGGAACGTCATCCCGGTCGCGAGCTTGGTACAGTTCGGCGTAACGATTATAGATTGGTCTGTTTCTCTACAATCATATGCCTCGTTTCGCAAACCCCATTTTCGGGTCGCAAAGTTGAACCGGATGACTTTGCCTGCATAGCCAAAGACCTCCATCGCATCCAGCGAACGTACCACCCGCTGGTGGCGTTCCCATTCCGCATCGCGCACCTCCCTGTCGACGATCCTTTCAACCTCCTCATAGTAGTCGTCCAAGAATTCGGAGAGCTGCCCTCGCCGCCTTCGGTGCGAGGCAAAGTGGAAATCAGCCACCACGTATTCGGCATATTCGGCAAACCGCCTCCATAAATCGAAATCTCCAGCAAGCCGCAGATCAGGCCTCAAACCGCCGACCCTCTGCCATAGGGCCGCCCGCCAGAAAGTCCCTTCCTGCATGACGAACCCCAGACGCCGGCCGTCAAAGATACCTGCTCTCAAGGACCTTCTCGGATAAGGGGTAAGCTCGAAAACGCCAGTCATTGCGCCTTCCTGATCGATGAGCGCCGCACGGCCCCCTACCCAATCCACACTCTTGAACGTTCCCAACAGGTGTCCCGCCGCTGCAAACGCTCCCTGCAGCAGCCGGTCATCCGCATTGAGCCAGGTCATGTAATCCGTTTCCTCGAGACCGATATGCTCAAAGCCGCGATTCACGGCATCGTACATGCCTTTGTCTGCGCCGGTTGCAAAACTGAATTCAATGCCCTTGCAAAAAAGCGGCAGGGATCCACCACTGAGGCGTTTCTCCCATTGCTCGATTTTCTCCAGGGTTCCGTCGCTCGAGCCTCCGTCCTGGATATGGTATCGTATCCGAAAAGGACCAGCCTGCGTCAGAATGCCGGCGATGGCTTCATCGATAAACGCCTCCGCGTTCAGACAGGGCGTTACGATGCAGAACCGGGGAACTCTGTCCACGGAAATCTCGGGTGTCAGATCCTTGCCGTGTTCAGAGAGGGCCGGAGGACTTCTGATTCCACGCTCGGACTCGGCCTTTTCGACCCGATCAGGAAGAGAGACCTGGTTCAGGATATACTCGTTCCAACGCAGCCCCTGTCCCAGCAGGCTGAAGCGATCCTTTGCCAGCTTGCGGCCTGCCTCGCCATACTCACGGCATGTGTCGGGACACGACATAAAAAAACGCAACGCATCCACCAGAGATGCAACGCCGACCTCTTCCACCAAGCGCGCGTTCAGCCCGTGCCGCGCGATTTCGGGGACGCCGCCGACGGCAAATGCCGCGACAGGCACTCCGCAGGCCGCGGCCTCCATGATCGTCTGACCAAATGCCTCTTCCGTGGAGGTCGCCATGAAAAGATCCGCAGCACCGTAGAGAAGCGGCATTTTGCAATGCTCGTCCACAAACCCCACCGTGTGGGCACGCTCGAACCGCGTGGAGTTGTCGCCGAAGAGCAGGAAACAGGCCTCATTTTGAAGGATCGCCAACACTTCATCGAAAAAGCGGCCCCCTTTGCGGTGATCCTGCACGTTTACGGCGCCGCCCAGAATGACGAAGGCGTCCAAGGGGATGCCGAGCAATCGCCGGCACAGATCGCGGGGCATGGGTTTGAAGACATCCGTGTCGAGGCCGAGATAAACCACCTCTGCGTTGATGGAATCCCCCAGGGCAGACCGGGCGAAGCCCAGGGTCCACAGGCTGTTGGTCGCAAGCGGGATCCCTGAAGTCCCGCTGAAGATCGTCCGGCGGAGCCTCCACGCCTCGGCAATATCTCCGGCATGCAGGGGCGGGTAACTATCACAGGTCAAACAGCTTTCATCGCAGCCGGTCAGATACAGACGGCACTCGCCGGGATAGGCGCACCGGCCGGTGAAAAGATAGCAGTCATGGGCGTAGGCGACCGTCAAGACGTCGAGATCCCTCAACCCCAGGAAGATCTCCAGAGGCCATCCAGCGGCATGCAGATTACCGACGATCACCACGTCAGGCGCCTCGGCTGCGATCTCAACGGTCAGTGCCTCGACGATCGCCCCTGCGCTCCGGCCGCACTCCAGATGCAGGTGCTTTCTGGAATGCAGCCCTTGCCAGGCCTCGGAGGCACCCGCCAGGATCATCTCCAAAGGCTCTTTTTCGCCGGCATCCCAGCACAGCGCCTTGACCTCGTGCCCCATCATCAGAAACGACTTGATTTGGCGCAACTCCGCCAACCCGGCCCCATAGCGGAAACCGATGTCATTCAGGAAAAGAACCTTCAGGGCCGCTCCGCTCTCGAGCTTCCCCCGAATACGCTCCCGGGCATTCGTCATCAACCCCGTTCCCCGCGATGCTTCCGGCTCACTTGCTGCAGCTCCGCCAAAAAGGGTAGATCCCCATGGGTCTTCTGCTCCCCGTGCACCCTGAAAAGCGCCAGAACATCGGGGACATGTACGATTCCGGCCCCTGCAAGGGCCATCCTCACCCAGAGGTCATAATCCATGCTGTAATACAGGGACCCGTCGATCTCTCCGCCGCTCCTGCGCCAGATCTCTTGAGTCCAGAAGACTTCGGGCTGAAAGAAAAAACCCCCCTTTTGCCAGGAGCCGTCAATGTCCAGGAGCCGATCCAACGGCAAAGGAACCACCTCCCCTACAGGCATCGCATTATGATGCCTATGGAAAGGCTTCTTTTCGAAGCCGTGCACCAGTTCGCATCCGCCGGCCACCATATCCGGCCCGTACTGGTCGAAGGCCATCGCCACACGAACCAGGGTCCAGGGCAGATAGCGATCATCGCTGTTCAGCCAGGCAAGAATCTCGCCTGTCGCCTGTCTGAACCCCTTGTTCAAGGCGTCGGACTGCCCTTTGTCTTTTTCACTGACGCAAAAGGCGAACCTGTGCCGATAGCGCTCCAAAATGGAGGAGGTGCCGTCCGTCGAACCTCCATCTATCAGGATATATTCCAGATTCGGATACCCCTGCATCAAGACAGAGCGGATGGTCTCCTCCAGAAAGATCCCCTGATTGAGCGTCACCGTCACAACGGAAATCTTTGGCCAAGGATTCCCCGAAGGCATCTTTTGAGGCAGTTCGAACACCGGGGTCCGCCGCGGCCACTCCTCCGACGAATAGACCAATTTATCATTGGCGGCCGGATCCAGCCAGGCAGCGGGGGGGCCTTCGAGAATCCTCACACCATGGAACGTACGCGCTTTCATGGGTTCTGCCAAAACGGGATCTTCGCCCGCCGGCGCGCCGCCCGTCTGAACGATGAGACTGTCCCGCCCCAATCGTCCTTTTATAAGGCGCACGTCTCGACGGGCCGCCTCATTGTCCCACACAAGGCCGTCATAGCGTGCCAAGGCGTCAGCCGCCTCCAGACCGAGCCACTCTGCCAGAGGCTCCTCCTGGACCTCGAATCGAAAAGCCTTTTCCCTTTCCTTCACCCAACTCGGAACCCCCAGGACCATCACCTCCGCCCCGGCCCCGGCCATGATGCAGGCCGCCTGGAGATTCCGCCGGGTGGCATTGACGACCAATACCCTTTTCAGACGAACGGCCAATTCGAAAAGAAACGCCATGGCACGGTCGTCGAAATCCCCCCCGAGCGTCCTCGCGAAGCTGAGCGCCTCGATGACAGGTGCGTCTATAGAAGCCGCCGCAACGCCGCTCTCGGCAGGTTCGGCAAAGTCGAATGTCTTCAGCAAGCGCAGACTGGCGAGATAGAGTTCATCGAGCAAGCGAAAATAGTGGTTGAACGTGTCCTCCCCCTCGCATAGATCCATCCGGAAATTCTCATCCATCAGAAATTCATGCAGTTCGGCAAAGGGTTTGTGCGATGCAAGAAACCTTCTTACCGGGAGGCTCGTCCCGGATTTTAAATCTGGGGATTTTCTAACTATATCATCCATCTCTTTGATCATCGAATGATTCGACCTTATGTGATCAGCCCATCGACGCTTGTTCTCATCGGCTTCAGTCTCAAACGAAGAAATTTTCATTCTAAGGGATTCATTTTCATCCTGCAGGCATCCCGTTCTAGAATAGATTACATCCAGTTCATCACGCAATTCGACAGCGGTTTGCTCATAGTGGACAAGCGCGTCGAGATGCCCGTCGCGCTGCGCCAGAACAGCATCAAGGGATTTCCTCAGATCCTCGATTGCCCCTTCGAGCGCTCCGATTAGATTTGCTGTCTCGTCGCTGTCCTTTTCGATATCACTCCTCAGCCGCTTCAGTTCTCCAATCCTTGCCGGAGGGAATTTGCCGGCCTCGACAAACCGGTCAGCTTCAGCCGCCATGCCAGGAGCGTTCTTTTCTCCGGAAAGCAGGGTTTCCTTCAACAATTCCATCAGAATGCCGGCATAAACCGAAGCGAATCGGGGGCCTGTCTCACGCAGAAAGACCGGCTCTCCCGGCCCCGTGGCGAAGGACTTCCTCCCCTGCGCGTCCTGCCTGCCGCGGCCATTTTTGACGGAGAGTTCCTCGAAGAGAGCGAGGTAGGCGGCCGCCTGATGCCCCAGAGCGAATCGCTCGAGCGCAACCCGGCGGCAACGTTCTCCCATGGCCAACCGCTTTGCCGAGTCCCCGGCAAGATCCAGGATCGCCCGCGTCAAGGCCTCCAGATCCCCCGCAGCCGCCAGCCTCCCGGTCTTACCATCCTCGATCATTTCGGGGACGCCGCCCACCTCGAACGCCGCCACCGGGGTGCCGCAGGCCATGGCCTCCATAACCGTATTCGGGAGGTTGTCTTCGAGACTCGACAAGACGAACACGTCCGCCGCGCCATAGGCATCCCGAATCCATTCCAAGTCGGAGAGGCGGCCCAGTCCGCTCACCGGCAAACCGATCCGCCCTTGAACTTCCTCGGAGCCGCTCCCGAATGCCAACACCCGGGTCTTTCCCTTTCGCGCGCGATCCGCAAACGTAAGATCCTCCAGGCACGCATTGAGGCAGGTGCAGAGCGAAGCGATATTCTTCCGCTTTTCCATTAAGTTGTCTGCGGAAAAAAGAACGACGAAGGCATCCGGTTCGATGCCGAGCCGTTTTCTCACCTCCTCACGGTTGCCGGGTTTGAACTCTTCCGTGTCGATCCCGTTTGGAATGACCTCGATGCGGAGCCCCTTGAACAGGGCGCTCGCGGACGCGCACCCGGCCATCCAGAGGCTGGGTGTGACAATCACCGGTTGGGCTCCCCTCCACAGCTCCGCCTTGTCCTTCAATACCATAGCCGGCAGGTCGAAAGGACCCGGCTCGATCTGGGGGCACCCCGAGCACTCCAGGCGATACCCCTCACAGCCGGCGGAGTAGTGGCATCCGCCGCTGAACGGATGCTGATCGTGCAAAGTCCAGACCACGGGTTTTCCCAGCGAAAAGAGCCTTTGCAGACTGACAGGCGACAAAAATCGGGCAACCCAGTGCAGGTTGATCACCTCCGCACCTCTCAACTCGGGCAGCCCCGAAATGTCCCACCCTGGATAGGGGAGCGAGAAATAGGTATTGCTGATGCCAGTGCGCCTCTTGTCAAGGTAGCTTTCCAGGGTGCCTTCCACCCAAAAGGGCTCTCGAAGGTCGGCAGGAGATTCCATCCCTTCGAAAAGCGGAATGACCGATGCATCGTCATGAAAATCGCTTTGGCGCACGATCATGAGACTCTCGGCCCCTGCGGCGGCCAGCCCCTTGTGCAGCCTGCGAGCGGCTATAGCAGCGCCGCCCAGCCTGTCATAGGTGTTGATCAGGACGGTTCGCAATACCCTTAAACCTTTCCTATTCTCACGAAAAAAGCTCTTTTTTCCAATGGCTTTACCCACGGGAAAACGGAATTCTTCGACCCTATAGGTACAGATCTACCAGGCGCAGCCTGCAAAGAAGGCAGAGCCCGGCACGAAGGGTTGGGGCGCAGACCTCTGTATAAGGCCCTCAAAAACTGCACTCCCTTTTCTCATGCACTTGTTTCTGGAACCCTACTATAGACCCCCGGCCAAAGGCAATGGTACCCTTTTCATGAGCATCCAGCCGAAGACCCCCCCCTTCCCCTGACTCACCGCGGTAAAATGGTTCTCGATATATTCCCATAACAAAGGATGCGTGTCCCTGAAGGAGAGCCCGTCGGCGCGCAGAACCACCTCCTCTCCCATGAACACCCATCCAACCTTCTTCTCCTCGAGCGCAGCGATCTTTTCCAGCTGTCTTTCTTCCGAATCAGGAAAGAGAAAGTAGAGTTCCCAGAGCGGAGACGTCTTTTCGAGAATCGGGTAGAACCCCGGCCAGTACGGCACCACAAGGATTCGATCCTCCCGGTCGAGATGACGGGCGACCGCATCCTTGACCCCGTCGATCGTGAGCGCCTCCGCACCGTACACCACCAGTGCATCCCCCCCGATCTCCGTTTTCACCAACGCTCCGGGCGGAGCGGAGAACCTCTTGTAAGCGGGGTTCGCAAGGCCCGCGGAAAAGCAGGAGGCGCAGACCAACCCGGCTCCGGCCGCGAAGGCCGCAACCCCATGCCAGGCCCTCCCTCCTCGAGCCAGCCACCGGACGGCAAACACCGCCAGCAGCAAGAATGCCGGGATTCCCTGCGCCAGATGGGGAAGATCCGCGCGCCCGAAGACATGGTGCAGGTAGGGCAGACCCACCACGGCACAGGCAACCGCTAAATCAGGGAGCGTCCGCGGGCGCTTCCTGATCGCGCCGACCGCGGCGCCGATCAGGACCGCTGCATAAGAAAGAGGCAGCAGCACGAAGAAAAGGCCCGTGCAAAGCTCGTGCAAGAACCGGATTCCGTCCATTCCCGGGCCGCCGGCCCTCCACGGCCAGGGCACCTCCAGATAAAGATTGGCTCCGCCAGAGGCAATGAACTCAAACCGTCTCAGGCAGCCTTCCAGAAAACCGTCCACGCCGACAAGCATGCCGGCGAGGGGCAGCAAACCCGTCAGGACCCCCGCCGTGAAGGCGCCGAACCGATGAAGCACCGCACGGAATTCAGCCCCGATCCCTGCCAGAAACATCACCGTCAGGTAGCTCAGCCCAATGTAGGCGCCGTGGTTCTGACCAAAAAAGGCCGCTAGGCCGGCAAAGCACCCGCCCCAGAAAAAGCGGGCACCGGAGGGCCGCTCCAGCAGAAGGCACGCACCGTAAACAGCCATGAGCACGATGCTTTGTTCAAAGGTCTTGTACCAGGGGATCATCCAGATCATGATCAGGCAGGCGGCGCCCGCCTGGGCCAGACGGCTCGAAAGCATCGGCTTCAAGACCAGCATCCCGCACGACAAGCCCAGCCACTGAAAAACGCCTGCGGCCCAGCGGAGCCCCATCGGGCCGTCGCCGAAAAGGCCGGTGAGTGCGGCGCAGAAATAGTACCGGCCCGGATCGTAGGAGAGAAAATCCTTTATGGGAACCTCCCCCGCGCCCGTCCGCCAAACCCCGTACCATAAAGAGCCCTCATCGAGCAGATTGAAAAACAGGTCGTGCTGCGCCCAAACGAAACACGCCACGATGACCGCGGAGATTCCGCACAGGACCAGGCCCTCGCGGACCGTCCGCGTAGCATCCTTTACAGGGGAACGCCCCAAATCAAACCCCACCGGCTGCACACGGCCTCCTGCCTGATCCCCAGGCAAACGCATTCATCCATACCCTGAAAACCCCCTGCCCGGCTCCTACGTATCGGACCTCTCAAATCCCCCAATCCAGCGACCATTTTTAAACCTTGCCCCGCAGTCTCCGGTGTTGTTATAGTTTTTGGCGTGTTCGAGCAATCCCCTATCCATGCTCAACCGGGGATCCTTGTCGGGCACCCGCAGGCCTGAAACGATTTTTTTCGGCGCCGCACACACCAGGGACAAAGCGAGGCCTATCCCTGCCCTTACAAACCCTTTTCGGACGGGAGCGCCATCCCGGCCGTTATTGGACCGAACATTGAGACTCAGGATACTTGTGACCGGCGGGGCTGGTTTCATCGGCACCAATTTTGTTTACTACCTGATGAAACGGTACCCTCAATACCGCATCCTCGTTCTCGACGCCCTGACCTACGCTGGCAACCTGGAGAATTTCTCGAGCGAAATCAAGGAAAATCCGAACTTCAGATTCATCCGGGGCGATGTCTGCGACGCGGCGCTCGTCCTCGATCTGGTCAGGGAGGTCGACTGCGTCGTGCATTTCGCGGCCGAAACGCACGTCGCACGCTCCATCTTCGACGACCGAAAGTTCTTCAAGACCGACGTCCTGGGCACCCAGTCGGTCGCCAACGCGGTCCTGCGCAACAAGGATCATATCCGGCGCTTCATCCATGTGTCCACATCGGAGGTTTACGGCACCGCCCTGTATCAGCCCATGGATGAAGACCATCCCCTGAACCCGATGACGCCTTACGCCGCCGCGAAGGCCGGCGCCGATCGCTTGGTTTACAGCTACTGGCGGACCTACGATCTCCCGATCGTCATCGTCAGGCCTTTCAATCAGTACGGCCCCTATCAGCATCTCGAAAAGGTCATTCCCCGGTTCATCAGCAGCGCGCTGCTGGGCGAACCCCTCACCATCCACGGAGACGGGACGGCCAAGAGGGACTGGCTTTTCGTCCAAGAGACCTGCGAACGGCTGGATCTCGTGCTCCATGCCGATGACGCGGATGTCATAGGGGAGGTCTTCAACCTCGGTTCCGGGTTCGACCTGGACATCCTGGGCATCGCCCGGATGATCCTGAAGCTCCTCGGGCTTTCGGAAAACCTGATCACCTTCACGCCCGACCGACCCGGGCAGGTCCAGCACCACATCTCCAGCACCGCCAAGGCCGAAGCCGTCTTGAAGGTTCGCCCCTGCGCCCGTTTCCAGGAGGGACTCGAGAAGACCATCGAGTGGTACGCCGCCAACCGCAGGTGGTGGGAAAGAATGCTGAGCATGCGGCGCGTCGAAATCGTCGACAAGGACGGGACCGTTCAATTTTATTGACACGAGGCATCCTTCCGTGATGAATGACCCTCCGTTATGAAGATCCTATTCGTCATACCCATTTCAGACGAGCGATTCAACAGCACGCCCGACATCGGCCAGGGGTACCTCGCCGCCCTGGCCCGGCAATCGGGGCACAGCGTCGCCTATCTGGATTGTCTGGTGGAGCCATGCTCCTATCTGGATTTCAGGCGCCGCCTCGAGGCATTCCGCCCCGACATCGTCGGCATCAAGGTCTTCAGCTGCGATGTCCCGAGTGCCGCAGAGATGCTGCGCATCGTCCAGGAGACCCTGCCCGGGGCGGTGACCGTGATCGGCGGTCCACACCCCTCCTGCGAGTCCCCGGAAAACCTTTTCGAGCAGTTCCCCGGCCTCGATTATGCCTTCGCCGGAGAGGCGGAGCCCGGGTTCCAGGCCTTTCTGAGCCAGCTGGAGCAAACAGGGCGGGCCGGACCCGGCATTCCGGGGCTCCTCTATCGCGCAGATGATCGGATCACGGCCAACCACAGGGCCTTTGCGGACGATCTCGATGCGCTGCCCATGCCCGCCTGGGAGATCCTGAGGCCGGACCGTTACCGTTGCGGCTACTCCTTCATGACCACGAAGCTCCCGGCGGCCCCCATGGCCGTCACGCGCGGATGCCCTTTCCACTGCACCTTCTGCGGCTCCCACCTCATCACCGGAAGGCGCGTGCGCCGAAGGAACGTCGATCACGTCATCGATGAAATCCGCTATCTTCAGAAGCGCTTCCATGTCCGCACCATCGACATCGTCGACGAGAATTTCGCGCTCGATGCCTCTTTTGTCGGCCGGTTCTGCGAATCATTGCTCAGCCACGGCATCCGTATCGACTGGGACTGCCCCTATGGCATCCGCATAGAAAGGCTCAGCCCGGACCTTGTCCGCCTCATGGAGCGCTCCGGCTGCTTCGGCTTTTCCATCGGCATCGAAAGCGGCTCCCAGCGGATCCTCGACTCCGTCAAAAAACAGCTGAGCCTCGAAACGGTTCGTGAAAAGGTCCACATGATCAAAGCCGTGAGCGGCATCACGCTCCAGGGATATTTCATGCTGGGCTTTCCCAGCGAGACCCGGGCCGACATCGAGGCGACCATCCGCCTGGCCTGCAGCCTTCCGCTCGATTTCGTCGTCTTCTCGCCTCTGCGGGTGACCGAAGGGACGGAGATCTACCAGGAGATCACGGAACGATTCAAGGCGCCGCCGGATCTCTACTACCAGGGATTCGGGCGCCGTCATTGCCTGAAAGGCTATGCCGACCCGTCCGAAAGGGAGATGGCCGGACTTTATCGAAAGGCCTATCTGAAGTTTTACGGCCGCACGCGCGTCGCCCTGAACGTTCTGAGACGCGTCAGGACACCGGCCCAGCTGAAAACGATCTTCAACGGGATCCTGCGATCCATCGCCGTGAAGCGATGACGACCTCCAAAACATCGGAAACCCATGGCCGACGGGAGGACACCCCTGTCGAAAAGCGCGGAAATCCCCGGGCAAACGACCTCGGATTTCTCGCCCTCCTGGCCTTCCTCTGCCTTGCCCTCAGCTGGGCGCCCTACCTCTACGGCTATGCCACGGCACCGCGCGATGCCTGCTTCACGGGGCTTGTCGGCAGAGATGTTCCGGGCGCCTATATGTATCTCATGTGGGAACGGCAAGCCCTGGACGGGGCGCACCTCTTCGAAAACCGTCTGACGCCCGAACAGCACGCGCCTTTTTACTTCAATCCCGAGTGGTGGCTCCTCGGCAAGGCGCTCAGGCTGTCGTCGCTCTCCCTGACCGCCGGCTTTCACGTGGAAAGGACCGTGACGGTCATCCTCCTCGTTTTCGGCCTGTACTATCTCGCCGCGCGCTTTTTCACAGACCCCCGGGAGCGCCGCTGGGCGCTCATCGTCATGCTTTTCGCCACCGGGCTCGGCTGGGTCCCCTATGCACTCGACCACTCGGGCCTTTCCGTCCCGGACTTGAGGCTCTGGGACATACAGGGGATCAACCTCTTCGGATACCTGATCAACAAACCCCATTTCGTGCGCGCGATCCTGGGGACCTGCATCGCCATGGCCTTTCTCCTCCGGGGGGAACAAACCGGGCGGCGCCGCTTTTTTCTGTTCTCAGGCCTCACGGCCTCGCTCACCGCGGCCGTCCGACCCTACGACCTTCCGCTGCTCCTGATGGTCTACGCCTTCTTTCCCGCGCTTCTCTCCCTTCAGGAAAGAACCGTTTCCCCGCGCCGGGCGGGGCATTATCTGACCGCCCTGGCCGGAACCCTTCCGGCCGTCGCCTACTACCTCTATCTCCGATACGGAACGATCATGGACCGGGTCTGGAAAGGGGTCGAACTCGAACCGCTGTCGCCGCTCGAACTGGTGCTCTGGCTGGGGATCCCCTTTCTGACAGGATGTTTCTGCTTCGGAGGGTTCAGGCATCTGCACCGGAACACGCGGGAGGTGATCCTCCTCTCCCTCTGGGGGGCCGCCCTGCTCGTCCTGATCTACGCCTACCCTCTCATCCCCTGGGGGATGGAAAGCGCAGGGACTTTCTATGTCCTCTCCGCCCTCGCCTGCTGCGTCTGCGTGTTTCGACACGCAACACCGGCGCTGCAGGCGCGTTTGGCCCGTTGGAGGAAAGGCGGGTTCACCGCGCGCGGGCTCATGATCGGGGTCCTGCTCCTGTCCCTGCCCAGCAATATCATCCTGTATGCCAATCTCTTCGAAGACCTGTCGCGGCACGCGCGGCCCTATTACCTGCCGCGCGCGCTGATGGAAGGCTTCGATTGGCTCGACCGTCATTCCCAACCGTCGGACATCGTCCTGGCGGCGGCAGAAAACGGCGGCTGCCTGCCGGTTTACGGAGGGGTCAAGGCATTCACCGGCCACTACCATTTCACGATCGATTTTTCCGGAAAAAACGCCCTCGTCAAACGGTTCTTCGATGAGCGCGAGCACGACGAATTCCGCCGGGATCTCCTCGAACGCCACGCCGTCCGTTATGTCCTCTACAGTGACACGGAAAAACACCTGGGCGGTTTCGACCCGGGCAGGGCCGATTATCTTCAGGCCGTTTACCGCAACGAGCAGCTCACCCTGTACGAGGTCTCCGAAGACATCCGCGTTCGGGGCGGTGAAGCAGGCGTGCGGCCCGGCAACCACCCCCTGGAGGATTGTTCATGAAGGTGGAATTCTACCGGCACTCCCTCGGGGAAGAAGAAGAACGATCCCTGATCAACGCGCTGCGGGGCGTTTTTCTCACCTCGGGGCCCGTCACCCGCGACTTCGAAAAGGCCTTCGGGGAATACCTCGATTGCCGGCACGTCGTCGGCACCTACAGCTGCACGACGGCGCTGTTCCTGTGCCTCAAGGCGCTCGGCATCGGCGCCGGGGACGAGGTCATCACGACGCCCATGACCTTCATCGCCACGGCCAACGCCATCCTGGAGGCCGGTGCACACCCGGTTTTCGTGGACGTCGAGCGCTCGACCGGCAACCTGGACGTTCAGCAGCTCTCCGGGGCGGTCACCGAGCGGACGAAGGCCATTGTCCCGGTGCACCTCTACGGGCACATGTGCGACATGCGCCGGCTTTCGGACGTGGCACGCGCCCGGGGTCTTCATCTCATCGAAGATGCGGCCCACTGCGTCGAAGGGTCGCGGGACGGCGTCCGGCCCGGGCAGTTGAGCGATGCGGCCTGTTTCAGCTTCTATGCGACCAAGAACATGACCGCGGGGGAGGGAGGGGCCGTCGCAACCAACCAGCCCGAGCTGGCCGAAAGGCTTTTCATCCTGCGGTCCCACGGCATGGACAAGGCTGCGGCCGATCGGTACTCAGGCGCCTACCGGCACTGGGACATGCCCCTTCTGGGATACAAAGGCAACATGTTCGACCTCCAGGCGGCGCTGCTCCTGCCGCAGATCGGCAAACTCGCGCAGAAGCTGCAGGAAAGGGACCGCATCCGGCGGCGCTACGACGAGGCCTTTTCGCACCACCCCCTGCTCGGCCTGCCGCAAACCCTCGAGGGCGCCACACACGCGCGGCACCTGTACACGGTTTGGGCGCCGGCCGGAAAAAGGGACGCCTTCCTGGCAGGGCTCAACCGGGAAGGCATCGGTGTGGCGGTGAACTACCGCCCCGTCCATCTCATGCAATATTACCGCGGGCAGCTCGGCTTCAGACCCGGCATGTACCCGGTCGCGGAGGAAATCGGGGAGCGCACGGTCTCTCTTCCGTTCTATCCCGGCTTGAAGGACGAAGAGGTCGAAGCGGTGATCGCGGCGGTCGAAAAAACACTTTCGGCCCTTTGACGGCGCACCCCTGCCCCCCCTCGGCCATCCGCGCAACAAAATGGTCTCGATCCGGTGCCGGGCCTTGCACGGGAAAAGCCCCCGCCTGCAGTCCGCGAAGGCTGCCGCGCCGGATCCGGCGGCAGCACGGAAATTTCTTCGGTCTTCTGCACCCGCGGCGCCTTCACGTCCACCGCGGCTGCCGCCCGGGACAGCCCCCTTGCCGCTTCTCCGCTCGAGTCAATCGAAGATGCGCTCCACCCGGTAAATCGGCTTTGATTCGACCTTCTGGTAGACGCGTACGACAAAGTCTCCGAGCACACCCAGCACCAGGAACTCGATGCCGGCAATCAGAAGCAGGAGTGCGACGAGTCCTGCACCGACGGGGCTGACCCCTTCAGACCCGAAGGCCAGAGAGGCCACCAGGCAGACAAACCCCAAAACCAGGCTCACGAAGGTCAGGAGGCAGCCGGCGATCGCCACCCGCTGGAAGACACGCCGTGAGAAATTGGTCAGAAAATCGAAGAAGAGATCGATCAGGTCCAGCATCGTGTAGCGCGAGGCTCCCCTCACGCGGGGATAATGGGCGACCGGCATCTCGGCGATCCTCGGAGCTAGACGGGTGGCCAGCGGCTTCAAGTAGCGTTGCATGTCGCCGTATTCGCGCATTTGAACAGCGATTTCCGACCGCAGGGCATTCAGCGGACAGCCGTAGTCCTTCAGCTTCTTTTTGGTGACGATATTGAGCAGGCGGGTAAACAGATAGGAGGGCAGTTGACGGAGCCAGACGGAATCCGTTCTAAAGCCCCGGATGCCGCTCACGAAGTCATATCCTTCTTCGATCTTCTCGACGAGTTTCAGGATGTCCGCCGGCTCGTTCTGCAGGTCCGCATCGAAGGTCACCAGAATCCGTCCGGACGCGGCCGCGAACCCGGCGATCGTCGCCGGGTGCTGGCCGAAATTGCGGGCGAGCTTGACGATCTTGATGGGTATGCCGCCGGTGGACGATGCCTTGAAGGTCTTCAAGATCTCCAGGCTCCGGTCCCGGCTCCCGTCATCCACAAACACCATCTCGCACTGGTACCGCGTCCCGCTGAGGACGGCCGTCATCCGATCCAGAAGGTGGGGTAGGCTTTCCTCTTCATTCAACACCGGGATCACCACTGAAATATCCATAAGGCTGTTCTCCCTTGATATCGAGCCTGGGCGGCCGGCCGCGGCATGCCCTCTGTCACCCCACCCGGGCGGTCTGCCTGGCTGCTTCATCGCCGGGGACTTTCGGCTCATGCGCCCTCACGGCCTGAAGCCCCGGGACCAGGACCGCCGAACCGCCCTCGATCGTTCCAGACACGCCGCTACGCCTGCTTGTAGCAAAATGCCCCTCCACCCGCCAGGGAAAAATGCCCGATGGAGGGCAAACCGGGCATAACGGCGCATGCGCAAGGCGGGGGCGTTGAACCTGCCGCGCAGGAGATCCTTTTCTTTTCGCTGAGCTCCGCTGACAGGATCCCCACCCGATACCATTTGTATTCGTGGATCTTCAATGCTATGGTTCAGTCGAACCGCTCCTGGCCGGGTCGGCATGGCCTCTGCGCGGAAAACTCCCTGTGCCCCGCAGGCCTGTCCGGAAAACAGGAACGACCCTCTCGCAGACCTCCAGTTCGACGCGCCGGTTGCCGGCAAGGATCGAAGGAATCCCGGATCACCATCGAGGATCATGGAAAAGACCCGCCGCCCCGTTCAACCGAAAAAGCCGTTTCTCCACCGGAAGGCTCTCACAGCCTCCGAGCGGGGCAAAGGATCTTCCTTCCTCTCCCTGCCGGATTGGGACCGCGTGGCCGCGGCGATCGGCGAGAGCCTCGGTAAACCCGACTTCGATTATTTCCGGAACGACAAGCTCGATTGTTACGATACCTTTTATTTCGCCGACAGGGTCCCTGCCCCCATGGTCCTCGATGTGGGCTGCGGCCCCGGGCACTTCATGCTCTTCGCCGCCCGGAACGGAGCCAAGGTGACAGGCCTGGACGCCTCGGCCGGCATGCTCCGGCTCACCCGTCAGCGCCTCGAGTCAGCCGGTTTCGACGGGCTCCTGCTTCAGACGGATCTCGATACGAGACTCCCTTTCCAAGAAGCGACCTTCGACCTGGTGGTCTGCGAGTCGGTGCTGAACCACATCAGGCGCCCGGCGGACGTTCTCGAAGAGATCTTCCGCGTCTTGAAAAAGGACGGCACGTTCGTGCTGGACGTCTCCAACGCCTGGGGCCTTCCCTGGCGCACGGCCATCCGGCTGGCGCAGTGGACGGGCAGCTACCCCGAAGGCCGCATCCATTGGTTGACCCCGCGCCGCGCCGAGCGGCTGGTCGAGAACGCCGGTTTCAGGGTCCACGAAACCCGCGGCCTGCACCTGATCCCCCCGCCGCGCTTCACCTCGATCGGTTTCCGCTCGAGGCCGCTCCTGCCGCCCGCCGCAGGACTACGCCTGGAGCGCCTTTTCTACCGCCTGAACCAGACGCTCGAGCGGACGGCCCCCTTCAAACACGTCTGCTTCAAATACCTGATCAAATCACGGAAACCCTGAGCGCCTAACGGTCTTCCGTATCGTGGATAGAAGCCCCGGGGTACCCCTGTCGCTCGACCGACCCTTGAGCGCAGGAAACCGCTTGCGGTTTTCGACTCCGGACATTAGACTTTTCGGATCATTTAAGAACGGGAGGAAAAACAGCATCTGTGGATCAAATCTGCGGCCTGATCGACCGAACCGGCCGGGGACCGGACGGCCGGGTCCTCGAGGCGCTGAAACGCCCCATCGCGGAGAACCGCCCCTCACAGGATTTTTTCGGCGGCCGCTGGGGGATATCCCTTGTCGAACGTCGGCCCAACCGCGCGCAGCCGCTTGATCCAGGGGAATGCTTTTCGGAGCAGGGCCCACTCGCCTGTGTTTTTTTCGGCGACCTCCACAATTCCCGGAATCTCTGCAGTGCCGTGGGCGCTGCACACACGGCCCCTTCCCCGGCCCAAGCGGTCCTCGAGGCCTATCGCCGATTCGGCCCGAGCGCCTGCGCGCTCTTGGAAGGGGCCTTTGTCCTGCTTCTCGAAGACCGCACCCAGGGCCTTTGCATGTTGGCACGCGACAAACTGGGGGCTTTCCCGCTCTACGTCCATTCCTCGGACAACCGGCTCCTGTTTGCGTCCGGCCTCGGACCACTGGTCGATTCGGGCCTCATCGCGTTAGCGCCTGACACCCGGTCCCTGGCCGACTACCTCACCTTCCAGTTCCCGCTGGAGCACCGGACCTTCTTCTCCGGGATCCGGGCCTTGCCCCCTGGAACCCTCTGCATAATTGAAAACGGCGTGCTGCGCCTCGAGGAGGCCTGGAACTTCGAATGGCAGCCCTTGGACGAACCCGCCGAGCGGTATCGAGACCGCCTGCGCCAGGCCCTCCAAGACGCGGTGACCGCCGCCGACACCCTGCCGCATCCGGTCTCCCACCTGAGCGGCGGGCTCGACAGCAGCCTCCTCGCGCTTCTTCTCTCGAAGCGCCACCCCGCGCTCGAGACCTTTTCAGGCGTCTACCCGTACGGTCCGGCCTACGACGAAAGCCTTTTCGCCTCCAAGGTCGCCGAGCACTGCAGCCTCCGGCACACGGAGGTGCACCCCGGCCCGGAAGACGTCATCCGGCTCCTGCCGGACATGGTCGCACAACTCCATGAACCGGTGAGCGACGTCGCTTTTTCCCGCTACGCCGTCGCAAAGGCCATCCGGGACCATGCACCGGAGGCCTGCACCGCCTTCTGCGGCCAGGGCGCCGACGAACTGTTCGGCGGCTACACCTTCTATCAGGACTTCATGGATCAGCGCTTCCCGGGCGGCCTTCCGGAGCAGGCCTATCAGCGCCGGCGCCTCTTTTCCCCCGAGCAGATCCGCGGCATCCTGCAGCCCGAAGCCTACGGAGGGCTTTTCGGGGCCTACGACCCTTTAGCCGTCTACGGGCTGTCCTTCGGCCGCACCGGCCCGATCCTCGACCGAGCCGCCATGGCCGACATCAGGGGCTTCCTCCCCTACTGGCTCCAGATCGAGAGCCGGATCGACGCCGCCGTCGATCTTCAGCCCCGATTCCCTTTCCTGCACCATGACGTGCGGGACCTCGCGGCACGCATCCCCGCCCACCAGAAGATCCGCGACGGCGCCGGCAAATGGATCCTGCGCCAGGCCTTCCACGAAGACCTCCCGAAGGACGTCCTGGACCATGTCAAGATCGGTTTTCGAACACCCTCGGGGATCTGGTTCAAAGACGCGCTCTTCGACTTCGCCTCCGAAGCCCTTTTGGCGGCACATTCCGGCCTTTCCAGCTTCCCCGATCTTTTCGCGCCCGCCGCCGTCAAAGACATGCTGGAGGCCAACCGCCAGGGGCGGGCAAACCTCGGGTGGCAGATCTGGACCATGCTGCTCTTCACGCTCTGGCTGGATCGGTATTTCGGGGGCAAGCCGTGCGCGTAGCCATCCTCCAACCCGGGTATCTGCCGTGGATGGGCTACTTCGACCAAATGAACCAGGTCGATGTCTTCGTGCACGCCACGGATCTCCAGTACACTCGTCAGGACTGGCGCAGCCGGAACCGCATCAAGACCCGCACCGGCTGGCAGTGGCTCACGGTCCCCGTGCACTCCAAAGGAAATTTCTTCGCCCCCATCCACAGCATCCGGGTCAACAATTCCACCCCCTGGGCCCGCAAGCACTTGAACCTCATCCGTGAACATTACCGGACCGCTCCCTTTTTCGACCTGTACTTTCCCCTCTTCGAGGAAGCGCTCAATCGTGAATGGGAGTACCTTCTCGATCTCGACCTTTATTTTATCCATCTCTTTAAAGACATCCTCCACATTACCACGCGCTGCATCGACATCCGCGACCTGCAGCTCCCTCAACCGCTCGACCGCGTCCAGCGAATCATCCAAACCTGCCTTTATCTTCATGCAACGCTTTACCTTTCAGGAGACGCGGCCAGAAATTATCTCGATGAATCCTTTTTCGCCCCCCACGGAATCGTCCTGCAATTTCACGACATGTCCCACCCCGTCTACCCTCAACTCCACGGACCCTTCATCTCCTACCTCTCCCTGATAGACCTTCTCTTCAACTGCGGCCCGGCGAGCGCCTCCTATCTCTCCTCGGCCGCCGGCCAATCACCCGTACTCACCAAACAATCCCTATAAGACGGCCATTTCGCCGCCTAGGCCACGCGCCTCTACGCATCGCGTCCCAACTCTACGTCACACCGACCTTTCTCCTGCTCAGACCAGCTAAAAACCTCTTGACAAAAAACCTTCTCCTGAATTATGCTTTCACGAGTCTTTTTACGTTCTATAGATAGTGGTTTTTGACGCGCCGGGCGCAAAAATGCTTGACATCTATGCGCTCCGTGCGATAATTCCCCAAAATGCCCATCAGCTGTAGTTATTTCAAACCTAGACGCAGAAGGGAGGTGATGAAGCCAACGGTTCTGAAAGGAAGACCCGCTTGTCCGCTTATTGTTTTTCGTTCGTTGAAATCTTCTAAGGAGGTAAAGAGATGAAAAAGGTTATTTTCAGTTTCCTCGTGTTGCTGTTAGGCATCGGCCTCGCGGCTGGGAACGTCACCGCGACATCGTACGATCCCAGCAACCAGGGTGGCTGGACCCTCAATGATGGTCCGCAGACCATGATTCCCCCGGTGACGCCCATGCTTTGGAACCACGGCAACTTGGGTGACGCCCTCTACGGCGAGATCTACCGCGCCGTCAGCAGCGATGAAGCACCGGCTTACAACTTCGTGACGTATTTCAGCGTCCAGAACACTTCCGACTACTGGGTGGCCGCCCACATCAGGCTCCGCGCGGGACGTTACAGCATAGAAGTCTACGACTTCCCCATCCTGCTGTCCCCCCGGGATGTCTTCTGGATGCAGTTCGAAGCTGTGGAGACCCCGTCAGGTGCTTTTGGGATCAAACTCTTCAGCAATGACGCAAACACGCTTGGCCACAGCGGCCTGCCTTCTCCTTGGAGTGCGGACCTCAAGACCATCCTGATCGACCAGTTCACCTATCTGATCGACTCGATGGGCTGGGACGAAGATGACATTCTGATGGAGACCACGCAGGGTCACATCGAAGTGTTCGGCCTTTTCGCGTTCAAGTGGCCCAGCAGCAATCTTCCCCCGGGTCAGAGTTTCAAGACTATCATGCCCAAATTCTACGCTAAAACTGCAGGCCTTGCCGCCCAAAACTGCACCGATTTTTACAACGAGAAGGGCGTACAGGTCGAGCCCACGGTATCCATTTTGGAGGATTACGGGTTTATCACCGCAGTCGACGTCGGCAACTACCTGACGGGGCAGGTCCACGTCGGTGATTTCGCCACGGGCCACTACATGGGATACACCATGCGTGCCATCCAGAACTTCCGCGCCGCCTGCGGTACGCTGGACATTAAGGAACCCGGCAATAATGATGAGTGCGGTCTAGTAGAGACTCGCTGCGACATCCTTGATGCCCACTTTCCTTACCATCGGGATGACATTCTCCGCGGCTGGCTCTCGCCCCCGGGCGTAATCGTTTACAACGCCTATGGCAACGACTACCCCTACACGGAACCCGACTGGGCCACCAGCTGGGGGCCGACATGGAATGACGGCGACGACTATGTCAACAAGGGACATATGCCCCGTTGCGAAAAGGATCTCAACCCCATTTTCGAAGACGAACGGCGGCTTCTCGCCAGCCAGTCCTGGAGCCTTGACGAAGTGGACGATGCCATTGTCAAGCAGCAGGTCTGGGGCCCCTTCTTCAACGGTGGTTTTTCTGGACAAACCTACACGCTGGCCGCTGTGAGCTTCCCGACCAAGTACCTCCACTTTTTCTTCAACGCCCAGAGCGGCCTCAAGGATTGGCTTGGGAACGGCCTCGTCGGTCCGGACCTTGATACCACCAATGCCTGGCCCATTTCTTCCAATCAGGCGAAGAATGTGCGGGCCTACATGGATGTAAAGTTCTTCCAGGATTTCCGTCCGGTCGATATCGGCTTCGGCCTCTGGGACCTCAAGGAAGTCCCCTGTAACGTTGGCCAATCTCCGTACCCCATCATCTCGCTGCCCTGGGAAGTCACCCTGGTTCCTATCGGTCGTGCCTCCCAGATCGCGCTTGCTGAATTCTGTTTCCTCATTCACGCTCCGACGACTCTAGGCAACTGCCTTGCCGCCGATCCGGCGTTGTTCCCGGCTGGCCAGTTCACCATGCAGGGTTTCGAGATCTCCGGTGGCGATCCCAGGAACCAGAATTACTGCCATGCTGGCGGACCCTTCTCCCAGTACTTCCCGATGAGGCAAGGAGTAGAACTGGGCTCTATGCTGAGCACCTTGTATAACTTGCCCGTCGGCGCGCTTGCGGATATCATCCCCGCCTCCGTCCAGTTGATGGATTTCGAGTTCACGGGTGGTCCGCACTCGCGTATGTTTGAGCCCGCTTGGAACAACCCGCGGATCAACTACTGGTTCGAATGTGAGAACGGCGATTAAGGGCGTGTCTGTTGCCTGCCTTGGTTAAGGATGTCCCGGGCAGGCAGTGGAAAATGTAGCTGAGAACCTTTATTGGGCGGCAAACCTTCCTTTGGAAGTCTTTGCCGCCCTCTTCTTTTCTTCGATTTTCCGCGAACCCAGCGGCGCGATCGCCTCGTAGCCGCGTTCTCATCAGAAAGGCCGGTTTTTCATGATCCAGATTTTGCCCGCCCATCCTGTAGCTATCTACCGCGTTTTCATTCTGTTCCTCTGTCTGCCTTTGGCACTTGCGCTCGCTTCCTGCAAAGAGTCCGCCAAACCAACTGTCTCGCTGTCCCCGCAGGAGGCGGTCGCCAGCCGCGCCCTCGAATACTGGGCGCACAGGATTAATGGCGACATGGAGAAAGCCTACGCCATGGAGGATCCCGAATCATTGAAAGGCCTGAAGCTCGGCAAGTACATCCAGAGTGTCGGAAGTTCAGTCCATTGGAAAAGTGCGGATGTCTCCCATGTGAAGCTTTTGGAGGATCAAAAAAGCGCCATTGCCTACATGAAAATCCGCTACGTCTATTCGTTCGCCAAGGAGGATCCAGATTCTTCCGAGCTTGAAAGCACGCTTGCGGAAAGGTGGCTATTGCGGGAAAATCAATGGCTACACCAATATCGCTTTCCGTTTGGCATTCAACCCGATAATGGCCCTGAAAAGCCCCCTGGTAAACAGTCTGAAGCCCCTCAGGACAACAACTAGGCGTTAGAGCCCCGCGGCGGCGCCCCCCTGCTTTGGGGGGGGGCTGGAAGGGGATTTTCCTGGCTTCTTCACGAAGCCCTAAACTGTTCTGATAGTCACTCCCGGCGACGCCTGACCTGACCGCCTTGTTTTGGCAACCGCCGCCATTCAGAACCGTCGCTCTTCACCCTTGCCCGCCCTTCGGCCCCGGCTGTCGGCACTCTTCTAGAATGGACTATTCCGGAATATACCAGCTGCTATCCAGGTTCTCCGGTGCTCTTTGCCGTAGCCTGCCAGGAAACTTTGCGCCTGCGCCTTTACAGATCTATGTCGAACTGACCTATCGCTGCAACCTCGCCTGCAGCTTTTGCCAATTTCGGGAAGTCTCCGCTCAATCCCCTGGAGCCAAGCTGGAACTCACTTCCAAAGAATTCGAGCGGGTGCTCAGCAACCTTACCAGAGGTGCTATCGTCTCGTTTTCCGGCGGTGAACCGACCCTCAAACCCGGCTTCCTCGATCTGCTTACAGCCGTTTCCAAGAGAAACCGCACACACATTTTCACCAACGGCACTGGCATCGATCGCGTGACCGCAAGGCGTTTCGTGGATCTTGGCGCCCCTACGCCAATCCACAACGGGCTGGTTTTGGTGGGAATATCATTCGAGGGACTGGAAAAGACCCACAACAGCATCGTCCAGCGTTCCTGGGCCTTCGACCGGACGCTGTCGGGGATTCAGACTCTGTTGGAGGAACGTAGGCGGCGCGGGAAGCGCTTCCCCCTGGTCGAGATCAAGGCCGTGCTCACCCGTGAGAACCTGGGTGAGATCGAGAAGCTGTTTCAACTTGCCAAAGACCTCGGGGCGGACCTCTTCAACCCGATGGCCATGAACATGATGCCCCACCTCGGGCGCATCGGGGGGTTCAGCCCCTCACCCTGGGACCCCCCCCCGCCGGTCGAGCCTCTGCCGCGAGCGGAGCTGCAGACAACCCTCGAATCCATCTTTCGGCAGGCCGGGCCGATCCAGGTCCGAACCACCCCCCAGGGGATCGGGCCGAAGGACTTCGCCGATTACTACAACGGCGCCTTTCGCCTGCAGGATTACACCTGTTCCTTCCCGTGGCACGGCATGACCCTGACGGCGCACGGCGACATCTACATCTGTCCTTATCTCAAGGTGGGAAATATTCAGGAAGACAACTGGAAGGAGGCGCGCAACCACCAAAGCGCCAGGGCTTTCAGAAAGGCTCTCGGCAGCCGGGGGGTCTTCCCCGGCTGCCTCGGCTGCTGTTCGCTGGTGCGTCGCTGAACGCGGCGGGCCTCGGCGCTCAATGCTGAAAGCGCTCGGTCACATGCCGGACCTTGTCCTTGAACTCCGTGGTCACGATGTCCACATCTTCGTCATTGACGATGACGCGGGGGGTGATGAGGATGATGAGTTCGGTCTTCTCGAGGCTCTCCGAGCCTGTCCCCGTCAGGTAGCGGAGCACCGGCGCGTTGATCAGGCAGGGCACCCCTCCGAAGGATGAACTCTCCTTGTCCTTGATCAACCCTCCTATAACGAGGGTTTGGCCGTCCCTCACCGTCAGGGTCGTGTTGACCGTCCGCTTGAAGAAGGATGGATATTTCTGGCCGGCCACCTGCACGTCCTCACTCTGGTCGCTCACCTCCTGGCTGATCTCCATCGTCACCAGGCCTCGCTCGTTGATGTGCGGCGTCACGGTCAGGATGACACCGGTGTCCCGGTACTGGATGCTCGTTTCGGTCACGGGATCCGTGCTGGAGCTGTAACGGTAGGAGGCACTCGCCACCGGGATTTCACGGGAGACGTCCATGCGCGCCTCCTTGTTGTCCGACGCGAGCACGTGCGGACTGGAAAGGACGTTGACCTTGTTTTTGGATGCCAGGGCATTCAACTCGGCGTACCACTTCTCCGTCACTCCCAGCGAGTATTTCAGGCCTGAAGCGCCGAGCGTGGCGGCGAACGAGGTCGGTTTGCCGATGACCGCGCTCCCGAACGACCACTCCACCCCGAGCTGGTCGCTCTTGTCGAGGGTGATCTCGGCGATCGTCGCCTCGATCAGCACCTGACGCGGCAGGATATCCAGTTTTTTCAGGATCTCCGCGATGACCCGGTAGTCCGACGGCACCGCGTCGATGATCAGGGCGTTGCGGATCTCGTCGGCCGTGATGGTCACATCGTCCTTCAGGGTGCCTCCGTTGCTTTTCTCTCCCTTGCTCAACGTGGCGCTCGTGGTTCCTTTGGCGGTGGTCGAGGTCGTACTCCCCGTCTCTCTCGTGCTGCCGAGCGAACTGGTGCGCTCGTCTTCGTCGCGGTCGCGCATGGAGCTTTCGCCGAACGGGTTCCGCGAGTAGGAGCTGCCGGTCGTCTTCTTGCTCGTCCCGGCTGACTGGCCGCCGACGCTCCCCCCTTCGCCGCTGAAGACGTTCTGGAGGATCTCCGCCAGGTTGGAGGACTCGCCGTTCTTTACATAGTAGACATAGATCTTGTGGACGACCTCCTCGGATGCGACATCCAGCTCCGCAATGAAGCTATCGATCCGAGGGAAGACATCCGGTGTGGAGCTCACGACCATCAGGAGATTGAGGCTCGAGATGGCGATGAACTTCATCGGCAGATTTTCACGCGCCCCGTAGGCTGTAAAGATATCCTCCAGGATGCCGCCCATGTCCTCCGGCACCATGTGCTTCAGGGGATAGATACGATAGTGGACATTGTCGAAGATGTTGACGTCGAAGACATCCACCAGCCGAAGGATCTTGTTGATGTTGAGGCTCTTGTCCACGACGACGAGGGTGTTGCTCCCGGGGTGGGACAGGATCACCCCGTTGGCCGATACAAAGGGCGTCAAGAGCTTCGTCATCTCGTCCGGCGATATGAACTGCAGCGGGATGAGCTGGATGATGATGCGCTCTCCAGCTGCACCGATCTCCCCTTCCCGTCCGAAACGGGATACCACCGGCAGGCGCGAGGCGTCCTTCAATGGAATGATCTTGTAAAAGTCCCCTTCCTTCACCGCCGCGAGGCCGTTGATGTCCAGGATCTGATTGAAGATGGGGAACAGATCCGCCTTGCTGAGCCCTTTGGCCGTATGGATGGTGACCTTTCCGCGCACCTCCGGGCCGACGATGTAGCTGATGTCGAGCAGATCGCCGACCGTCTTGATCACCTCATAGATGTCGGCATCATCAAAATTGAAGACCACCTCGCTGCCGTCGCCTTTCTTTACAGGTGCAGCCGGCTCAAAGATGGTCCCTTCCTCCAGCCGTTTCGTCTTCGCGGCGGCAGACGAGCCCCCGCCGCCCCTGACGGTGCGGGACAGAGTGTCGGGGCCTTCCGGTACTACCGCCCCATCGATCTCCGCCACGGATGTGGAATAACTCCTGCGGGATCGCGCTTCGGTCGCCTCCGCGCCGGACGCTTCAAGCGAGGTGGCGGGAGGCGTCTTTTCGGCCATGTCCGCCTCTCCGCCACGTTCCGTAACCTTCCCTAACGGGGGAACGGCGCAGCCCCCGGCAAAAAGAAGGAGTGACAGGGCCAAAGCAACGATGGTGGTTGCAAACAGCAGCCTTTTTTTCATTAATTAACCCTCAAAAGTTTCTCTCTTATGTTGGCAGGAAGTTTTCGCACGGGTGCGTCCGGCGGGCTTTCAACCGCCCCGGGCGGGGCCGCCGGCTCAGGTGCGCTCGGAGGCGAGGGACTCGCGCCTTGGGCGGGGGCCGCTCCCGGGGCCGCCTCGCTTCCAGGCGGGGTACGCGGGGCGGGCAGGGGCGGGGCCGCCGGCTCAGGAGGAGAAGCGGCCTGCGCCGGTTCGCCGGGCTTCACCTCGACGACGATCGGCTTGCTCTCCGTTGCCTTCACTTTCTCGCGCTCTTTTGGGTTTCGGGTATCATAGAGAAAGACCTCATAACGACCCTCCGACGCGTCGGTCAGGACAACACGGTCCGCCAGGATCTCAGACAGCACAAACATGTCTACACTCTCGCCGACCTTCACCCAGCTCCGTTCCAATTGCTGCGCCCCGCGCCGCGCCCGCTTGTAGCGCAGCATCCGGAGTTGCTGCGGATCGAGGCCCGCCTCATCGAGCACAGCCGGGTGCTGGAGCAGGGCGGCCCTGTAGTCGTCCACAATTACCACCCCGTAAAGGCTGATCTCTTTCAGGACATCCTCGGCACTTCGCTGCATGCGGGGGTCAACCCGCGCCTCGGGCTCCTTTTTCTCCTCCGGCTCCTCTTCCTTCGGCTCGGCCCGATCGGCCGCAAACAGGTTCTTCACGGCCACAAGCTCGTATTCCGCTTCGGAAGGAACCTCTTTCTGAAAGGCCTTCGGCAGGGGGGCCGCCGGTTGACCGGAAGAAGATTCCCCTTCACTCACCTCGACAACCTCCTGGCGGTCGCTCACCCAAACCGCATATGTCTTGATCCCCAGGAAGATCAAGGCGAGCATCAGGAGCAGATTGACTATCCATATCCTTTTCAGCATCATGCAAGGCCACTCTCAGTGGGTCCCAAAGAGTTCACCCCAAAAACCGCAACGGCAGGCTGACCTGAAAACCTGCGCTGAATCTACAGGGTCCGAAACCAGCGATTACGACTTGTGCAAAGGCCTTCATCCTGCCCGAAAAGCCGTGCTCACCCGGAAGGCAACGTGCGGATCGACACCCAGATTGGCAAAAAACACCCCTTCCGGATTGAGAATTCATGAACTTTTCCTCATCAGGCCGACAACGGTCACATCTCCCTGAATTTGCTCCACTCTACCCCGCCGGACCACGTTAATCCGCACTTTTTGCACTGTCAAGTATTTCGGCGAGCTTTCGATTTGATACAGGATCTCCTTCAACTGCCGGATGCCGCAGTTCACCGTGAACTCGACCGGAACACTCATGTAAGGCAGGCCTTCGACCGGTTCGGCCTTGAGGACCCTGACCGTTTTGGTCTGCACTTTGCTGCGGTCAGCAATGCCGTTCAGGATACTCTGGATATCGGCGGCCGCAAGAGACGGCGTCGCACCCTTCAGAAGCCCCGCCTCCATCCGCCCGAGCATCTTTCGCAGGCTGTCGATGCGGGCATTCACGTCCTCCCCGGACTCCACCACCTTCCGGTGCTTCCTCAAAGTCAGCTCCCGTGAGGCGATCTCGTCGCTCCAATCGAACATGCCGCTCAGGGCGGGATAGAAGCGGAAAAGCACCCCCCCAAGAAGCGCCAGAAGGCCGCATATCACGATGATCCGGGTTCTCTTGTTCCATTCAATCTGCATGCCCGCCCTACCCGATCTTCAAGCCGATCCGGAACGTTTCCTTTCCTTCACGCGACTTCGTAATCCCCGAGAGAAACGACACATCTTTAAATATCGGCGAGTCTTCCAGGAGCGTGATAAGCTCGGAGGCCGTGTCCGCGTAACCTTCGATCTCGACACTCCTCTCCGAATAGCTGAACCGCCTCAGCCAGGCCGTTTCCGGGATGAGCCGCGTCAGCTCCCTCAGGATGTCCAGGACCTGCGTGTCTCCCTGTTCCAGGCTGTTCAGGTATTTGATCCGCGCCTCGAGCGCCTCGCTTTCGGCGGTGATCTCCCGGATGCGGCCCACGTCGGCCTCGAGCTGTGTCTGCGCCTCTTCCAACTGTGCGAGGTAGTCCTTTTCCTGGTGGTACGATCCAGCTCCCCACGCAAAGGCCAGAACGACAACCAGCACCGCCAGGACCGAGAACACGTACAAACCGGTCCGGCTCGCTTTCTTGCGGTAGCGGGGAGGCAGAAGATTGAGCTTGACGAACCCCTCCCCAAGGCCTCGCAATGCCATCCCATAGGCCAGGATAAAATGGCGCGACGGCAAACCGAGCCCATCCGGGTCCACCGGCCTCGGCTCGAAGCCGCTTAGACCATCATCCGCCGAAAGGACCGGAAAGGCGGTCTCCTCCGCGCTGATATAGGCTGGGATGAGCCCTCCTCCATCCGGACCCTCGACCTCTTTTTTGAGCCTTCGGAACCCTTCCACCCAGGCCTGGACCTGACCCGGCCGGCCGGCTCCGGCTGGAAACGCCCGCGAATAGACGAGTCTTCGCCCTTCGACCACGTTCAGTTCGGCGTCGCCATCCCCGGAGAAGAGCAAGGCGGCAGAGCCCCGCCCCACGGATCCGATCCCCAAAAGGCAGAAATTGGCCAGTGCAGAGGCGCTCGGCTCTATTCCGGAGAGCAGCAGGGAAGAGGATGCGCCGTCCCCGAAAAGCGGCTCGATGCTCCGAAGCCTCGCCACCGCCAGCAGCACCTTCATCTGCCCCGCTTTCCGGTCCTCAGCCACCACCTCGAAATCGAAACAAACCTCCTCCGCGGGAAAGGGGACATACTTTTCGATCTCGTACCCGATCGTTTCCCGGAGGTTTTCCTTGACCGCAAGCGGCAGATCGATGAACCGGACAAAGGCCCGGTCACGGCCGACGCCCGCGTAGATGTCGGTGCCGGCGATCCGATTCGCCCGCATAAATTCGCTCAGCAGTTCATGCAGACCGCCCGGCTTTATTTCCTCCCCGATCGGAAAGACCGCATGGGCGGCGACTTGCACCTTCTTGCCGCTCTGGGTCAGATAGATCATCCTGACCTTTTCACGGCCGATATCGACGCCGATGCAGGTTCTCAATGCCAAGATCCACCTCCTTTATCACACCCCATCGATCCACCGCACAACCCGGTACTGCTTGGGATACCGGCTGTCGATCTCGACGAGCATCTCCACCGTCTGCCTGACATGGCTGTCGGGCAGCAGACCCGTCGCCGTCAGCGTATAGTATGGATTCAGCTGCAACGTCACGAAGGGCTGCATCATTCGAAAGACGTCCGGGCCGACGACACCGACGACGTCGCTCTCGGCCAGAAAATCCTGCGATTCCCGGTATTCGAGAAGCGCCCGTACGAGATCTTCGGTCATCCCCGGCAGCGCCAGCAGCACCTGCGGAGAGGCTGCATTGATGTTGATCCGATGGGGATCCCCCCCCGCCCCCCTCCGGCGCATGCTGAACCCAGGCTCATTAGGCGACGGATAGACCGTGACCAGATCCTTGAGCCCGCGGTAGAAGAGTTCGGGCGTGACGCCCTTCACCAGAAGCAGTTCCTCGACGGAATCGAAGGGCCCGTTCTTCGCCTCGTAGGGGGGGCGCAGGCCCTTGTAATAGTCCGTCTCGGCCCCGTTCACCCGGTGCAAATCGTCTTCATCGCGCCAATCCTGGATGGAGTCCACAATGACCTCCCGGTCGCCCTCATCCATCTCGAAGCCGTTCAGCATCATCATCAGAAGCTCCGGGCCGGCCTGATTCAGGTTGACCTTCCCGCTCTCGTTCCCGATCATCAACTCATAGCCGGCGCGCCCGAAAGGCGCCGGTGGCAGCTTGACGTTGATCCGCACCTGGTCGCGCCCTTCGCCGTCCATTTCATCACCGGTCTGTACCTCCTCTTCGATGCGCATGATCTCCTGCGGGCGCAGCTCGTTTTCAATGACCATCTTCAGCCCCTGGCACAGCCCGGCCCTCGCCGCATAGTAGGCCTGGGTCGCCTCTTTGAAATTCCGGGCGATATTGAGCTCTGTCCGCATGGCATAGCAGAACTCCCCCACGATCACGGAAAGAAACATGAGGACCCACAGCACCAGGAAAAGGGCGAACCCTTCCTCTTGGGGTCTTTGAGCGCGGCGCTGACTAGTCAAAGAAGACCTCCGGCAGGATAGGGGCGACAACCTCGATCACGGCCTCGTCCTCCGCCCTCTGAAACGAAATGCCGACCGCCTTCGGGTAGCCTCGATACTCCAGCGCGTCCCAGGCATCGACCCATTCGCCCGGCGAGCCGTCGGTTTCCGGCGTGAGGTAGGCGAACCGGACCGCCTCCGCCCCCTCGAGGAGCCAGACCGTATCCTTGTCCTTGATCCGGCCAAGGTCGGCATAGGGCCCCATAAAGACCGTGTTCTCCTCGAAAAGCCGGATGCCGGTGCCGCCCTCCCCATCCCGCATGACATCGTATCGGACATAAACCATCCCGAACTTGTGCCCCGGAGCCAGCGCCTTGTGAGAGATGAACGACATCGACCGTTCATCCCCGTTGAACAGCAGAACCTGCTCATCTTCATTCAGGCTTGGAGGCGGCACCCGGACCCACATCGAGGCGATCTGGCGCTTCATCAGATCCAAAACAATGCGCTGCCGCTCGGTGGAGCCGATATCCTTCTCGCCCTTTTCCCAGGCCCGGACACCCAACTGGAAGGCCCCGAGGATGAGCACGACCACCACCGCCATGATGGTCATCGAAAGCATCAATTCCAGGAGCGTAAACCCCCCTGCAGCCGGCCGATTCATCCCACTAACCCCCGTCCGGCATCAAAACAGGCTCGATCGGTTTGGCTGTCTCGAGTTCGAACTGCCTCTCTTTGTCGCCCGCGCCCCAAAAAACCACGACCCGGACGTACAGGATATCGAACGGCAAATCAATGACAGGCATCGCATCGTCCGCGACCGCCTCCTCCACCTCCGGAATCACCAGGACCGTCTCGGCCCACCAGCGGAAGCCGTCGCCGAAATCCCCTTGCTCAACGCTTTCCCCCAGGTTCTCGACGGCGAGGATCTGCTCCATTTTTTCGCGAGCGTGAAAGACCGCCCGGTTGTAATCCGCTGCGATCACGCTCGAACGGAGCCCTCCCGCAAAAAGCTGCATGATCGTCACCAGGCAGATCGCCAGCACAGCGACCGCCACCAGGATCTCCATCAGCGTGAAGCCCGCCTCCACCCTCGGGCGCTCCGAGCCCGGCGACGGCAGAAAACGGACGCAACCCTCCCCCCACCGGCATCCGTTCCCCGGCCGCGCGGAAATCCGCAGCGCCCGCCGGACATGCCCCCGGAACCACTGCGGTCGAAGGCGTCTTGTTCGAGGAGGAGCCATTTCAATCCACGACCTGAGTCAATTGCACACCGCCGGTGATAAAATCCACAGCTACGCGGTAGCGTGCCTCGCGCTCGTTGATGAAGACCAGTTCACCCCCGGTGCAGCCCCCGCTGGGGGAAAACACGATCTCGAAAAGCCCGCTCGCCCTCTCATCTTCGTCCCAAACCGCCTTTTCGAGGCGCACACCTTCGGGCAGCGTATAGGTCTTCAGGATAACGCGCCCAAGCTCGTCGCGCCGGACCTCGCGCCTGTCCGCCTCCGGCTCCTCCCGATCCCCCGTTTCGGGGCGGGCGGCCAGAAGCGCCAGGGCATTGTCTTCGAACGAAAACAGGACCACGTAAGGGACTCCCTCCCAACTGGCCTGGCTGCGGGCATAGCGAAGCGTCGCCGCCGTCTTCTTGGCGGCGTCCCGGAGCGCCGCCCCGCTCAATCCACCGCCGGCCCGCACCCCTACAACCGCCGCCACAACACTTATCAAGACGAGCACCACCAGCAATTCCATGAGGGTGAAGCCGGGGCATCCTGTCCTTCGAGGCATTCGCCCCGTACCCCTCAACCCTTCCAATGGCTTCCCCCCTGGAGCATGCATGACGGCTCCCGTGCTTCACCTGTTGCGATCATCCCGGCTGCCACGGGCCGATCGGGCCGACAGCCCCGGGCGGCTCTTTACCCACGGGGCCGCATTCATCCGGTCTCCGCCGGCAACCCCACGCCTCCGGCAAGACCGGTCTCCTTGCAGACCACCGCCGGTGCTAGCCGATGTCCTTCCAGTTCACGATGTCCATATCCGAACCTTCACCCCCCGGACTGCCGTCGGCCCCATACGACGTGAGGTCGTAATCGCCATGCTCGCCGGGCGACTGATAAACGTACTCGTTGCCCCAGGGGTCTTTCGGGACCTCTTTGTTCAGATACGGACCATCCCAACGCTCGACCCCGGACGGCTTCGTCCGCAGGGCCTCGAGCCCTTCATCCGTGGTCGGATATTTTCCCGTGTCGAGGCGGTAGGTGTCCAGGGCCGTCTCGAAAAGCGAGATCTGCGCCTTGGCCGACCGCTGCCTGGACTCGTCCACCTTCCCGAACATGCGCGGCCCCACCAGGGCCGCCAGGAGGCCGATGATCACCATGACGATCAGAAGTTCGATCAGTGTGAAACCCTGTTGCCGTCTGCATCGATCTCTCATTGTTTTTCCTCCGCGCTTTCCCAAGTATTCTCCAACAACACACATCAAATGGGGCGCCCTCCAGCCGACCGGTGCCCGGCGCCCCTAAAACGGCATATCGTTCATGCTGAAAATGGCCATCAGCATCGAGATCACGATGAACCCCACCACGACGCCCATCAGGAGGATCATGGCCGGCTCGAGGAAGCTGACCAGCCGCTTGATCAGGTTCTTGACCACCTTCTCATAGTTCTCCGCCACCCGCAGAAGCATGTCGTCCATCCGGCCGGTCTCCTCTCCGACCATGATCATCTGGATCGCCAAAGGCGGAAAGACTGCGATGTCTCCGAGGGGCTTCGACAAACGCTCCCCCTCCTTGACCCGCTCGTAGACCTCCGACAGCGACTCGCGGACGATGACATTCCCCATGATATCCGTCGCCAGCTGCAGGGCCTGCAAGATTGGAACCCCGCTTCGCGTCAGCGTCCCGAGCGTGCGGGTGAAACGGGCCACCTCGACCTTGCTCACCAGGTCCCCGGTGAAGGGAAGGGTCAATTTGAGCCGGTCCAGCCTGCGCCGGCCCTTCGGGGAGCGGGCCACCCGCCTCGAGACGAAGACCGCCGCCGCGAGCAAAGCCAGCAGGATCGGCCAATAACTCCGAAGCCCCTCACTTACGGCCAGCAGCATCTGGGTCGGCCAAGGGATCGCACCACCCATTTCGGCGAAGATCAGGGAAAATTTCGGGATGACGTAGGTCATCAGGATGATCAGCGATGCTCCGCCGACCAGGATGAGGAAGATCGGGTAGATCATGGCCGATTTGATGAAATCGCGCAGGTCCTGGGAGCTTTCGAGGAAAATGGCCAGCCGCTCCAGCACGGCCTCCAGGACGCCGCCGGCCTCCCCCGCCCGCACCATATTGATGTAGAATCTGGAAAAGACCCGCGGATACTTCGCAAGGGCATCGGAGAGATAGCTTCCACCCTGAACCGTCTTGAGGATATCCGTGACGATTTCCCGGAACCGGTCTTTCTCGACCGCCTCGATCAGGATGGACAGGGCGCGGTCCACGGGCAGCCCGCCGGAGAGCAGCGCCGACAGGTCCTGCGTGAACACCATGACGTCCTTGTTGGTGATGCGCTTGAAGACAGCGGACGCGGAGCCGGACAGATCCAGTCCGAACCGCCGGCCTTTCCCCCCCGCCTGGGAGACCCGGATGGGGATGTACCCCATTTCCTGCAGCCGTCCCACCGCCCCTTTCTGGTCGTCCGCCTCCAGGCTCCCCTGCACGATCTTGCCCGACGGGTCAGTGGCTTTATATGAATAGGCCGTCATATCATTTTTCCAGCGTCACCCTCAGGACCTCGGCGATCGTCGTCAGCCCATCCTTCACCTTCACCCAGCCGTCCTGGCGCAGCGTCCGCATCCCCCGCTCCATGGCGACATCCTTGATCCGTTCCGTGCTCGCATGGGCGTTGACCTCCCGCCGGATCGCATCATTGACAGGCAGATACTCGAAAATGGCGGTCCTTCCCTTGAAGCCCGTTCCGCGGCAGTGTTCGCATCCTTTTCCGGCCATAAAGGTGATGCCTTCGATGTCTTCCGGGCCGACCCCCATCGTGCGGAGAAGCTTTTCATCGGGCTGGGCCTCCGTCTTGCACTCCGGACAGATGATCCGGACCAGCCGCTGGGCCAGGACACCGAGGAGTGTGGAGCTCAGGAGAAAGCTCTCGACCCCCATGTCCAGGAGCCGCGTGACCGCCCCTGCGGCATCGTTCGTGTGAAGGGTGCTGAACAGAAGGTGCCCTGTCAGGGCCGACTGGATGGCGATATCCGCCGTCTCCTTGTCCCGGATCTCGCCCACGAGGATGATGTCGGGGTCCTGGCGTACGATGGAGCGCAGGCCCCTGGCAAACGTCATCCCGATCTTGGAATTCACCTGGATCTGGTTTACACCCGCAAGCTGATACTCGACCGGCTCTTCGAGCGTGATGATCTTGTTCTCCGGCGAGTTGATCTTCGCGAGGGTCGTGTAAAGGGTGGAGGTCTTGCCGCTTCCGGTCGGCCCGGTCACGAGGATCATGCCGTAGGGCTGCGAGATGAGGTCCTCCCACTGCTCCAGGATATCGTTCGGGAAGCCGATTTTCCGCAGATCCAGGATCAGGGTGTCCCGGTCGAGGATCCGCATCACCAGGCTCTCGCCGAAAAGGGTCGGGATCGTGGAGACGCGGAAATCGATTTCCTTGTCCCCGATCTTGAGCTTGATCCGGCCGTCCTGGGGCAGGCGCCTCTCGGCGATGTCGAGCTTCGCCATCAGCTTGACGCGCGATATGACGGCGGCCTGGAGCCGACGGGGAGGCGATTCCACGTCGTGCAGCACCCCGTCGATCCGGTACCTTACCTTGAACTCCTTTTCGAAGGGCTCGAAGTGGATATCGCTCGCCTTCAACTCCACGGCATTCAGGATGAGGCGGTTGACCAGGCGGATGATCGGGGCCTCGGCGGCGAGATCGCGGAGGTGGTCCACATCCTCTTCCGCACCCGCCGACAACTCGTAGATATCCTTGCCCGCCTCTTCGATGATCGTCCCGATCGACTGGCTTCCGGCCCCGTAAAGACGTTCGATGACATCGTTGATATCCTCGTCGCGGCCCTGCACCACCTCGATCTCCAGACCGGAGGCCAGACGCAGGGCGTCGACGGTGTAGAAGTCATCCGGGTCCGCCATGGCCACGTGGAGCGTACCGTCGTTTATGGCCAGCGGAACGAATCGGCTCTGCCGCATAAATTTTACGGAAAGGTTTTCGAGAACGATCGGTTCTTTTGGATAGTCCTGGTAGGATATCAGCATGTCAACGCTTTCCTTGGATCGCGGCCTCCATCGCAAAAGCCGCTCTCTTATCGGCGGCCCTGCGCCGGCCGGCGGATCCAGACCGGTACAGTGCCCAGATCTCGACGAACAATTCTACTTGAAAGATTCTCGGACATGCAAGCCTTACCATGAAGAAAAAACATTACCTTTTTGAAAGGTTTACAGCCCGTGAACGGAAGGAGCCTCCTGCCCGGCGATCGATGCCAGTCCTCGAGCGAGCCGGCACCCGCCGCCGGGAGGCTGCCCGCTGCCCTTGCTGCCTCTTCGAAATCACCAGCGATAATGCCAAGCAGCGGGAGTTGGGGGCCAGGCGCCCCGGCGCTGTTGGACAAGAAGGTTCAGAGTGCGCCAAGCTTCGTGGCCGTCAGGAAAAGAGCAGACTCGCTCGGCGCGGGGAAACCGGTTCCAGGCGGCTCTCAGGCCTTGAAGTAATCGATCACCCCCTGGATGATGGCATCCAGATCGCGGGCCGGCTCGAAGCCGATCAGATCGCGGATCTTGCTGATGTTCGGACAGCGCCGCTCCATGTCCTCGAACCCCGGGCCGTAGGCCTTCTCATAGGAGAGGTGCTCGATCTCGGAGGGGCTGCCGGTCATCTCCTTCACCCGTGCGGCAAGCTCATTGATGCTGACTTCGTGGTCATTCCCGACATTGAAGATATCCCCCTCCGCCCGGGGCTCGGACATGAGGCGCGTGATCGCATGGACCACATCCTTCACGTCCGTGAAGCTGCGGGTCTGTTCACCGGTGCCGTAGACGGTGATCGGCTTGCCGAGGAGGGCGCTTTGCACGAAATTCGGCAGCACCATCCCGTACTGCCCGGTCTGCCGGGGGCCGACGGTGTTGAACAGCCTTCCGATGACCACCGGCAGTTTCTTTTCATCGAAGTAGGCGAGCGCCAGGAACTCGTCCAGGGTTTTGGAGCAGGCATAGGCCCACCGGCGTTTTTTCACCGACCCCATCACCCGGTTGTTTTCCTCGGAAAGATCGTGCTCCACATGCTTCCCGTAGATCTCCGAGGTCGAGGCGATGAAGACCTTTTTCTTGAAGCGGTTGGCCAGCCGCAGAACCGCTTCGGTCCCTTTGACATTCGTGTCGAGGGTTTCGACCGGATGGTCCATGATGTTCCGGACCCCCACCGCCGCCGCCAGATGGTAGATGTGGTCCACCTTGAAGACGAGCTCGTTCATGACCGACTCGTTCAGGATGGTCTCCACCACGAGGTGGCAACGCTTGTCCCCCTGAGCCGCCTTCAGGTTGGATAGACGCCCGGTCCACAGGTTGTCGATGATGAAAACCTCATCTCCCTGGGCCAGCAGGTGTTCCGCCAGGTGTGACCCGATGAAACCGGCGCCGCCGGTGATCAATACTTTCATATCCGTATTCCCTTTCTTGGTGCCTCCATTAATCGATCAAACCATGCTCGGGGACCTTTTCGAGGGCCCAGTCATCGATCTCTATCGCAAGGGACCGCTTCAGGAGTTCGATCGAAACGACCACTTTGCCTTTGCCCCGCGGGCGGATGTAGAAACCCACCAGCCCCTTGAACGGACCCTCCATGATCATCACCCGGTCGCCCTTGCGCATGTAGGCCCGGTTCTGAACCGTCCGGTCGGTCCCATCCAGGATCATCAACGAAGCGATTTCCTCTTCTCTGGCAGGCACCGCCTTGCCTTTGAAACCGATCATGCGGACCACGCCGATGGTTCTGAGAATATGATGATACTCCTCCGGTTCGAGGCCGGTCCGGACAAAGACATAGCCGGGGAGAAGCGGCACCAGGAGTTTCCTGCGCCGGTCTCTGCGCCGGCTCATGACCTGTATCTGCGGAAGAAACGCCTCGTGCCCTTTTCCGGTCAAACCATCGAAGACCTTCTTCTCGAAGCGGCTGCGGGTGTGCAGCGCGTACCATTGCTTTTCGGCTTCTTCCATTCCTCGGATCCTGAAGGTCGGGCCCTTGAAGTTTCAGATTTCGGGTTTAAAATGAAGTCGTTTTTTTGATCCGCCGATTCCGGCGAATCAGGTACAGGGGACCTATCCGCAAAAAAGTCTCAAGGACAGGAACAGAACGTCTCGTCTGTAGAATAGACAATAGAATTCAATATGAAAGCCTTCATGTTCCAAAAAATCATCGTTTGAAGCGCATCGCCGTCCGCTTTTCGAGGACTCCGGCCTTCCCATCGATCGAGGTCCAATCGAAAAAATCAAAGGGAAAAGGAGACAAGGGAACGATGGAATGTCAACAGGAAAAAAACCTCGCGCGCTGCAACTGCACCTACGATCCCTGTTCACGCAAAGGCATCTGCTGCCAGTGCATCGCCTACCACCTCAAGATGCGGCAGCTTCCAGGCTGCTGTTTTCCGAAGGACGCCGAGGCCACGTATGACCGCTCGTTCGAGCACTTCGCGCGTCTGGTCCAGAAGGGCGCGATCTGAAAAAAAGCCGTCCCCTTTCGAAGACGGCTTCCGTGCATTTTGATAACTGGTCGGGACGACTGGATTTGAACCAGCGACTCCCGCGTCCCGAACGCGGTGCTCTACCAGACTGAGCCACGTCCCGACACATCTTATGATTTATACGCTATCTGTTTTCGAGAGGCAAGTCTAATTTGTTTCCATCCGGAAATGGTCTTTTTGGCCAATCTCGGCGCCAATCTGCACGTTTGCTTGTGCGGCGATCTGCAGGTCGCCTCCGCGCAACCGCTTAATTTCCTTGATATTGGCCAAACCGGGACCCGCCCCGCAGGGGTGGGACTGAGCACACGCAGCGTGTAAAAAAAATCCTCATTTCAGGATTGGAAACGGGGTTCTACCGCGAAATCATTTCCGGATGGGATCTAATTTGCGTGCGACGATCCGCATGAAATTATCCATGATCCTGGCGGTGGCCCCCCAGACGACATCTCCCTCATAGGTATAGGCCCGTGTGCGATAGACTTCCCCCTCATACTCGACCGAATCGCAGCGGTAGCCGGTCTGGGCTGGATGAAAAACCTCGAGAGGCACCTTGACCAGGGCCGCCACCTCCTGGGGGTTCAGGCGGAAGGGATAGGACGGAGGCACCAGCCCGACAAACGGATGCACCACGAATCTGGAGACCAGCGTGAGGGTGTCGTCCATCCGGCCAAGCGGCACCACGTCCTCGGGGCAAAGTCCGATCTCCTCGTACGCCTCGCGAAGGGCGGTCCGCCAGGCATTTCCGTCCCGGGCCTCGAACTTCCCGCCGGGAAACGAGATCTGCCCTTTGTGATGGGGCACGAGATGCGTCCTCCGGGTCAAAATCACCGCGAAGCCGCTCTGCTCCTCCACAAGGGGAATCAGCACCCCGGCCCTCCGGTGCGTTTCGCGGGCATCGCGGAGCCGCAGGGGCTGTCTCGCGTTGAGAAGCGACCGGATCGTTTCCGAAAACCCGCTCAGGAGTTCACCAGGCGCCAACCCTTCCAAAGAGGGAGAGACGCTCGGATTACATATTTTTTCCGCGGCCCCCGGCTCGCTCATGGTCTCTGCGTCACCCCGTAAATTGCCACGTAGCGGTCGAACTCCGCTTTCGTGGCGGCGTCCATCGGACGGCTCTCTCCGTTGATTCTCAAGGGGATCCTCTTTTCATGGAGATACGCGACGATCTCGCGAATCCCCGCGACAGCATAAACCGGCACTCCGGTCCGGGCTTCGAATTCGGCGATGGCGTCAGCGCCCCGGCGCCCCTCGACGACCCGGCCCGCAGCATCGTAAACCGCCGTCGTCTGCTCGCGGTCGACCGCGATGCCCACCCCGGTCACCTGGCAGGCGATGCCCCGCGCCCCGGCCTCGTCGGCGATCTTCTCGAGCAGTTCGATCTTCGTCCCCATGGAGGTCGCAACATCGTCCACGACAAAGATGCGGCACCCGTCGAAAAGCGTCTGGTTGACCAGAAGACTCTTTATCTTGGAGGCCTCCCCGTGGGTCTTGGCCTCCTTGCGGTCGTATTCGAAGGGCAGATCGCGGCCGTACTCCTCCCAGAGGGCGATGCTGGTGGCCAATGCGATGGCGCTCCCTTTGTAGGACGGTCCGAGGATGACATCCACCTGGCTGCTCAGCCCTTTCGCCGTCATCATCTGCGCGAAAAAACGACCCATCCCGAGCACCAGCCGGCCGGTGTTGAAGCGTGCCATGTTTACGAAATAAGGCGTCGGCCGTCCATCCTTCAGAACCAGGCCCTGCTCAAAAAAAATAGCCCCGGTCTCCGCAAGGGACCGGGCCAGTTCTTCCTTGTAGGTTTCCATCGGCATATCATAAGCAATCTTCGCGCCTACTTCAACAGTTTCCGATCCGGAAATGGTCTTTTTGACCAATCGGCGCGTCTCGCGAAGCGGCATCGATGGGAATCAGAGGTCCTGGATGGCTTTGAGGGCTTTAGGGATCAGCTTGCGGACGAAGGCCTCGCGGTCAAAGGTGCTCAGCCCTCTGTACTCATCGTAGCCGGGATGGCCCGAGCTGAGGCGGGGGATCTCGGCCTGCAGACCCGGTGCCACCTGCTCGAACTGCAGGACGATTTCGACCAGCGTGTAATCCTCTCCCGGGTAGGACTCGATCCAGCCGAGGCGCTTCATGCACTCGAACCGGATCCGATCGAGGATGAAGAGGTACTGGTCGATGACGTCCATCTTGTTCTTGGCCGACAGGTCGGCGAACTCGAAACCCGACCCCATCCCCCGCAGGGTCATGATCAGATCATAAATGTAGAAGGTCCCTTTCTCCCTCCCCTGGGCAAGGAAGGTCAGGGTCTGAAGGGATAGGCCGGACAGGCACGTCTCCGCACCGAAATCCTCGCCGAAGCGGGCCCCCCAGTTGCGGTAGGCCCGCTTGACGAGAAGATCCTGCCGCCTTGCAGACAGATCGATAACTACCGTCATAGCCTTCTTCGTCTTCCGCCACGCCGCGCCGAAACCTCCGATCCCAGGCCGCCCCCCCGGCGGCCGCCGGTCCTCTTTAGGACCGGCTCATCCTCGCCCGTCCCGCCCCAAGCCATAATCGGGGCCCGTGCTACCGGTTCAGACATGCCCTGACAAACCCGTAGAACAGGGGCGCTGGCCGCTCCATGCGGGAGGTCAGCTCGGGATGCGCCTGGGTCGCCGCAAAGAACCGGAGCTGCGGGAGTTCGATGAATTCCACCAGCCTCCCGTCCCGCGACAGGCCCGAAAAGGTCATCCCGTTGTCGGCGATCCGCTGGTGGTAGTCCGGGTTGACCTCGTAGCGGTGGCGATGGCGCTCCGATACCTCGGCGGCACCGTAGAGTTCGCGCACCAGGGTCTCCTCCTTCAGAACCGCCGGATAGGCGCCGAGCCGCATCGTCCCCCCCTTGTCCTTCACCGTGCGCTGCTCGGGCAGGATGTCGATCACCGGGTGAGGGGTGTCGGGGTCCATCTCGGTCGAGTTGGCGCCCTCGAGCCCGCAGACATGGCGGGCGAACTCGATCACGGCCAGCTGCAGGCCGAGGCACAGCCCCAAAAAAGGGATATCCCGCTCCCGCGCCATGCGGATGATCTCGATCTTGCCTTCGGTCCCCCTCACCCCGAATCCGCCCGGCACAACAATGCCGTCCACTCCTTCCAGCACATCCGATTCATCGAGGTTCTCGAGTCCGGTCGTCTCCACCCATTTCAGATTGACCTTGCACCGAAGATGGGCCGAACAGTGGTTGAAAGCCTCGATGATCGACGCGTAGGAATCCTCGAGCTTCGTATATTTACCGCACATGGCGACCGTCACGGCATATTCGGGGTTGCGGATGTTCTCGATGTACTGCCGCCACTTGCGCAGGTCCGGGGGGCTGTAGATGTGGAGCTTCTTGTGGATGATCTCCGGCAGGCCCTCCTGCTCGAAGATCAGGGGGATCTCGTAGATGTCCTCGACGTCGAGCCCGGTGATCACCGCATTAGGATGCACATCGCAGAAGCTCGCGATCTTGGACTTGATCTCCCGGGTGAGGAACTCCGAACAGCGGCCGATGATGATATCCGGGAAGATGCCGCGCTGCTTCAGCAGGTTCACGCTCTGCTGCGTCGGCTTGGATTTCTGCTCGTTGACCCCGTAGGGGATGGGCACGTAGGTCAGGTGAACGTACAGGATGTTTTCGCGGCCCACATCCTCTTTCATCTGCCGCATCGCTTCCAGGAAGAGTTCGTTTTCGATATCCCCGACCGTTCCCCCGATCTCGACGATCACGAGGTCCGGCTGCTCTTCCTGGGAAATTTCGAAGATGTGGTGCTTGATGATATCGGTCACATGCGGGATGTACTGGACGGTCTTTCCGAGGTAGTCCCCGCGCCGTTCCTTCTGGCGGACCATGTCGAAGACCTTGCCCATGGTGAGGTTCCACTTGGACTTGCAGTTGACGCCCAGGAACCGCTCATAGTGCCCGAAATCCATGTCCACCTCGCCCCCGTCCTCCAGCACGAAGACCTCGCCGTGCTCGAACGGGTTCATGGTGCCCGGATCCACGTTCAGGTACCCGTCGCACTTGATGGGGATGATCTTGAGCCTCGAAGATAGGAGGTGGCCGATGGAGGCCGCGGCGATCCCTTTTCCCAGACCGGAAAGGACACCGCCCGTGACGATGATGTATTTCGTGGGCATCATGAAGAAAACCTTATCGGCGGGGGAACCGTGCTCCCGGCAGGACGCCGAAGGGCCTGCCGCCTCATCCCCTCGGGACCCGGGATCGAGCCGCCTTTTTCGGCGGCGTGTCCTGCATTTCTGGAATCCACCGCCTAGAGGCTCTCATATTCAGGCGATCACCGCCTTGCCGGGAATCATCACTCTGCGTAAAACGCACGTGCCTGGACTGCCGCTCCCGCAGCAGAGCGCGAAGCCGAAACAACCCTTACCCATTAAAAAGGAAACCAAGCATGGGTACGGAGGAGACCTGCAGGCCGCCGCACAAGCAAACGTACAGATGGACACCGAGATTGCCAAAAAGGCCCTTTCCGAACAGGAAAACAACCCCATCGGCACGTGCGGATCAGATCCGTTCGCAGTCAACCTCGTAGGTTTCTCAGAGAGGAAACTAACCGCCCCCAACCCAATAGTCAAGCCCAATTCCTGGTGCCGCCGTGGCCCCCGAAACAGCCGGCCGCAGGGATTGCCCTTGACCGCCTCGACAAAAGGGGTACAATGAAAAACTTTTTTATTTTACGGGGAAATCAGGAACAATCCATGCCCGAACCGATCATCGCCATCGTGGGCCGCCCGAATGTCGGCAAGTCCACCCTTTTCAACCGCATCTCGCGCTCGCGCGACGCCCTGGTCGACAACCGCCCGGGCGTGACCCGCGACCGCATCCATGCCTCGGTCCTGTACGAAGGGGTGCGTTTCACCCTGGTCGACACCGGCGGGTATGACGATCTCGGCCAGGATCCCCTCCTCGGCCAAGTCCGCCGTCAGGTGGACCGGGCCATGCAGGAGGCCGACCGCGTCATCCTCGTGGTGGACGGCCGCCAGGGTGTACTTCCCGGCGACGCCGAGATGGCCCAGACGCTCCGCCGGAGCCGGAAACCGTTCTTCGTCGCGGTCAACAAGATCGACGGCCCTGAGCACGAGCATCTGTCGAACGAATTCTTCGGCCTCGGGGTGGAGCAGGTGCACCCGGTCTCGGCCGCGCACGGCTATGGCGTGCGCGCGCTCATGGAGGCCGTCACGGCCGATTGGCCGTTCGAAGAGACGCCCCTGCAGGAACAGCAGGAAGGCGGCCCCATCCGCGTGGCCGTCCTGGGGAAACCCAACGTCGGGAAATCCTCCTTCATCAACCGCATCCTCGGCGCCGAGCGCCTGGTGGTCAGCGATCTTCCCGGCACCACCCGCGATGCGGTCGACACCCCGTTCTCCTTCAAAGGGCGGAACTATGTCCTGATCGACACGGCGGGCATCCGCAGGAAGGCCCGCGTCAAGGAGAAGATCGAAAAATTTTCCGTGATCAAGGCCTTGAAGCGCCTCGAACAATGCCACATTGCGGTGCTGATGCTGGATGCCTTCGAAGGGGTCGCCGAGCAGGACGCCCGGATCTGCGGGTACGCCCTCGAAAAGGGCAGGGGCCTCGTTCTGGTGATCAACAAGTGGGACCTCGTGAAAGGAGACCGGTCGAAGCAGGCGGACCTGAAGCGGACCCTGGACCGCGAGCTGTCCTTCGTCTCTTTCGCGCCCCGGATCCATGTCTCGGCCCTGACCGGGGAGCGCGTCATGAAGGTCTTCCGTGAAATCGACCTCGTCTACAGCCAGTTCGCGAGTTCTTTCACCACCGGGGTGGTCAACGCAGCCCTTCAGGAGGTGGCCGGACAGCATCCCCCGCCGCGCATCGGACACGGGCGGGTGCGGTTGTTCTACGCGACGCAGGTCGGAAGCCGCCCCCCGGCCTTTGTGGTCTTCGCAAACCGCCCCGACAAGATCACCCCGGCCTATGAGCGCTTTCTCCTGAACGGCATCCGTCAACGGCTCGGCCTGGAGAAGACACCCATCCGGCTCTTTTTCAGGCGGAAGTGACAGCCGGCGATCCGGCTCATCCGGCAGGCTCATTCCGCCCGATGCAATCGAGAAGGGTCTTCCTGAGACGCTCCCTCACATCATCCGGCATGGACTCGCAGGGGACCCTGCGGCAGAGGGCGATGGTCTTTTTCAGAGACTCGACGCAGGCCTTGCAGGGCGGGCACTCTTCGAGATGGGCCTCGATCTCCAGGCAGGTCTCCGCAGTCAACTCGCCGTCCAGATATTCCGAGACCCGTTCGAAGTATTTCCGGCACTCTTCGCTCATCGGGCGCCCTCCTCCCAGCCGTCCTCGGCTATGGCCTGGCGCAGGAACAGCCGCGCGCGGTGCAGCCGGGTCTTGACCAGTTGCGTCGAGATCCCCATGATTTCAGCCGTTTCCTCCGTACTGAACCCCTCGATATCACGCAGATTGAACACCATCCGGTATTTCGGCGGAAGCGCGGCGATGGCCTGTTCGATCCGTTCCTTCAACTCGGCGCGGATCAGATGATCGGATGGATTTTCGGACCAGTCGGGGATCTCATAGGCAACCGGACCATCCTCACCCGGTATCAGGGCGTCGAGCGACAACTCCCGGTCGGGCTCGCATTTCTTTTTCCGCCGCTTCTTCAGACACGCCCTGGCGGCTATCTTGAAAAGCCAGTTCCGGAGTTTGGTCTCCCCCCGAAAACCGTCCAGATAGCGGAAGGCACTGAGAAAAGTCTCCTGAGTGACATCCTCCGCATCCTCGGACTGACGGCACATCTTCAGGCCAAAATTGAATAGACGGTCTCCATAGCGGCGGACGATCTCGTCCATGGCCTCCGGCGCCCCTTCTTTGAACCGCCCGACCAGATCGCTGTCCGAAGCATCCCGGAGTTGATTTTCCATGCCAGCCCACCATATTAATCTTGCATCATCGCGGGGATTTTCTTACCCTGAAATAAACTCTTAACAAAAAGACCCGGGCATTTCAAACGAAATGAGGCTTGGACGGGCGTCGGGCGGCAATCGGACGTTCGGGGCGAACGTCCTGAAACGCTCTGCATTCCCCAGCGCAAGAGCCCGATTCTTCAAAGCGGTGCGGGTCTTGCACAACAGTCCCGGACCCGGAGCCAAACGGCAAGGTTGGATAGATGGGACTCATCTTCGGCCAAGAGACCTCCGAACTTTACGAATCCTGGTACCTGTCCCCTCACGGGCGTGCAGTCGATCAATCCATCGAACGCCTCCTCCGCTCTCAAATCCGCCCCAAATCAGGCGATCGGGTCCTGGACGTCGGGTGCGGGACGGGGCATCATATCCTGAACCTCGCGCGGCTGGGACTCGATGCCTCCGGTGTGGATGCCTCCCCTTATGTCATCCGGCGCGCACGTGAAAGGCTCGGCCCAGGCGTTGAACTCCTGACGGGCTACGCCGAAGACCTCCCTTTCGATGACAATGCCTTCGATGTCGTTGTGCTGATCAACACTTTGGAATTCCTGGACAACCCCTTGGCGGCGCTTCGCGAGGCAGGACGGGTCGCCCATCGCAGGGTGTTCGTCGGCGTCCTGAACAGCCTTTCCTGGGTGGGCCTCATCAAGCGGATCCAAGGGTACATGGGCGATCCGGTTTTCCGCCGGGCAAAGTTCTATCACCTCTGGCAGATCAAGTCCCTGATGCAGGCGGCCTTCGGAGACGTCCCCATTTCGTGGGGCTGCATCAACATCGGGCCGGCCTTTTTCGGCCGCAGTGAATCCCAGGGGGATCAGAGCCCTTTCGGTTCGTTCCTCGGAGTCAGCGCCACCATGACCTATCGCTTGCGCACCGAAAACGTCCCGCTCACGGTGCGGATCAAGAACGGACAGCGCAGTCTGGTCTCTGTCCGGACTGCCGGTGAAATCAACCGCAAGACAGGAGACTGGGTCGATGAAAGAAGCCTACCTTTATAACGGCCTGGAGGATGAGCGGGTCCGTTGCGCCCTTTGCAACCACCGCTGTGTGATCAAACCGGGAAAACGCGGCATCTGCGGCGTCCGTGAAAACCGAGGGGGGACCCTCTACAGCCTCGTTTACGGAAAGGTCATCGCCGCGCACACGGACCCCATCGAGAAAAAACCCCTTTTTCATTTCCTTCCCGGGAGCCTTTCCTATTCGATCGCCACGGTCGGCTGCAATTTCAGATGCCGTTTCTGTCAGAACGCCGATATCTCGCAGATGCCCGCCGAGACCGGCCGTATCGAGGGAAAGGACACCACCCCGGAGGCCGTCGTCGAGGCCGCGCTCGCAAGCGGTTGCGAATCCATCGCCTACACCTACACCGAACCGACGATCTTCTTTGAAATGGCCCACGACACCGCCCTGCTGGCGGACAGCAAAGGCCTCAAGAACGTCTTCGTCTCGAACGGGTACATGACCCCTGAATGCCTTGAATTCATCCACCCGCATCTCCACGCCGCAAACGTGGACCTCAAGGCCTTCACCGACCGTTTTTACAAAGAGCAGTGCGGTGCCAAGCTCGCCCCGGTCCTGAAAACCCTCGAGACCATGAAACGTTTGAACGTCTGGCTCGAGGTGACGACCCTCCTGATCCCGGGTCACAACGACGATCCGGGCGAACTACGGGAGCTGGCCGATTTCCTCGTAAACCTCGATCCCTACATCCCATGGCACATCAGTCGCTTCTACCCGACCTACAAACTCCTGGACGCCCCTCCGACCCCGCCCGAAACCGTGCGGCGGGCCCGTGACATCGGCTACGAAGCCGGTCTGAAGTACGTTTACACCGGCAACCTGCCGGGTGATATGGGGGAGAAAACCTACTGCCCCGACTGCGGCGAACTCCTGATCGACCGCGTTGGGTTCCGGGTCGGTGGCATGCGGATCAAAGACGGGAAATGCGCCCAATGCGGCGGCAGACTCGCCGGCGTGTGGACGCATTGATATTCGCAGGGTTTTGTGATAGCGTTCTGGTCGTGGGGAGGGCTCTCAAAGGGTTCTTCTCAAACCGCCCCCGCTGAATCCGTTTTTCGGCCTTCTTCCATTCAGCGGGGGATTCCCCTTATCAGGGCGCCAAAGGAGTCCGGTCCATGCAGCCAAAAGACGAGCTATCGCTCAAGATCACCAAGGAAATCGTCGTCAAATTCATCGAGGTAGGCCGCCTGTCCGTAAGTTCCTTCGAGATGGTCTGGAATCAGGTCTACAACACCGTGCGTAAATCGGTGGAGAAGAACACGCCTTCCAATCAATAAGTCACATCCACCAGGAAAAGGCCATGGGCGGGCGCTGTAGCCCCCGCCGCCCGCCGATCCCGGGCCTCCAGAACGCCCTCGAACTCCCCTGACGTCAATTTACCCCTCCCGGCGGACACCAGGGTGCCGACGATGTTGCGGACCATGTGGCGCAGAAATCCGTCGGCCTCGAGTTCGATCGTCCAGAGCCGATTCGCCTCAATCAGTAGATCCGCCTTGAAGATCGTTCTCACCGGGTTGCGGTTGGAACTCCCGGCCGCTCGGAAGGATGAAAAGTCGCGGGTCCCCACGATCAAGGCCAGACAGCCCCTCATTCTTTCCGCGTCGAGCGGTTGCGGAATGTGCCAGGCCGTTCGCCGCAGGAAGACATCGTGCACCTCGCCGTTGAAGATGCAGTAACGATACCGCTTCTTCCGAGCGCTGTAGCGCGCATTGAATGAAAAGGGCACATCTTCGGCGCCCAGAACGCGGATGTCCTTTGGCAGGAGCGCGTTCAGCCCCTTGCGGACAATCCAGGCATCCAGGGTGGTGCCGGTCTTGAAATTGCAGACCTGATTCATCGCGTGGACACCGGCATCGGTGCGCCCCGAGGCGATGACGGCCACGGGTTCCCCCAGCATCCGGGCGAGTTTCTCCTCCACCACCTCCTGGATGGTCACGCCGTTTTTCTGACGCTGCCACCCGTGGTAGTTCATGCCGTCATAGGCCAGGATCAGTTTGATGTTTCGCTCGGGCACCTTGAACAAAAAGGGGAGCCAAAAGCTCCCCTTCCAAATGCATCTCTCCCCGTCGAACCGCTGCGGTTTCCAGCGGCGCCACGGGGATGAATGATCATCTCGATGAACCGTTTACCGCTTGGAATACTGATAACGGGCACGCGCACCGGGCTGACCGTATTTTTTCCGCTCTTTCATACGCGAATCACGGGTCAGGAAGCCCCGCTTCTTGAGGACTTCCCTCAACTCAGGATCGCCGGAAACCAAGGCGCGGCTGATGCCGTGCCGGATGGCACCCGCCTGGCCGGCGACGCCGCCGCCCCTCACATTCACATACAGATCGAAGCGATCCATGAGCTCAGCGGCCTTCAACGGCTCCAGGACCGTGCTGCGGTCGGACTCCTGCACCAGGTATTCCTGCACCGGCTTCTTGTTGATGATGATCTGGCCGGTTCCCGGGCGCATAAACACGCGCGCGACGGCCGTTTTCCGTTTACCTGTGGCGTACCATGTTCCTTCTGCCATTTAGATCTCCCACTGATCGGGTTGTTGAGCCTGATGCGGGTGTTCCGGGCCGGCGTAGACCTTCAGCTTCTTGAGCTGACGGCGCCCCAGGGGGCCCTTGGGAAGCATCCCTTTGACCGCAAAACGCACGAGATCCTCCGGTCTTTTTTCACGGAGTTTCCCGGCGGAAATGGCTTTCAGCCCGCCGATATATCCGCTGTAACGGTAGTAAAATTTTTGGTCCCACTTGTGACCGGTCATCAGCACCTTGTCGGCGTTGACCACAATCACGAAATCGCCCGTGTCCGCGTGCGGGGTGAAAATAGGCTTGTCCTTGCCCCTGAGCCGCATGGCGATCTGGGTCGCAAGCCGCCCCAGCACATGATCGGCGGCGTCCACGACGACCCACTTCTTATTGACCTCGTGTTCCTTCGCGACAAACGTCTTCATCATGACATTCCCATCCTTCAGAGTTGAAAAGAGCTTTTTAAACGAAAAACCCGCCGGTGTCAAGCCATTTCTTCGAAAAATAGGGTTGACAAACAAAATCGATGCTGGTATCTAATTCACTCACATGGGCGCCCGTAGCTCAGTTGGATAGAGCGCCGGGCTTCGAACCCGTAGGTCGCAGGTTCGAGTCCTGCCGGGCGCGCCAGGGTACTATCACGATGGGCCAGTAGCTCAGCTGGTAGAGCAGTTGACTCTTAATCAATTGGTCGAGGGTTCGACTCCTTCCTGGCCCACCAGGAAAATCAAGGGGTTGCGGTGATGAACCGCAGCCCCTTTTTTCTTGCACTCTGCGGTTTTCCTCCACTGCTTTCCCCTGCCTTTTCCAAGAATCCTTCGGTTTCACGGAAGATCGCGAAACAGTTCGACGCGCGTTTACAGTTCCTCGCAGTATGCCTGCACTCTTTCGAGAAAGGCTGGACTGATGGGAACCGTCCTGTTTTCCTTGTAGTCGAAAAGGACCATGGTCGATTCACCCGCCGCGTAGATCGTATCGGGGTCACCCCGTTTCACAATCCGGTATTTGAAGACGAAGCTCTTTTTCCCGACCCGCCCGATCCAGACCTGGATGGCGATCCGGTCCCCCAGCTTCAAGGGCGTGATGTAGTCGCAACTGATGCGCGCCAGGATGAAGGGATACTCGGACGGATCCACGATCTCCAGCACACGGGCAAGGAAAGCGCTTCGCCCCTCCTCGAAATAGGTCAAGAAAACGGCATTGTTCACGTGGCCCATAGCATCGACGTCCCGGAAACGCACCGTGAGATCGTCTACGATTATCTGATGATTTTCCATCGTTTTCACCCGTCGCAGTTCCTTCCTTCCAGTTCCCGACCCTACAGCATGCTGCCGGGCCGGTTTAAACCGCCGGTCTGACGTCCCTATGCGGATTCATTAAAACCGTTGCCATTTACCCGATCATTGTGAAAGAAGACGGTTGAGGGATCTAGCCACAAGATCTAGAATAGATGCACACAAGGCAGTCGAATCATGCCGCACCCTTGTTGGATCAAGGGTCGAATACTATTTTTATATCCAATTATTACAGCACTTTTTTCGAACAAATCGCAAGGAGAAGATCCATGAATCATACACCGGATGCCCATTGGCCGGACATGCACCTCCACCCCGTCGGCATCGTACGCAGCGACATCACGTCGCCTGTGCTTGCAGCCGGCGACGGGGACCTCGAATTGCAGGAGAAAAAGGAAGCGATCCGCCAGCACCACGAACAGGTGGAGGGCGGCGTCTGCGAACTCGTCATCTTTCCCGACTTCGCCGAGTTGCTGGAAGGCATCGAGGATTTTTCGCACGTCATGGTGCTTTACTGGCCGCACCTGATCGACCCATCGAAGCGGCAGCTGAGAAAAGTCCACCCCATGGGCCGCAAGGACCTGCCCCTGAGGGGCATCTTTTCCACCTGCAGCCCCGCAAGGCCGAACCCGATCCTGGTGTCCGTGGTCCCGCTGCTCGAGCGGGACGGCAACATCCTGCGAGTCAAGGGGCTGGAGGCCGTCGACGGCAGCCCGATCATCGACCTCAAACCGTTTGTCGAACCTTCCCACGGAGCAAAAAACCCCAAGGTCCCCGAGTGGATGAGCCGCATCCACCGGGACCTCGGCCTCGAGACCAAAGAGAAGGCCTGAAGAGTCTTTTACCGGATGAATGGCTGTATAGGCATCTGTCCCATCGCACCTTTTGTTAAAATCAAATGGGGCGAGGCGCCAAAAAAGGAAAGAAACCCCGTCACCAACCCGACAGAAAGGAGCCCCCGGAAATGGAAGGCGATCACAAGCATCAGCACGAGCACGGACACGAACACACTCACGTTCACGAACATCCCCACGAACACGGCGGCAAGGCGCACTCCCATCCGCACGAACACGCCCATAGCCACGAACATACGCACGAGCATGCTCATCCGCACCACCATGAGCAGGACAGCCGCGGGCACGATCACGATCATGCCGGCAATCATGACCCCCACGATCACGACCATCCCAACCATTTGAAAGAGCCGCATGAGCACGCTCATGACGCAGGGGAGTGAACCCGAGGTCAGCCGCATCCACGACCGTAAGACCGTGCTGCGCCGCCCGGTGATCCGGGCGGCGTAGCACGGTTCCGTCGCAAGGCACTGGCAAACCCGATCCGGACAACGCCCGGCGGCTACCCAGCCTTATGCAGAGGAAAGGGTATGTGCATGGAGCGGCGCTTCCTTGATGTGCACATCGCGCTGGGGGAAGGGGATCTCGATGTTGTGGGCCTTGAAGGTGTCCCAGATCGCCAGGCGCAGGTCACTGCTGACATTGGCCACGCCATTGGCGGGGTCAGTAATCCAGGCACGGAGTTCCAGATCCACCGAATTGTCACCGAACCCCGTGAGCCGGCAGGAAGGCCCGGGCTTTGCAAGGACGCGGGGGATGCCTGTGGCGGCCGCCACCATCAGATCCATGGCTCGATGGATGTCCGTGTCATAGGAGACGCCCACGCCGATCTTCAGCCTGACCAGGTTGTTCGAAAAGGACCAGTTGATGACCTGGTGGGTGATGAGATCCTCATTGGGTATCAGGTATTCGAAGCCGTCCCGGGTAAGCACCGATACATAGCGCGCCCCGAGGGATTTGATGCGGCCATAGCTGTTTCCCACTTCGATGACGTCGCCCGGTTTGATCGATTTGTCCATCAGGAGGATGATCCCGCTGATCAGGTTGCTGACCACTTTCTGAAGACCGAACCCGATTCCGACACCCACAGCCCCGCCGATGAAGGCGAAAGCCGAAAGATTGATGCCCAGGCTGCCGAAGGCAACCGCCACTGCGATCACGAGCAACGTGACCTTCAGCGCCTTGCTGAGCAGGACCTGGACCGACGGCGTCAGATCCTGAAGGGTGTGAATCCTCTTTTCGAACAGCCCCGCAGCTCCAAGGGCCAATCGCAGCAGGACCGTGAGGACGATCATTCCCTTGATCACCAGCAGGACCGAGATTCGGATGCCGCCGAGATCGACGCCGATCCGGTCGAGCAGAACCATGGCAGGTCCAAGCAGATTGAGGATATGCAGGGCCGCCAGGGTCCAGGCGCCGGCGGCGATCAAGCGGCCCCACCGCGCCCCTCCCAGAATGGAGGCGGTGAAACGGATCATGACCCAGGCTGTAAGGAGGCGAGCCACAAGGCTCAAAAGGGGTCCCGTCAGGTCGTAGGCGAGAAAGACCGCACGCACGGCGTAAAGGATGAAGATGGCCGCGAGAAAAGGGACGACATGGGCGAACGCCGACAGAAACCGCTCAAAGAAGCCCCCCTGTCCCTCCGGAACAGCCGCCCGGAGTTCGAGGCGCTTCTTGACCGGCCTGACAAGGAGGAACGCTGTCGGAATCAGGACCACGATCACGGCCGCCTCCATCAGCGTCTGCGCCGTAAACACCTGGTCCACGACCCACGCCCACCCGTTCGAGGCGAGCGATGACCAGTAGCCTATTTCGAGATATTTGTCCAAATGCGTCTACATCCCTGCAATTATGTGGTGATCCGGTGCAAATGTCATGGCATGGACGACCATACTGGATTTAGCAGCCTCTGACAACCTTCTTCCCCTTTCAGCTGCATTCTGAAGCACTCGTGACCATCCGGTCCTGGTTCTATCCCCCCGAAACCGGGATGTGTATATCCAATACCTCCCCGGGCTGGATCACATGATCGAAGCCGTGCACCCGCCCATCGATAAAGACATGGAGCATCATGTCTTCGAATTCTTCAGGGTCCCCGATGCCGGGGATAGATTGGAGCAGATCGGCTATGGTGCTGCCGGGTGCCACCTCCAAAACCAGTTCGTCGCCACCGCCGAGGGCTGCCTGAAGTTTTTCGGTGGATCCGACCGCATAAAACGATTTGATTCTGACCTTGATCATCCTTCTCCCCTTTTACATTGATTAGTGCTTGACTATGATTATAAATTGCGTTATGCTTTTTTGTTATGTAATTTTGCGACCCTACCACGATCAGGATAACTTGCATGAGTTTCGCGCGATTGCTCTCCTTATTGACGCCGCCTTGATTTCTTTTCAAAGGCGTCCGTCCGCCAAGATTCCCAAAAGACGACGATCCGCCCGGGCGGGCCTTCCCGCCTCGAAAAAATCCTGCTCCACCTATCCGAACATGACGTATCAAGGGACCGTGCCATGAATCCAGCCACTGCTGCTTACCGGGTGTCGAAAAACACCCTTTTGCATACGGAAATCCAACGCAGGCGCACCTTCGGCATCATCAGCCACCCCGATGCCGGCAAGACCACCTTGACCGAGAAACTGCTGCTCTTTGGCGGCGCAATCAACATGGCCGGAGCGGTAAAGGCCCGTAAGGCCAGCCGGCACGCCACCAGCGACTGGATGGCCATCGAGCAGCAGCGCGGCATCTCGGTGACGACTTCGGTCATGAAATTCAATTACCGCGATTACGAGATCAACCTGCTCGATACGCCCGGGCACCAGGACTTTTCAGAGGACACTTACCGGGTGCTCACCGCAGTGGACAGCGCCGTCATGGTCATCGACGGCGCCAAAGGGGTTGAAACGCAAACGCGTAAACTGATGGAGGTTTGCCGCATGCGCAACACCCCGATCCTCACCTTCATCAACAAGCTCGATCGCCAAGGCATGGCGCCGCTCGACATCCTGGCCGACATCGAGGAAAACCTGCAGATAGAGTGCGTCCCGCTTTCATGGCCGATCGGCATGGGCAAGCGTTTCAAAGGAACCTACAATCTTTACCGCAAGGAACTGAACCTCTTCAAGCCCGGCGAGGAAAGGATCTCCGAAGATATCCTCACCATCCGCGATCTGGACGACCCGCTTCTCGATGAGGTCCTTGGCACACAGGCCGAAGAACTCCGTGAGGACGTGGCCCTTCTGGAAGGGGCGGCCGACCCCTTCGATCTGCAGGAATATCTCAAGGGCAGCCAGACACCTGTCTTTTTCGGCAGCGCCATCAACAATTTCGGCGTCCGTGAAATGCTCGACGCCTTCGTTGAAATCGCCCCGGCGCCCCAGCCGCGCCCGACAACCACCCGCACCGTCCACCCTGAAGAAGAGTTGTTCTCCGGATTCGTCTTCAAGATCCAGGCGAACATGGACCCGGCCCACCGGGACCGGCTGGCCTTCCTGCGTGTCTGCTCGGGCCGCTTCGAGCGCGGGATGCGCGCACGCCATCACCGGATCGGGAAAGACATCCAGATCGCCAACCCGATCATCTTCATGGCCCAGGACCGGGCCCTGGTCGAGGAAGCCTGGCCGGGGGACATCATCGGCATCCACAATCACGGAACCATCAAGATCGGCGACACCTTCTCCGAAAAGGAACCCCTTCAGTACACGGGGATCCCCAATTTCGCCCCTGAGCACTTCCGGCGGGTGCGCCTGAAGTCCCCTCTCAAGGCCAAACAACTTCAGAAGGGGCTGACCCAGCTGGCCGAAGAAGGCGCCGTGCAGGTGTTTCGCCCCCTGAACCGAAACGATTTTATCCTCGGTGCGGTCGGAGCGCTCCAGTTCGAGGTGACGGTCGCCCGCCTCAAGGCCGAGTACGGCGTGGACGCCGCCTACGAGCCCATCGGCTACAACACCGCCCGATGGATCGATTGCCCTGACAAGGTCCGGCTCAAGGCCTTTGAAACGGCGAACCGGGCGCAATTGGCACGGGATACGGGAGACAACCTGACATTTCTGGCCGAGGGCGAGTGGGAAATCAAGTTCGTGGCCGAGCGCTGGCCGGAGGTGACCTTCCTGAAGACCCGGGAGCACCTCTGATCCGCGGTCCTTTTTCAGCCGCCGAAATTGGGGTTGATGAACTCGATCCGGTCTCCGTCCTCCACCCGTACATGCTCATAATCCTGCGGGTAGACGAACCGGCCGTTGTGTTCCACGATGAGGTGCTTGTCCCCTTCCTTGAAGTATTCGATCAGCTGCACAATATCGAGAGCGTCGGGGAGCTGCTCCATCATCCCGTTCACGGTGATCTTCATGCCTGAACCCTCTCCTTTCGAAATTCGGACGGCTCGGGCACCGCAGACGCAATCCCTGAACTTCCATCCGGAAATGGTCTTTTTGGCGGATATAGGCCATCGTACCACGCGATTTCGTCAGCCTTGCATCCGCCCATTTTTCGACGACGCGTGCCCGGGACATTTTTCGACAAGCTCTTCACCTATATTCCAATATTCTAATCTTTCAATATAGATTTTCAAACCTGAAAATCATTCAAAAAGCCGTTTTACCCTTTCCAAAGCAGCAGATTTAAGGGACGGGTTTGAAATGCATGCGGCGCAACCCGCAACCTGACGTCAAAACACCGAATTTATGAGCCGAACTGGGGCAGATCCTACGCCACGAAATCCGGCTACGTCTCGAAGCGGATTGTTCCTAATGGTTCGAACACCCTCCGCACACAGCGCAGGCCGGATTCCGCTTCACCTTGATCTCCCGAAACGAGAGATTCCTGCCGTCGAAGATCAAAAGCCTTTCCTTCAAAATCCCGTCGAGCCCCAGCAGGATCTTGACCGCCTCGATGCTCTGGAGCGAGCCGATCACCCCGGGGACCGCTCCCAGCACACCGATCGTTCGTCCACTCGGGCGGTCTTCCATGGGAAAGAGACACTCGAGGCAGGGTCCCTCTCCTGGAATGAAACTCGATAGCATGCCGCCGAAGCCCTCCACCCCGCCGTAGATGAAAGGAATCCCCGCCTGCACGGCGGCCCGGTTCAACGCCTTGCGGGCCGCGAGGTTGTCCGTGCCGTCCAAGAGGAGGTCGCAGCCGTCGGCAAACCTGGCAGCGCTTCCGACATGGATCTCCGCCTGGACCGCTTCGATTCGGCAGTGGGGATTGAGCGCCCGGAGTTTCTCTTCAGCCGAGAGCACCTTGGGCCTGTCTATGTCAGCCGTCGTGTGGATCAACTGCCGGTTCAGGTTGCTCATTTCCACGCAGTCGCGATCCACGATCCGCAGCGAACCGACTCCGCACGCCGCCATCTGATAGGCGAGGATCGAACCCAACCCCCCGACCCCGCCGATCAACACGCGGCAGCGTGAAAGACGATCCTGGCCTTTGCGGCCGATCTCCGGCATGATCAACTGCCGCCCATAGCGGGCAACCTCTGTCTCAGCAAAATCTTTGACCACCCTATTCCTCCCCGCTGACCTGCCTTGCAGGAAAACAGTGTTCAGCCCATGATTTCAATAGACACGATTTTCGTGCTGCACTATTATTTTTTTATGAAGAACGTCACGATCACGCTTGATGAAGAGGTCGCCCGTTGGGCTCGTATCCGTGCAGCGGAGAAAGACATGAGCCTTTTCCGACTCGTGGGTGACTTGCTCCGAGAGAAAATGCTCGACAAAAGCAACTATGATCTTTCAATGCAGAATTACCTCGCCCACCCCGCCCGTGCGCTGAAGGAAAAAGATCACGCCTACACCAACCGTGAGGCGCTTCATCACCGAGAAGGTCTTCGTTGACACCCATGTTCTCGTTTACAGCAGGGGCACATCCAAGCCTGCGAGGCAAATCCTCAACGTTGGACACCTTCTGAAGAACACTTATCGCCTGATAAGGTTTAGATGGAATCAACCCCGGCCTTGGGTATTGCGGACCGTCAGATGACAGGGACCACAGGAATTCACTCCCGCATGTAGAAAAGAAGAGCAACCGTGGAAAAATCCGATATTTTTGACGAGATCTATCGCACCTACCTGGCCGGTGTCTCGTCCATCGATCTCAAAGAGGCCCAAAAGAGGCTTGGCATCGAAGCTGCGGAAGGCGTTATCCGCATTCCCTTTTTCGGAGGCGTTTACCGCGTCTCATCCGAAGGCATCACCGACCCCTCCGGTCATCGACCACGCCACCTCGTCAGCGTGATCCTCTGCCAATATCTCCTGCTTTGCCCACAGGAAGAACCGACGGATTCGGAATGGGTCACCTATAAGGATTTCAAGGATGCCGCCCCGTTTGTGGGTGGTTTCAGGACCAATGCCGAAAACCCGATCGCCGCCCTGTTCGCCGGCCGCCTCCCGGAGCTCGAAGGCGCAGCGAGAAGTCTCACCGGACGCCCTGTCGACATCGGAATAGCGAGCGATATCGCCCTGAGATTCGACGCACTCCCCAAGATCCCCCTCCTGATGCTTTTCAACGACCGTGACGAGGATTTCGCCGCTCAGTGCACGCTCCTCTTCGAAAGGCGGGCCGAAAGCTATCTCGACATGGAATGTCTTGCCATGATCGGCTGGGCGCTCGCAGACGGACTGAACCAAATCGCGAAGCAATGACACAAGTTGGACCCTTGAAAAGCTGGGAACCGGCCTGACAACCCGTTCAGGATGCGACCAAACGCAACCCCCCGCCCAACCGGCCAAAATCGGGTAGGAGGCGGGGTTGCTCCCGCCCTCCTCCCACACCACCGGGGATGCGGTTCGGTACCACGGAGGACCTTCACCTCCAAGTCAGTGCGCCCTGCCGGGCGCACAAAAGCAAGAGGCGCAACCTATTGAGATTGCGCCTCATTTCACACCCATGGTGCCGAAGGCGGGATTTGAACCCGCACGGCCGTCGGCCACTACCCCCTCAAGATAGCGTGTCTACCAAATTCCACCACTTCGGCACTGATCTACTGGTTTTCAGCCGGGGGCGCGGGGGCTTCCGGCTGCGCTTCCCCCCCGGGTGTCGCCTGGTCTGTCACAGGAGGATTGGTACTCTTCACCCCTTCCATGATGGACGAGGTAGTCCCTTTCCCGAAGAAGAAGGAGAGAGTCAGGGACGTCACCATGAAGAGGATCGCGACGAGCGTAGTGACCTTGTGCAGAAAAGACGTAGCCCCTGTGCTTCCGAATACGGTCTGGCTCGATCCTCCGAAAGCCGCCCCCATCCCGGCCCCTTTGCCGCGTTGAAGGAGGACGATGATAATCAGGGCGATGCACGCCGCGATATGCAGGATAATAAAAATGGGCTTCATTTAAAAAACCAATCCCCTAAAAAGTTACCTGAAATCTCGAAACGTTGATTGTACCTTCCCGATTTATTTTTGCAAGAAAAAATTTGCAACCGTCTTCATCGAGTGAAGAAGGGCAGGAAAAAACGGACCCTCCTCAACGAAAAAACTCCAAACTGCCGGCAAAACAAGGAGGTCATCCCTTTTTCCTGAATTGGACGATGCCGAGAAAGCTCTCCGCTTTCAGGCTCGCGCCGCCGACCAGGGCGCCATCGATGTCTTGTTCGCTCATGAGGGCCGAGATGTTGTCCGGCTTGACACTGCCGCCGTAAAGGATCCGCGTGTGCTCCGAAATCTTCTCGCCGAACCTTTCTCCGAGCCACCGCCTTATGGATCGATGGACTTCCTGCGCCTGCGCCGGCGTGGCGGTGCGACCCGTTCCAATCGCCCAGACGGGTTCGTAAGCGACGATCGTTTCCGCCGGCAGGTCCCTTTCGGCCGTATAAGCGGCGAGCGAACCGGCCAGCTGGCCCGCAATGACCTCGAAAGTACGCCCGGCTTCGCGCTCCTCGAGCGTTTCACCGATGCATAAGATCGGGATCAATCCGCTTTTTGCCGCCGCCTCGACCTTCCGATTCACATCTGCGTCGCTTTCGCCGAAGATATGCCGGCGCTCCGAGTGCCCAAGGATCACGTGCGTACAGCCGGCCGCCCGCAGCATCGACCCTGAGACCTCTCCTGTAAACGCACCGCTCCCCTCCCAGTGCATGTTCTGGGCACCGAGCAGGATTCGGGCATTCTCCGCAAACGGCTTCACGACCGACAAGTTCGTGAACGGCGGCGCCACCAGGACATCGGCCTCCTCGTCACCACGGAGCCCGGCGCTGACCGCCTTGACCAGATTGACGGATTCGAAGATATCTGTGTACATCTTCCAGTTGCCGGCTATCATCGGCCTTCGTTCAATCATCAGGCAATTCCCCTCCTTCTCCAAGGCGGCACCAAAGCTGCCGCCGGGAAAATCCTCGGATGAGTCCACCCGCAAAAGCGGCCAGGCGGCCCACCCGCTGCGGCTAGAAGCCTCTTGCGCTCGAGCACGGCTTTACAGCAGGCCCTGGGCTGCGCTCCACGCGGAGCAGCAGCCCGCGGACCAGGGGGTCTCTCAGTGCCCGGCCATATAAACAGCCAGTTCGACCATCCGGTTGGAATAACCGAATTCGTTGTCATACCAGGCCAGAACCTTGGCCATGTCACCCACCACCATCGTCGACAGACCGTCCACCGTACTCGACACCCGCGTCCCGTTGAAGTCGGTTGAGACTAGAGGCAGGTCGGTATAGCCCAGGATGCCCTTAAGAGGCCCTTCCGCCGCCTCTTTGAGGGCGCCGTTGATCTCTTCGACGGTCGCTGCGCGGCCGAGCTGCACGACCAGATCGACGACCGAGACATTGGGTGTGGGCACACGAATGGCCATTCCGTTCAATTTTCCCTGCAGCTGAGGTAGAACCAGCGCCACGGCCTTCGCAGCGCCGGTCGTCGTTGGAATCATCGAAAGCGCTGCTGCGCGCGCACGGCGCAGGTCCTTGTGCGGAAAATCCAGGAGCCTCTGATCACCGGTGTAAGAATGCGTGGTCGTCATCAGGCCTTTTTCTATCCCGAACGAATCCAGAAGCACCTTGCAGACCGGCGCCAGGCAGTTCGTCGTACAGGAGGCATTGGAAATCACATGATGTCTCTGGGGATCGTAATCCGTGTGGTTGACGCCCATGACGAGCGTGGTGTCAGGCCCCTTGGCCGGGGCGGAAATGATCACCTTTTTGGCGCCGGCTTCGAGGTGAGCCGCCGCCTTCTCCCGGTCGCGGAAAAGACCCGTACACTCGAAAATGGTATCGATCCCGAGTTTTCCCCAAGGCAGACGGCCCGGATCCCTCTCCGAAAAAATCTGGATCTCTTTCCCATCCACGATCAAGGAATGGTCCGTATGACCGACTTCCACCCCCAGCGTGCCGTGCACCGAATCATACTTGACCAGATGGGCCAGGGTCGCCGGATCGGTCAGATCGTTTACCGCCACGAACTCTATATCCTCGCGCCCGAATCCAGCCCGGAAGACCATACGTCCAATCCGCCCAAATCCGTTTACAGCCACCTTCAATGACATCGTGACCTCCTGAATTCTTGATGTTTATGCTTTGAGTATCGTCCGCTGCGTATTCGGACCGCGGGGCTGCAGAGCCTCCCGGCTCGCCTGCGCTGAAAGGGCTAAAGCTTTCCGGCGGCGCCGCGCTGAAGGATCGGCCGGCTCATGAGCACGGCATCTTCCCCGGAATCACTGTAATACGATCGCCTTCGGCCGATCTCCTCGAAACCCTGCCGCACATAGAGCCGAAGCGCCGCGGCATTGGAAGGCCGAACCTCCAACCAGGCCGAGCGGGCGCCTGCCGCACCGCCTTCAGCAACAATCCTCTCCATGAGCTTCGAGGCCAGACCGCGCCCACGCATCGGCGCGATAAGGGCGATCTTCATGATATGCAGTTCCTGGGCGAAAATCCAGAAACAGGCATACCCGGCAAAGCTTCCGCCCTCTAAGAGGACCCAAAGCCTCGATACGGGGTTATCCAGTTCCTGCCGGTAGGCCGCTTCGCTCCACGGGGTCCTGAAAGCGGTCTTTTCAAGGCGGCAGATTTCGCTGCCGTACCTTTCGAAATTCGCCGCTGTCACCTCGACACAAGCGATCATTCCATCCTGAGCAGTTTGCCGGCCAGCGCGATGCTTCGTCGACCGGCTTCCTGTGCCTTTTCACCAAGTTCGCTCAGCGACAGACGATCCCGGTCCCCTGCGACCGCAATGACCATCGGGAGATTGACGCCCGTCAAGACCTCGACACGGTTCTCTTCCAGGAAGGAGAGGCTGAGGTTCGAAGGCGTTCCCCCGAACATATCGGTCAGCACCAGGACCCCTTTGCCGCGGTCCAGGCGTTTGATCTTCTCGGCGATAGTTTTCAGCAGCGGTTCGCTCTCCGTAATTTGGGTGATTGGAATCGAATCCGCCGCATCCAGCCGGCCAACGATCAACTCTGCCGCACGCAGCAATTCCCTGCCCAAGTCACAATGGGAAATGATCAGGATCCCTATCATAACGCCACCCCAAAACCCTCCCCTTCGCGAACAGGATCAAGATGATTCTTCGTCTGTCTGAACAATCGCGCTATAGATCTCCTGCTGATTATGGGCCTGCATCAATCGTTTTCTGAAGGCGCTCGTCTTGAGGATCTTAGCCAGCCGCGCCAAAACCTGCAAATGAATGCTGGATGAGTCTTCCGGGGCAAGCAGAAGGAAAAAAAGATGGGCGGGTTGCCCGTCCATGGCGTCAAAATCAACACCCTCGAGACTGCGTCCGCAGGAGATCATCGGCTGACTGACTCCGCCGAGCTTGCCGTGAGGGATGGCTACGCCGTCGCCTATCCCCGTGCTCCCAAGCTTTTCCCGCTCGAGCAATACCCTGACCAGAGTGTCCTTGTCAATAACAGGGTCCCGGGCACAAACCCGCTCGGCCAATTCGCTCAGAACAGCTTTTTTGTCTTTCGCCTTCAGTTCAGGAACGATGCTGTCTTCATGAAGTATTTCAGATAGTTTCATTTGCCGCAACCAGATGACAATCAGCTCGCCGGCTCGATCAGGCCTAGGCTGCCGTCTTTCTTCCTGTAAAGGACATTGACCTCCAGGCTCTTGGCGTTCCGGAACACCAGGAATTCCTGCTTCGACAGATTCAGTTGCATGACCGCTTCTTCAGTATCCATCGGCTTGGCGATCATCTGCTCGACCGCGATCACGGACTCGGTATCCGCTGCGGCCGACGCCTCTTCTCCTTCACCCTCTTCCTCCGGTCTCGCACCTTCCGGACGGCGTTCTCTGATCTTTTGCAGATGGCGCTTCACCTGCTTCTCGATCTTGTCCATCACCTGATCGATGGCTGAATACATGTCGCCGGTCTCTTCCATGGCCTTGATACGCGTCCCGTTGACGATCAGGGTAACATCCGCCTGGTGCCTGAACTTTTCGACGCTCAGAACGACATGGGCCTCGACCGGAACATCGAGATACTTCCTGACCTTGGAAACCTTCTCCTCCGCATACACTTTCAACGCTTCGCTCGGTTCGGTGCGTCTGAAGGTCACAGTGATATCCATAAAAGACTACCTCCACATTTTCGGAATAAGGTGATTCAGCGGCACAAGAGCCAAAAACCGCAGGTCTTCAAAAAGGGTCCTTTCTTTTTTTGGAAGGCAGGATACCGGCGGCCTCTCGATATTTGGCGACCGTCCGCCTGGCTACTTTGATGTTTTTCCCCCGCAGCATGTCCGAGATCTCCTGATCGCTGTATGGCTTCTTCTTTTCCTCCGATTTAACGATGTTGCGTATGAATTCCTTCACGGTTTCGGAAGCCAGATCATCTCCATCAACACTCTTGATGGCGCTGTTGAAGAAAAATTTGAGTTCGAAAATACCTTGGGGCGTATGGACATATTTATTGGTGGTTACCCGGCTGACCGTCGATTCGTGCATCTCGATATCCTCGGCTACCTCACGGAGCACAAGGGGCTTCAGATGAGCAATCCCTTTATCGAAAAACTCCCGCTGAAACCGGACGATGCTCTCGGTCACGCGGTAGATCGTCCGCTGCCGCTGGTGAATGCTCTTGATCAACCAGGCCGCCGATCGCAGTTTTTCCTTGATATAGCCCTTGGCGGTTTCGCCGATCTCGATCTGCCCTGAAAGGACCTCCCTGTAGTAACTGTTGACCTTCAGGCGGGGCAGGCCGTCTTCGTTGAGCAGGATCTCGTACTTGTCGCCCACCTTGATGACATAGATATCCGGCGTGATATAGATCGTCTCTTCGCTGGAGTGGACCCGGCCGGGTTTTGGATCCAGTCCCTGGATGACGGTTACGGCCTCGCAGATCTCCCCCACCGTAACACCGAGTTTGCGTGAAATCTCCTCATAGCGCCTATTCTCGAGGTCGTGCAGGTGATCCTGTATCAGGGTCTCCACGAGGCTCCCTCCGAGCCCGTGAAACCGGGCCTGGATCAGAAGCGACTCCCGCATATCACGGGCGGCGACCCCCACCGGATCGAAGTTCTGGACCTGACTGAGCGTCTCCTCCACTTTTTCGAGCGGATACCCTGCGACCTCCGCGATCTCTTCAAGCCCGACATCGAGATAGCCGTCCTCATCGAGGTTGCCGATGATGTGAGAAGCGATCGTGCGGGCGTCATCGTCCATGCGGCTCATATTGAGCTGCCAGGTCAAATGATCACTCAGGTCCGTCTTCGTAGCCGTCATGCTCTCGTATGACGGGGCGTCCCTCTCCTCATAAGGGGCTTCAGCCCAACCCGTGTTGTACTCCGAGACGTAGCTTTCCCAATCCACGTCCTCTCGGGCGCGCTCCTCGACACGCACCTCCGTTACGGCTGGAACCGCCTCGACGACAGGAGCTTCGGCATCCTCTCGTGGACTCATCTCCTCTTCCGGGTCAATCCCGAGTTGTTCTTCGAGGATCGGATTCACTTCGAGTTCCTGATAAATGGCATCCAGAAGTTCGAGGCGCGAGAGCTGCAGGAGCTTGATCGCCTGCTGCAACTGCGGCGTCATCACCAGTTGCTGCGAAAGCCCCAGAGATTGTTTGAGTTCCAATGCCATCAGACGATTACAACCACCCCTCCATCGATTACCAGCACCCGGTCCGGCAGACGCCCAATCCCCTGCCCACTTCCAGAACAGGGTCTATTCACGCCCACTTTCAGACTGCGCCACCCCAGGCTCAGCGCCGGGCTGCTTATCCTTGTTGTCGGATTTCGGAAACACGACGGCCTTGACCCTCTTTTTTTCGGATCCTTCCACAACCACCCGGTCATCTTCGATAAAAAAGATGACCCTTTCCCCCTGAACCGTATCGTTCTCCTGCTTCAGGACGGGGTTGCCCGACAAAACCACCTTGCTCTCATTCTCGTAGTAAACGGCCTCTTCGGCAGTCGCCGTGCCGCCCTCCGTGCGATCCACCCGCACATTCCCTCTGGCGACGATCTTTTCGATGCTGCTGCCCTCTGTTGCATCTCCAGGCGCACCGGCATTTTCCGAACGGGTATAGTGGACCACCATCCGTTCGCAATGAATGATAAAATCCTCTCTTTCAGCCTTGACCTTTCCGGAAAAGGTGACAGTCCGCTGAAGATTGTCCGCTTCGAGTGTGTCCGAATGGATTACCATGGGGCCGCCCCGCGACGCCTTGGCCGCGATGCCCTGCGCTTGCGCCGCGGGCTGCGCCGCAGACAGCACAAAAATCAGCAGGCTAGCCCACCCAAGTATCTTCAAAGCCTGGGGCTTCATCTCGCTCACCTTGACAATGCTGATCAATGGAAATGGCGGATCCTACCGGCAGGCGTCATCGGATATGCGTTGTGACCTCCGATAAGATCTGGACCCTCTCTTGGTTCAAATCAAAGAAGAGACCTTTCCCCTCAACAGAGAAAAAGGGGCCTTCCAACTGAACAGGGACGTCCGTCCGTACGGTCTTCTTCCCTTCGTCGATCAGAAGATGCTCGGTCAGGAGCCGATAGCCGTCCCCCGTCTCTCCTTCTATCGCACCACGGATTTCGATCTCACCGGTATCCCGGGAATAATCTCCCTCGTCCCCTTTAAGCTTCACCCAGGCGCCTTCTTCCGGTTCCACGGTGAGCAAGAAACGCGAAAAGTGAACGAACCGCTGATCCCCGGAGAAGCGGACAGATTCGGCATCGAGAATCCATCTCAGACCCCGCTCGGGATCATCCTGCGTATAATGGATCTCATTCAGTTGAATGCCTTCCCTACTGACTACATCGTCCAGCAGGGCGGCACCGCGACCCACCCATTTCGCCCCGATCAGATAGGCCGCCACAACGGCAAGAAGGAGCCCTAGACCTACCATGGGCCAATGTTTCAGTAGAAAGCGCCCCATGCAGTCCTTATTCAGTATATCAACCCGAAAAATCCATTGTAAAGACTATTTTCCGGCATACGCCGCAACGACTTCAAGCCATTTTCCCTGGCATTTGAGCAGCCACTCACTCACCTCCCGCACCGCACCCTGCCCGCCGTTCCGGCGGGTGATGAAATCGGCCATTTCACGGACCTCTTCGGCGGCATCGTTCACCGTCATGCGCAACCCGGCCTCCAACATCATCCCGAGATCCGGCAGGTCGTCCCCCATCGACGCAACATTCTCCACCTTCAAGCCACGCTCGGCGATCAATCGCCGGCAAAGGGCCCGCTTGTCGCCGACCCCCTGGTAAACGGCCTCGATCCCCAGTTCGCGTGCCCTGTAGGCCAAGGCATTCGAGGACCTGCCCGTGATGATGACGACTTCGATGCCGGAGGCGACAAGCATCTTGAGCCCCTGCCCGTCCTTGGAGTGGAAGGACTTGATTTCGACTCCGCGGTCGTCCAGCGTCACCCTGCCATCCGTCAGGACACCGTCCACATCCAGAAAAAGGGTTTTGATCTGCTTCGCCTTCTCCTCCATCGGTTCCATCCGGGTTCCTCCATCAGCGGGATAGCTTCAATTCGTGCCTCGTGCGGGTCCTCCACCAACACAGGTCCGAGGCGGGCGAACGCGGCTTTTTCAAGGCATGTGCTTCGTGTGCTAAAGCCTTGCCGGCAGGTCTTTTCAGGTTTCAGGATCTGACGAGGGCGTGGATGTCTTTCAGCAGCCGGAGAAGGGGCCGCACATCCTGGATGGGCAAGGAGTTGGGCCCGTCGCAAAGGGCCTGATCCGGGTCCGGATGGACTTCCATGAAGACGCCGTCAGCCCCGGCGGCAACCGCCGCCCGCGCCAGGTGGCCGACAAATTCACGCTGCCCTCCCGAACACGTCCCCTCCCCGCCCGGGAGTTGAACGCTGTGGGTGGCATCGAACACGACGGGAAAGCCGAGTCCGCGCATGACGGCTATCGCGCGCATATCGACGACAAGGTTATTGTATCCGAAGGATGCTCCGCGCTCGGTCAAAAGAATCTGCTCGTTGCCCGCAGCCAAGATCTTTCCCGATGCCGGCCCCATCTCCCAGGGCGAGAGGAACTGCCCCTTTTTGAGATTGACCGGAAGGCCTGTCCGGGCGGCGGCTACGACCAGGTCCGTCTGCCGGCACAAAAACGCCGGGATCTGGATCACATCGAGGACCTCGGCGGCGGCGGCCATGTCCTCCGGTCGATGGACATCGGAGAGAACCGCCAGCCCCGTCGATTCCTTCACCTTCCAAAGGATTTCCAACCCTTTTTCCAGACCCGGGCCCCGGTATGAGCCGAGGGAGGTCCGGTTGGCCTTGTCGTAAGAACTTTTGTAAATCACGGGGATATCCAGATCATCCCCCAGCTCGCGCAAGCGATCCGCCACATGGAGTGCGACCGCCTCATCTTCTATCACGCAAGGACCTGCAATAAGAAAAAATGGGCCTTCAATGCCCAGCAGCTTCGAACCGATTCTGATCGATCTGACTTCGCGTTCCCCCAAACCTGTTCCATCCCCCTCTTCTGACGGCAAAACACCACCAAACCCTGCAACCGCTTTTCCAATCATCATTAGCCCAACCCCATCGGGAAGTCAAGGAACCTCACCCGTGGGAGCGGCAAACAGATGCTTGACCCGCCCTTAAAGAAGTGTTATTTTATTTTTGTTAAGGGCGGTTAGCTCAGGTGGATAGAGCGTTGGTCTCCGGAACCAAAGGTCGCGCGTTCGAGTCGCGCATCGCCCACCATAGGAAAATCAAGGGGTTACATTAGTTCGTAACCCCTTCTTTTTTGGGCTGGGGGCCGCACCCTGATCCGTTTCGCGACCTTGCGCTTTTCCAGAACCGTTTCTCGACATCCCACATTTCCTTGCTGCAACCTTCAGGGTTCATATGGGATGCGAGCGTTTCGAATTCAGCGCAGGCGAGTTGGGCTGCCTGGAGCGTCTTTGTCTGCGCCGAAAAGCGAGGCCGGATGTGGTCTTCTTGGAAGGCGGCAAGCAGCTTCAGGGAATCTTGAGCATCGGCGAAGGCCTTCAGGTGTTCTTCCCAGCCGAAGCCATCCCCGCTTCGGTCCCATGATGCCTTCGCCAATCTGCGTTGCTCATCCCAGAATGCATCCAACCGCTCGGGTGCGGCATTCTCCCCTTCGCTCAAGTACTCGCGCAGAACGGACAAGCGCCAGATGCAACGCGCCCAGAGGCGGACAAGCCTTGATTGAGGCGGGAAGGCCTTGACAACCTGGTGGTGGAAATGCTTTGCGAAGGGCTCCGCGATCGCATCGAGAACACTTATCGCCAGAGACGCTTCCTTGGCTTCCGTCATTTTGTTTTTATCCCCGATCCCGCTTTTCTCCCGCCTAATTATCCCCACCCCTCGCAGAATGCGTCATACCCGGCAAGCCCGCGCTCCTGCCGATGAAGACCCAACGGCGCAGGTTCGGGTTTGACGCCATGGGCCGGGGGTTCCCCGGCGCAGGGCTTCCGGGTGGGGCTTCATTGAAAGGGGTGAGACAGGACCGAATGAAGCCCCATGGCATTTTACTGAAGCGGAATGCGGATTTTCTGACCGGGATAAATCAGGTCAGGATCCTTGATGACCTCCCGGTTGGCTTCGAAGATCCTTGGATAATCACTTGCTTTGCCATAGAACTGCTTTGCGATCGCCGACAAGGTGTCGCCTTTCTTGATGACGTAATATTCCACCTTCTCCGTGACGGTCGGTGCCTGCAGGCTATCGGCCCGTACATCCGAAACGCCCTGGACGTTGCCGGCCATCAGCACCGCCTTTTCCATGGCCTCTGCGCTGGCCGCTTTGCCCGAGAGGGAAACCACCCCGTCGGTGTAGTCGACCCCTAGATCGGTGATCCCGGGGTTCGCTTTCTCGATGTGCTCCTTGATCTTTTCAGCCGCTTCGGCATCGCGGTTGAACAGCCTCTGGCCTATCTCCTTGACAAAATCAAATAATCCCATGGTCTCCTCCGTCTGAATGGACTGATTTTCATCTCTCAGTCGGTTAGCGTCATCCCGGAAACGGTTCTCCGGGCAGCCCCAGCCAGATGTCGGCATTGAGCCTGCGAAAAGTCGGGTGATGCCGCAAAAAACTATCGGTTCAGGCCGACGGCAGCCTCAAGGTGTTTCATGACTTCCGGCTGCAGCCCGAGTCCTTCACCAAGGTTCCTGACGTAGGCTTCCTCCGCCGGCGTGTCGACCTTGATGGCCAGGAGCGAGGCGATGTAAAGCTGCGCCGCCAGTTCGGGCCGTCCTGCGCCTGCCCGGATCAGGGTTTCCGTGTCCATGGGTTTATGCATCTCAACGTTCAGAAAAGCCTTGGCCTCCTCTGCGATCCCCATCTCACTGAGCTTGCCCACGATCCGCTGCACTTCGCCCTGGTCGATCTCGCCATCGGCCTTTGCAGCGTTAATCATCGCCTGCAACACGAGCCCGGCATTCTCCTCCAGCCTCTTCTCCTCCTGCGGCTCAGCCGGCGCCCGCAACCCGAGCGGGACCTCCGCCTGCGGCTGCCCGGCCTTTTTCAAGGCTGAAAAGGCCAGCGCGCCGAGGAGCGCCATCAAGCCGCCCCCCACGGCCCCACCCATGGAGCTTTTGCCTCCACCGAGCAATGCGCCCGCAAGGGCGCCGATTCCCCCGACGGCGAGGTTCTTCTTCCCCCCGACAGCCTGCCCCGCCTCCTGCAGGATATCACCGAGCATACCTCCTATGCCGCCGCCCGAGCCGCCCCCTCCAAACAGGGAAGAAAGCAGCCCCTCCGAAGACCCCGAGCCACGTGAGCCGAGCGTGTGCTGCAAGCGCTGGCCGGCTGCAGAATTCACTCCCGGCTGCATCATTGCCCCAAGCAGTTCCATGATATTCACGATGTCGTCCCTCCCATTGCGGATGTTTAGAAACTCCGCCGCTAAAGCAGCCGATCAGGTTGTGTGACTTTAAAAGAACGCTTAAAAAAACCGTTATTCATATTAAATTCAATCATGTCCCTAGGTCGGGTTCGTGGCATCCCTTGGCATGAACTGTCCATGCCGTTGCCTCGCCATGACGGAGGCGTGCAAAACGCATCCGATGATCGCTGATCAACGTCCGTCCATGGGGACCCACCGTTTCTTCACATCCGGCCCCCCGTCCGGAAACCGCCGCCGCCAAACCCGCCGCGGCCGCTCGAACCCCCTCCCGGCCCCGCCCCTCTCCGGAAACCTCCCCGAAACAACCCTCCTCCAAAGTTTTCCGGCGTTCGTGGTTTCCGGAACTGCTGTTCTCGCTGGATGCGATCCCACACATCCCCGCCCGATGCGGCACCCCGCAGCAGCATGCCTAGCAAGGCCCCAAGGTCAAACCCGCCGGGGAAATAGGAATGACCTGAATCATACCGGTTCTGCCTGAACCTCCGCCTCAGTTCCTCCAATTCCTGGAAGGCCCCCTGGCTCCTCCTCGCCTCCGCCTGGACCCGCTCGATCTCGGCGGTGATCTTCGCTTCCTCCTCCTGAAGATCGCGGATCCGGTTGACGATCATGTCATCATCCGGCCTCGGGGTCATCTTGGCCGCCAGGTAGAGGTCCGCAATCGACCCCTTCGTGATCTCCGCAACCTGAAGTTGCACAGCCTCTTGAAACAAGGCGTCGGCCCCGGCTGCGAAGGCCTGTTGTTCCTGCAGCAGGGCCTCGTATTTCTTTTCCTCTTCCTCGATTTCGTTCTCGATCTTGTCCAGGGCCGCCTCGCCCGCTTCCAGCGCCGCCCTGCGTTGAGAGAAGCCGGCGCCTTCGAGGGCCCTGGCTTCCATCTCCCGAAGTTTCCGCTCCTCCTCGGCCGCGATGGCCTCCTGCCGCTCGGCATGGGCCTCGAGGTGCACGGGCAGCTTCGTCAGCATGTAATAATTTCTGCGGGCCTCGTCGAAGCGGATCATCTTCGCCACCCAGCCATCGAGGGTCCTGGTCAGCGGACCCGCTTTGTATTCGGGTGTGAGGAACCGGCACTGCCAGAGATACATGAACAGAGGGTCCTCCTCATAAGGTCTTCCCTTCTCGGCACGGTCGGCATTGGCCTGCTCCGCCTTATCCCTCGCCCGCACGATCCTGGCAGCCGCCTCCGCCGCGCGCTTTTCCTGCGCCAGGTACGCTTCCTGCGTGCTCAGTTCCGTCTTGACCCCTGCCGCTGCATCATCGAGCGCCTTCAGCAGATCGTCCCTCAGCCGCACACTTTCCGCCCGCGACCCAGCCAGTTCAGCCTGCCTTTTCAAGGAGCCGGAGATGGATTTTTCCATGTCCTGCAAGGCGCCGGCACGCCGGTCGAGCAGTTCGACCACCGTCCGGCCGGTTCGATCCAGGTGCGCGATGACCTGATTCGCAGCCAGTTCGTCCAGACGGAACTTCGCCAGACGGCGGGCTTCTTCGGCCATCCCCGTACGCGTGGCCGCCAGACGCCGGTTCAAGGCCTCCAACCGCCCGCTGATCTCGTCCGCCCCGGCCTGTGCACCCGACAGGTGCTGCTCGATGACACCAAGCGTGTCCCTGCCATATCTCATCGCATCCCCATTACCATTGCGTGATCGCGCCGCCCCTGGTCGGCACGACGTATTCCGGCGTGATGAAACCGCGCTTCTTGATCCCCACCTTTCGCCGGTCTACGATCCCGTCCTCCGCCTTGTCCCGCCTGACCTCTTCATAGATGTCGGCGGGGACGCGGAGCCCCCACTCTTTCACGACCGTGACCTTGCCGTCCTCCTCGGAGGTGACCGGCAGCGCCAGCCGTCTCCCGTCGACCGTGACCGCCTCTACGATGAGGTAATAGTTCCGGCCGGCAGGGTTATCGACCGGGTGCCGCCAGACGCCGCTCGGGGTCCCGGGGCGGGAAACGACCTGCAGGGTGTATTCCATCAGGATCAGGCTGTGGATGCCTTTCAAGGCCTCGAGGGCGTCACGGGCGGCATCGGAATCCCCTCTGCGGAGAGCCGAAAGAGCCTGCGTGTACAAGGCTTCCGCCTTTTGCCGCGCGCCTGGTTCGAGCGCGTCCTTCACGGCAGCGGGCCCCAGCTCACCGACCTCCCTGGCAATGCGGACCTTTTCCCGCTCCGAGGGCCCGGCGTAGAGAAAGTGATATCCGCCCCAAAGCGTCAAGATCACCAGCAAGAGGATCCCGATCCGTTTGACCCAGCGGCCCCTGCGGACGTACAGACGGGCAAGCGCGGTTTTGAGTCCCGGTTCGGGCGGGCGATACGTGAAGCGCTCTTCCCGCAAGGCCCGCACCCCTTCGAGCAAAGTCTCGTCCGAAACCTCGATGCCCTGCCCGGCATAGATCCTTCTGAGCTTCTCGATCAGCGCCTTTTCGCTGTCCTCTGACTGCAGTTCCCGCTCGACCAGCGACCGCTCATGGCGCAGCGTGTCCACCACGTCCATGGCCAGCAGGACTTCGGAAAAATCAGGCTTCGGCTCATTGTGTTCAGGCATGGCTGAGCGCCGGCCCCGCTTGCATGAGTTCGACCATACGGCGTTTGCCCTCTTCGACGGCCTCCGCGATCTCTTTTTCGTTGCGTGTGGCCAACTGGCGCATCTCGTTGATGAGGCTGTGGGATTTCTCCTGGAAGCTGATCACGGCGGCGACAAGCGCTTTGACGGACTCGGCCTTGAGCGTCGGGCCGTAGCCCGCGCGCAGCGCCTCTTCCTGGACTTTCCCGCCCACTTCCGCGATGGTCTCCAGGCCCTTGTTGATGCCCTCTTTCATGGCTTCCAGCGTGCGGGTGCTCTCGTGCAGGCCCTGCATGCTCGTAAAAGAGGCGTTCAGGGCCGTGAAGACGGTTTCATTCGTGCCGAAAAAGGACACCGCCTGGGAGTAGACACGCTCCTTTACAGAGGTCGACTGGACCAGCCGGGCCATCACGACCTCCGTCGTATTGTAGCTCACCGACAGGTTCTCCGCGAGGTCCTTGGCAATCTGGTAGCGCTTGTCCTTTTCCTGGAGTTCACGCAGACGCTCGTCACGTCCGAGCTCCAGCCGGGCGATCTGCTCGCGGTCTCCCTCCGTGTAGGCCTCGAGCGAACGGGATGCCTCTTCGAGCCCGGCCTTGCTGCCGGCCACGGCCTCCTCCGCCTTTTTCAGGATCTGAAAAGCCATGACCTGGGACTCTTTCAAGGCCCCGCGAAAATCCTGGTAGGCCTCGAGGATCCGGTGCTCGCGTTCGATCTGATCCTTGGTGTCGGCGGTCACCTCGAGATAGGTTTCCTTGATGTCCTCGAACCGGCTCGGGATGCTGCCCCGGGTCACCTTCATCCAGGCATTCTGGATCCTCTCCATGGTGGAAATCCGTCCGTCTTCCAGCTGGTCCACCATCGCTTTTGCATCATCCCGAATGCTGTCGAAGGCCGAGGTGATCTTTTCGTAACGCTCACCCACCTTCATCAGGGTGATTTGTTCGCGGACCACCTGGTTGAAGACCGAACTGTGGCTCAAGGTCCGCGCGACAGCCACGGCCTTTTCTTCGTCCAGGTCGCTGATCTGACTGATCAGCGCAACGATCGGCGCCTCGTTCGGCTTCTCCGGCAGAAGCCCCATTTCCCGCAATCCGCCTAATGCCTTGTCGAGATACTTCAGAGGAGTGTTGATCAGTTCCGTGGCAGTCATGGAGGTCTCCTTTCAGGCCATTATAGTCATGGTGGCGCGTCTCACACAGAAAATCCGCTGACTATCATACGCCAGAAACCCTTTTTAATGTACCGGATTTTTTCGTTGTCACGCCGGATGAGTCCGAAGCGGTTATCCCCATGCGACCCTCACTCGCATCCGACCTTAGCCGTGAAGAGGGTGCTTCTCTCATGGAAAAGCCTACACTCGGGGAAAGGACTCCTTCCGCAAAAAACCCCGCAAGCCTCATTCAGCCTGCGGGGTCCACGGAAGGGGTAAAACGAAGGGTTTCAACAATCTTGCCGGCGTCTGCGCGCTCTTCGGGAACAAGGCTCCACCCGGTGTCCCAGTCCAGGAGCCGCTGCGGCCTACAGATCCCCCGGCCATTTCTTGACGGCGGCCATCCCCCCCTGCAGGTTGAAGGTGTCGTGGAACCCCATTTCATCCAGGAAGACCTGCGCCTCGTACGAGCGTACGCCCGTATTGCAGATCAGGACGATCCGTTTGTCTTTGGGCACCTCGGAGAGCCTGCTGCGAAGCTCGTCCTGCGGGATGCTCTTCCAGTGATCCGGATACTTCTTGACATAGGCCTCGGCGTTGCCCCAGTTCCGGCAATCCATGAAAAAGGTCTCCCCCTTTTCACGCTGATCCCACCACTCGGCAAACTGATCGGTGTCCATGACACGGTTTTTCCCATCGAGCATGTTTTCCGCCGCGTTCCCCAGGGCGTTCAACACGTCCATCGCCGACGAGAAAGGCGGCGAGTAGGGCAGTTCCAGATTGCTGATGTCCTCCGTCGTCGGCCTGTGCTTGAGGATGGCCGCCACGGCGCTGATGCGGGCCAGAAGGCCGTCCCCCTTGTTGCCGATCCCCTGGATCCCCAGGACCCGCCGGGAGCCTCTTTCCACCACCAGTTCGAGGTAGAGGAGGTCCTTTTCCGGGTAGAAATGGGCCCTGTCGAACTGCACCACGAAGGTGGCGGCGGCATCGAACCCTTCCCGTTCGGCCACGCTCGGGCACAGGCCGCTGCTGGAGACCGACACGTCGAAGAGCTTGACCACGAAACTGCCGACGGCCCCTTCGAATTCGGCCCGCCCCCCGGCAAGATTGGTCCCGATCACGCGACCCTGGCGATTCGCGAGAGAACCGAGCGGCCAATAACCCGGTTTGCCCGTGATGAGATTCGGGATCTCCACGCAATCGCCTCCGGCGTAGATCAGCGGATCGGAGGTCTGCATGCGCTTGTTGACCATGATGGCTCCCCGCTCCGAGACCGCCAGTCCGGCCTCCCTCGCCAGGTCCACGTTGGGCGTTACACCCACGGCCATCACCACCAGGTCGGCCTCCAGAGTGCCTCGTCCAGTCAGCACCCCCGCGACATGCCCTTCACCCTCGATCCGGCGCACCTCCTCACCCATCTGGAATGCCACGCCGTTCTCCTCCATGTGCCGCTGGGCCATCCGAGCCAAGGTGGGGCTGACGATGTTCGGGAGGATCTGGTCTTGAATCTCCACCACAGTGGTTTCGATCCCCCAGAGATCGCTCATGGCCTCAGCCATCTCGAGCCCTATCGCACCCGCTCCGATCACGACGGCCCTGCCGACCTGCCCCTCGGCGATCCGCGCCTTGATCTGGACCGCTTCATCGAGGCTGGAAACCGTGAAGACCCCCTCGAGTTCAGCGCCGGGGATCGGCAGGCGCCTGGGCCTGCTGCCGGTGGCCAGCACCAGCTGATCGTAGGCGATCTCGCTCTCCCTGCCCGTCTTCCGATCGACGATGCGGAGCTTCCTGCCCTCCCGATCGATCGCTGTGGCACGGGTCTCCGTCATCACCTCGATCCCTTTGGCGTCCTTGAAAAACCGCTCATCGCGCAGCATATGAAAACTGGTCGACTGCAGCTGGTCCGGGTCGCTGACATCCCCCGACACATAATAAGGAATCCCGCAACCGCCGTAAGAGATCATACTGCCCTGATCGACCATGATGACACGGGATCCAGGTTCGAGCCGCTTGAAACGGCAGGCCGCCTTGGGACCCAAGGCGACGGCTCCAACAATGACAATCGTCTGAGACATGGCACTCACTCCCTGGATAATCCTTCCCAGGCTCTTGCCGCGCCCTGGGAAGTCAAAGGGTTTCCACCCGTAAACGCAATTGCACCGACTGGTTGTCCTTCCAACTCCTGCCGCACACATCCCGAGTTTTTGAGACGTACGGACACCGGCAGCATCGAGCCGCGGCAACCGCCACGGCCCTCCGCCGCACAACACAACGGCCGCCTGATCAGCCGATAGGGTTCTTTTCGGGTCGAAAACCGTTTTGAGACATGGCGCGCCTGACTCCTTCGCCCGCACGCACCGCAGGCGGATCGAATCGGGGTTATCCTAGAGCATCGGCTCGGAAAGGTTAAACTTTTTTTGTCTTTCGCCGCATTTCCTTTGGTGATATCGTAGGATTGAAGAACGCTAGGAGCGATCATGCGGAGATGATTTCCCGGCACAACCCCGTTTCCGATCCGGAAAGGAGAGTTTTTCTTCACACCCTTCGCATGTTCGATCCCACCCGTTCGGGGCGGGTCGCGGTTCTGCCAATACCAAGAAAATCAAACGTTTGGGCGGAGGCAGTCTGCAGGCCAACACACAACCAAACCTGCAGATCGACGCCGAGATTGGCCAAAAAGACCCTTTCCGGATGAGGACTTCTCGAATCACATGACCCCCACCGCAGGAGGAAAGATCATGCGTTTTTCCCTGAAGCCGGCCTGCCGCCAAGCCCTGGTTTTCCTGCTCGCCGTCACAGCGGCCGCGGTTTTCCCTTATCTGAGCCGGGCCGCCGATGCAACCTTTGAAAACAGTCTGGGAATGACGTTCGCTCTGATCCCGGCCGGATCTTTCATGATGGGAAGCCCGGAAAACGAAGCAGGACGAGATGCCGATGAAGCCCTGCACGAAGTCCATATCTCGAAGCCGTTCTACCTCCAGACAACCGAAGTCACGGTGGGGCAGTGGCGCAGCGTGATGGGGTCCAGATGGTGGAAACGCGACCGCGAGAGCATGAAGCCCATGACCAAGGTCTCCTGGTTCGATTGCGAGGACTTCGTCAAAAGGTTGAACGCCATGGGCGAGGGTACCTACCGCCTGCCAACAGAGGCCGAGTGGGAATATGCCTGTCGCGCCGGAAGCCGGACCGCCTACGCCTGGGGAGACACCTTGACGTGCCGGCAGGCGCTCTTCGGGAACAACAGCATCAAGTCTCCCGAATGCATTCCCGCCGTGAAAGAGGCCGGGCTCGAGCCGGACGGGCCGGCACCGGTGGGCAGCTACCCCCCCAACGCCTGGGGCCTATACGATATGCACGGGAACGTCTGGGAGTGGTGTCTCGGGTGGTACGGGAAATACCCTGCCGGACCGGTAACGGATCCTGCCGGCGTGGCGGATGACTCCATGAAGGTCCGGCGAGGCGGCAGTTGGTTCAAAGGTCCACTGACATGCCGCTCCGCCAACCGTAACTTTGCGCACCCCGCCAGCCGATACCGGACACTGGGCTTCCGGGTTCTGCGGGTGGCCGATTGAGCGGGTAGCCCGATCAGGGCCGAACCACCGCAGACCGCATTCCCTGTCGAGGACCATCCCCGGGCAGCAAACCCCGGCGACACCCTTTCCATGCAGGCGCAAACCGATAAATATCCATGGGATTACGCAAAGGCCAACACATCCGGATCGAAATCGTCAAGGCCGCTTTCGGAGGTCGCGGGATCGGCCACTTCGAGGGCCGCGTTGTATTCGTCCAGCATGCCGTCCCCGGCGATATCCTGCAGGCACAGGTTGTCAAGAAAAAGCAGAACTGGGCGGAGGCCCGCTTCGTGGGGCTGATCCGGCCGTCCAGCGACCGTATCGTCCCTCCCTGCCCATTCAGCGGGTATTGCGGCGGCTGTCAATGGCAGCATCTGACGTATGCAAGGCAGTTGGCGTACAAGCAATCTTTCGTATCGGAAAGCCTGGCCCACATCGGAGGACTTAACCATGTCACCGTGCACGAAGTCCTCCCATCCCCCGCCCGCTTCGGCTACCGCAACAAAATGGAATTTTCCTTTTCCGACAGACCGTGGCTCCTTCCTCATCAACTTGGCTCTGGCCTAGCCCCACCCCCTTTTGCGCTCGGTCTGCATGTTCCCGGGACCTTTTTCAAGATCATCGATCTGGATTCGTGCCTTCTGCAGAATGAAGAAGGCAACGTCATTCTCTCGGTGGTCAAAGACTTCGCCCGGCAATCGGGGCTTCCTGCATACGGGCTGAAGAGCCACGCGGGCTTCTGGCGTTTCCTGACCGTCCGTCGTTCGGACGCATCCGGGCAATGGCTGGTCAATCTCGTAACGGCCCAAAGCAGGCCGGACACCATGCGCGCCCTCGCGGCGATGCTGGTCGAACGGATCGAAGGGGTCGCCACCGTGGTCAACAACATCCATTCAGGGAAGGCCTCCGTGGCCATCGGCAGCCGTGAAGACCTGATCTTCGGCGAGGGATTCCTCGAGGATCGGATCGGCCCTTACCGCTTCCGCATCTCAGCGAACTCCTTTTTCCAAACCAATACGGCCGCAGCCGAACTCCTTTACCGAACCGCCGGTCGATACGCCGGACTCACGGGGAAGGAAACCATCCTGGATCTCTACAGCGGGACCGGGACCATCCCGATTTTCCTTTCCGATCAGGCTGCACAGGTCACGGGGATCGAGATCAACCCCTCTGCAATCGAGGACGCCCGCAGGAATTGTGAAGTGAACCACATCCGAAACTGCCGCTTCCTATGCGGCGATACCCGAGAAATCCTCAAAACGATCGGGCAGGCCCCGGATGTGCTCATCGTCGACCCGCCCCGCGCCGGACTGCACCAGGCCGTTCTTCAGCAAATCATCGACCTGAGGCCCGAAAAGGTCGTTTATGTCTCCTGCAACCCGTCCACTCTCGCGCGGGATCTGGCCCTTCTCGCACCGGGATTCGAAACACTGGAGATCCAGCCTGTCGACATGTTCCCCCACACATACCACGTCGAATCGGTGGCGCGCCTCGTCCGCCGCAGACCTTTCAGCGCTTTGGGCTCAACCCTCCCGGAGCATTCGACAGCCTGAAACCAAACCCATCCTGATTCGTTTTCTTGGGCGGTCGGAACCTTAAAAAGTATCCATCCGGAAATGATTTCCAAGTAGAACCCGGTTTCCAATCCTGAAATGAGGCTTTTTCTTCAAACGCTGCGCGTGCTCAGGCCCACTTCTCTAATTGCACGGCTGCTGGCACCACATCAGCCACACGCTGCACGCGCTCAGTCCCAGTGCTTCGCGGCGGGTCCCGGCTTGGCCAATTTAAAGGAAATCAAGCGCTTCCGCAGAGGCGGCCTGCAGGTCGCCGCACAAGCAAACGTGCAGATTGACGCCGAGATTGGCCAAAAAGGCCTTTTCCGGATGGAACCCAAAAAAAAGTTGACAGAGTTTGCGAAACTTGTATGATGGTTGGTCTAGAGTTTATCCGACGGAGAATCCCTGTCAGGGCGGGAGCCTTTCAGCCCCGGGTTCGAAGAAGGTTAAAGGGGGTGATTATTATATGAACAGATCCTTTCTTAGACACCATCCGGTGATGGATCCTTTCGGCATAGGCAAGCTGGAAGCTCTTCTTTCCCGACGTGGGTGCCCCTTTCCTTCACGGCAGGTCGAAACCTCTCATCAGGTGGGCTGATGTGAAAACCGCACTGTAATGGGCTGTTAAGGCCCCGGAAGGTTAGGCAAGCACCTTCAGCTGTGCGCTGAGGTGCTTTTTTTATTTTTTGCATCGAGGTACGTCATTATGAAGGTGATCGTTCACAACAACCAGATCGAGAAAGCCATCAAGGATCTGAAACGGAAACTGACCAAGGAAGGATTCTTCTCAGAGATCAAGGAGAGACGCTTTTACGACAAACCGAGCGTCCAGAAGAAGAAAAAGCAGGCCAAAGCTGCCAAGCGCCGACGTAAAAGGATGAAACGCATCTAACCCCCGAAACCGTCTTCGGCAAGGCCTTGCCTGAGATACCGCTCTGGCTTCCTGGCAGAGCCTTGCCGCAGAACCCTGCACCAACCCCTGCCCCCCCCTCGTCCAGCCCAGAATGCCCTTCCCAAGTGGTTTTTCCGCTTGACAAAAATCAGCCTAATAGGTAAATACGCAAAAATTGTCAGTCAGGTGCCGGAGCAGATTGTAAACCCTTTCCGTAAGAGGCCTTACCACATGAAAAATCCAGCAGATTCCTCCGAAAAACCTTCGAAGGGTGGGTGGATCTTTTTCCTTATGGGTTTCATTGGATCACTGATCGTGGGGTGGGTGATCTTCCCCATGGTGCTTTACTCCAAACAGGCCCAGCCGATGAATTTCGACCATGCCTTGCACATGGATCCGGAGCGGGTGTTCGGCATCGACGGCGACACCGAGACGGAGCGTTGCCTGTTTTGCCACGCATTCCGGGACGACGGCACCTTTGCCGGGATTCCGAAACTGGAGAACTGCACCCAGTGCCATGACGACCCTGACATGCCCCTGGGTGAAAGCGAAGAAGAGCAGGCCTTCTTGAACGAATATGTCGCTGATGAAAAGGAAATCCCCTGGCTGTCCTATTATCGCCAGCCCGATTGTGTCTATTTTTCCCATATCGCTCACGTCAACATGGGGCAGATGGAATGCGGCGTATGCCACGGAGATCACGGCCAGAGTGAAATCCTCCCGCCCTATGAGGAAAACCGGCTCACAGGTTACAGCCGCATGATTTGGGGCAAGCGGATCTCCGGATTCAAGGAGAACACCTGGGACCGGATGAAGATGGACGACTGTGCCGAATGCCACACCGAAAAGGGGCAGGAACAGAACAACGCTTGCTTCGTCTGCCACAAGTAAGGGGATGATTGCGATGAAACTAGACAGAAGGAATTTCATCAAACTGATGGTCGGGGGCGCCGTAGGTCTTCAGGTGACGCCGTTGCCCTGGAAAATCACCGACGATATAGCCATCTGGACCCAGAATTGGCCTTGGGTGCCCGTCCCTGCCGAAGGGGCCTACGATCATGAGGCCTCAGTATGCTCCCTGTGTCCGGGGGGCTGCGGCATAGAGGTCCGCAAGGTCGATGAACGTGCCGTCAAAGTCGAGGGCCGTGAAGATTACCCCATCAACCCTGGCGGACTCTGCCCTTTGGGTATGGGCAGCCTTCAGCTCCTGTACAACGAAGACATCCGCTTCACTGGTCCGATGAAGCGTGTCGGCCCCCGAGGGGCAGGCGTATTTCAAAACATCTCGTGGGATGAAGCTCTAGAGATATTGTCGGGTCGCGTGAACGTCCTGCGCAGAGACAGCCGTCCCGAGGCCGTTGCCGCCATCGACGGAAACCCGGTCGAATCGACGGCCTCCCTGTTGATCCAGCGTCTGATGCAAACCATCGGCAGCCCGAACTATCTCCGCGTCCCCTCCTTCGAAGACACGGACCGGATGGTCAACCTCTTGATGCAAGGCGTAGACGGGCCGGTTGCCTATGATCTGGAGAATGCCGATTTCATCCTCAGCTTCGGCTGTGGACTTCTCGAAGGCTGGGGCGCCCCGGGCCGCATTTTAGGGCTTTGGGGAAAATGGCACGACCGTGAGAACAAACGCAAGCCGACCGTGGTTCAAGTGGAATCCCGGGCATCCAACACGGCCTCCAAGGCGGATCAATGGGTTGCAGCCGCTCCTGGAACGGAGGCCGCTCTGGCCCTCGGCATCGCCCATGTGATCATCAAGGACGGACTGTACGACAGGGAATTCATCGAGCAGAAGACCTTCGGCTTCCATCCATGGAATGCCGCCGACTGGAAGGAGCATCAGGGCTTCCAGGGCCTGGTCCTCTCCGAATATTCGCCCCGGAAGGTCCAGGACATCACCGGGGTCCCCGCTGAGCGCATCGTCTCTCTGGCGCGCTCTTTCGCCAAAGCCAAGGCCCCCATCGCCATCTGGGGAAAGGGCAAAGGGGATCTGAATGGAAGCCTTTACGAATCCATGTGCGTCCACAGCCTCAATGCCTTGGTGGGCAACATCAACAAGCCTGGGGGAGTGCTGGTCCTCGATCGTCTCCCTCTGAAGCAGTTGCCTGAAACACCCCTCGATCCGATCGCCGAAGCCGGACTCAAAAAGACCCCTGTCGGAGCGGCGGCTGGCGAAGACAGCCCCTTTGCCGCCAATCTGTTGACCCGTTTCAATGAAGCCCTGTCGGCGGGCGGCCCTTCCCCTGTCGAACTCCTGATGGTTTTCGGGGCCAACCCGGCATTTACCATGCCCGACGGCGGTTCTATGCGCCGGGCGCTCAAGGCCGTTCCTTTCATCGTGAGCTTCTCTCCATTCCGTGACGAGACAGCCTTCATGGCCGACCTCGTTCTGCCTGATCACATGGCCTTCGAAAAGTGGAGCGAGATCATTCAGCCGCGAGGAGTGCAGTACCCTCTCTACGGCCTTGGTAAACCGGTGGTCAAACCCCTGTATCAGACACAGGACGCGGGTGAAACCATCCTGAAACTTGCCCGTAGACTGGACAAAGCGGCCCCAGAGGCCTTCCCTTGGAAAACCTTCGAAGACATCATGGCCTATCGTGCGGAAGGCCTCTTTGAGGCCGGCGCGGGCCTTGTGCGATACAAACCCGCGCAACCTCCGTGGAGTTGGAAACCCTTTGCCGAGCCTGCGGCCGGTTTTAAATCCTCCAAGGACATGTGGCAGAAAATCAAGGCATCCGGGTTGTGGTACCAGCCGCTCGATCATCAGCGGGCCGCCATGACAACCTTCAAAACCCCATCCGGCCAGTTCGAATTTTACTCCACCCGGCTGGAAATGAAGCTGAAAGATCTGAACAAGGCCCCATCCTCGGATCTCGTCTGCATGCCGCATTATGCACCGTCCTCGCCGCCGTCGGATTCTTCGCGGTACCCGCTGGCAATGGTGCCTTACGACATGGTGAACCTCGTCAGCTCCTGGCTGCCCAACCCGCCGTTTTTGAACAAGACCCTGCTCCCGGAACAGCTGCTGAAAGACGCATCCTACGCCGAGATCCATCCCGATACAGCCAAGGCGTACGGGTTGAAGCAAGACGACCTGGTTCAGGTGGAATCGGTGGCCGGAGAAGTCCGGGTGCGCGTGTGTCTTTTCGAAGGCGCCATGCCGGGTGTTGTCTATCTGCCCTTTGGATTGGGGCATACCGCTTACGACGAATTTTCACGCAACAAGGGCGTCAACCCCAATGACATCATCGCAGCCGGGGCCGATCCCCTGAGCGGTCTGCCGGTCTGGTGGAAGACCCCTGTCCAACTAAACAAAGTCTAGCAGCGAGGTAGATCGTGAAAGAGAAACCTGCCAACGGCCACAGCTACGGCATGGTCATCGATCTGGACAAGTGCACGGGATGTGGCACTTGTATGGTGGCATGCAGTGCCGAAAACAACGTGTCGGTCCGCCCCGATGAATCGGATCCTCAGCGTCGGCTCACGTGGATGCGCCTTTACAAGGTCACCAACGGCAAACCCTTCCCCGAGACCGAAGTCAGCTATTTTCCGCGGCCTTGTATGCAGTGCGACCACCATACCCCATGCGTATCCGTCTGCCCTGCCACAGCCACAGAAATGGATTACGAAACCGGGATCGTGAGCCAGATCTACACCCGCTGCATCGGCTGCCGGTACTGTATGGCCGCCTGCCCGTACCATGCCCGCGTCTTCAACTGGTGGGACGGCTATTTTCCGAAGAGCAAAGGGATGACCCGCTACCTGTCACCCGAGGTCTCCCCCCGGATGCGGGGCGTCGTCGAAAAGTGCACCTTCTGTCATCATCGCCTGATGCGCGCCAGGACAAAGGCTTATGCCGAAGACCGGCGCGAGTTGGAAGAAGGCGAATACATCACCGCCTGCACCGAGGCTTGCCCCGCACAGGCGATCACGTTCGGGGATCTCAACAATCCCGATCACCAAGTGGCGAACTTGATCAAGAGCCCTTACGCCTTCCGCCTGCTGGAGAAGCTCGGCACCGAACCCAAAGTGTATTACCTCTCGAGCAAGGATTGGGTGCGGAAGCTCGGAGACAACTTTCTGCCCGGCCAGTTTGAACCCGTTACAAAGGTGAAAATGGGCTGACCCGCCCATTTTGTCGTATACCTCAATAGGAGGATCGATTCATGGATTCCGCATTGATTCCAGAAGGCGTCAAAAGATGTTCGCCCAAGGCATTCTTCTTTTGGACCCTGCCTTGGCTCGCACTGCTGCTCTGGGGAGGCGTTTCAGCCGCTCTTTGTCTCTTGAAGGGCCTCAACCAGACCAACATGTCCGACTACTTTGCCTTCGCCCTGTGGATCGTGTTCGACTTGGCGATTATCGCCCTCGGCGCCGGGGCCTTCTTCACCGGGTTTCTGACTTACATCATCGGACGAAAGGAACTCAAGGACATCATCAACGCCGCCGTCATCATCGGATTCATCTGCTATTCCGGCGCCGTTGCAATGCTTGGGATCGACATCGGCCAACCGATCCGCGGCTGGTTCATCTTCTGGCATGTCAATGTCCATTCCATGCTGGCCGAGGTGTCCTTCTGCATCACCTGTTATCTCGGCGTTCTGCTCATTGAATACATCCCCTTGATCCTTGAAAATCCGCAGATCGAAAAAGTGAAGCCCCTGCGCCTTTTCGGGCAGAACCTGCATGGGATCATGGCCATCTTCGCCGCCACGGGCACGTTCCTTTCCTTCTTCCATCAAGGCTCCCTCGGCGGTCTTTACGGGGTGATGTATGCACGCCCCTTCGCCTTTCGTGAAGGATTCTATGTCTGGCCCTGGACCTTTTTCCTCTTCATTCTTTCCGCAATCGCGGCCGGGCCTTCTTTCACCATCCTTTGCACCAAACTGGCCCAGGCCATCACCCGCAAACGCCTGGTGCCCGACAAGGCCTTTCAAACCTTGGCAAAGATCTCGGGTTCTCTGCTGGGTGTATACATAATCCTCAAGATCGCCGACACCTTGGGCTGGATTTACGGTATCACCCCCGCGGCCGGACTTGCCTTCATGGATTACTTCAAGGAAGGGCCTTACGGGGTCTGGCTGCTGGTTCTCGAAATCGGGGTCTTCGGCATCATCCCGGCCATCATTCTCCTCACGCCAAGTGCGCGCAAGAGCGAAGGCTGGCTCATTACAGGCTGCCTGATGAACTGCACCGGCATTGTTTTGAACCGATTCACTTTCACCATCGTAACCCTTGCCATACCCGTCATGCCGTTCGACGAATTCATGAGCTATCTGCCCACCTGGCAGGAGTGGGGTATTTCCCTCGCCGTGATTGGCTACGGTTTCTTGCTTTTCTCTCTTTCTTATCGCTATCTGCCTGTTTTCCCGAAAGAAAGAGAACTTAACCCGGTCGTCGAATAGGCGGGCCGTTCCTGAAGGGAGAAAGATATGTTTCCGTTTATTTTCGAATGGCAGTGGAATGCGGACCATTACATATTTCTGGGGCTGCTTTACCTTGTGCTGATCATTATCGGCACGGGCCTCACGATTGCCGGCATCAAAACCGTCCTTCAGATGATGGGCTTCATGCGGGAGAGGCACTTTCACCACTGAGCTTTGATCGCTGTACCGACTGAACACCCTTTCCAGCGAACCGGCGACTCCGTGAATGTGCCGGTTCGCTGTTGTCTTCCGGGATTATTATTTCACTTTTCCGGGTCACCTTCAGCTGAATCTTCAAAACTGGGCGGTATCGATCTTCGCCGAATTGCCACGAGGTTTCCTGCGCCCCAGATAAGCGTTTTATTCGTCACAGGCACCCCTATCCAAGAAAGCGCTCTATGAAACAAGATGGGAAAGCGGCATGACGCTGAAACCCGCCATCATCTTCGACTGCGACGGCGTGCTCTTCGACTCGCGTGAGGCGAATATCGCCTACTACAATCACCTCCTGGCGCATTTCGAACTGCCTCCCCTGTCGCCCGAAGATGTTCCCTATGTGCACATGCACACCACTGAGCGGTCCATTCGGAGGATCTTTCGAAATTCGCCTTACCTCGAAGCCGCCCTGGCCTACCGGCGGGAAGTCGATTCCAGGCCGTTTATCGAAAAGATGGCGATGGAACGCGATCTCAAGGAGATTCTCCAAACACTCCGGTTGAATTTCCGACTGGCCGTCGCTACCAACCGTACAGGGAGCATTCACGATGTGCTGGACGCATTCGATTTGCGTGAATTCTTCTCCCTCGTTGTTTCATCCCTCGATGTCATAAACCCCAAACCGCATCCCGAGCCCTTGCTGAAGATCCTGCAAGCCTTCGATCTGGAGCCGGGTATGGCAGCATATGTGGGCGATTCCACAGTGGATTCCGAAACGGCCGCAGCGGCCGGCGTGCCCTTCGTCGCTTACCGAAACCCTTCCATCACAACGCCCTGGCATGCTGAACGTCTACGGGTCCTCCCCTCGCTTATCCAGGACCTTTTGCCATTTTCCCGGACGAATCCCAAAAACGCTCCATAGCGGAATGCATCCGGAAGCGGCTCATGGTGGAAGACCGCCGTCAATCCCAGATGCTCTCGACAATCGTCGGTCGAAGCAAGATCACCAGTTCGCGGGTGATATCCTGCTCTTTTCTCCACTTGAAGAGCCTGCCGAGGTAAGGAATGTCCCCCAAAAATGGGGTCTTTTTCTCTTTGGTGGATTTAAACCGGTCGATCAGGCCCCCAATGAGCAGTCCTTCGCCGTCTTTCACCTGAGCGAAGGTCGCCATTTCTTTCAGACGGACCCGCGGCAAACCTACTTCCGCCCCCTCACCCGATGAACCGAATTTCCTGTATTCGATCGGCTCCTGCAGCTCCGATGTTATCGGCACGATATAGAGGATAACCCCCTCATCGATGATGTTCGCCATCACGGCGAGCCCGACCCCGGAGAGGACCGATGCCGTCGTCACCGTATACGTGACGGTCATGGTCTCCGAATCGACAGTAGTCTCCACTTTGTCTATGTAGGTAATATTCTCCCCCACGGTGATGGTGGCCCCTCGACCGTTCAAAAGGCTGATCTTCGGGTTGGAGACGATCTGGGTCTCGCCGTATTGCTTCAACGCAGAAAGCACGAGGTCGAACTTGTAGGGCTCGAGGCTTATCTTGCTGATAAATTTGACCCCGTCGGCGGGATAAATTGCGCCACCTTCTCCAAATTCGATAGCCCCGGAAAGCGAATGGTTGAAAAGTCCATCCCAATCGATTCCCACCTCGGAGCCACGGTCGAGAATGACCTCCAGGATTTTGGCCTCGATGACCACCTGCCGGCAGACCTGCCGTTTCAAATTTTCGAGATAGGTCTTGATCCTCTTGTGCGTAGCCCGGGATGCCGTGACAGCCATGGTTCCCACGGGCCGGTCCGCTACGAAATAACCGCTTCCGCTCTCCTCAATCATTTTGGAGAGATTCTCCTCCAGCATCTTCCAGAAATCCATCGGTTCGCGCAGAGAATTGCTGACCAGCACCTCTCCTCTCATCTTCCCCTTGACCTCTCCTCCTCCCAGCAGATTCCCCCCGACAGACGTGTTGAATTCCTCGTTCAGGAACGGGATCGGCAGCCGATATTCCCTGGTTTCTTTATATCTTACGATAATGGTCCGTTCTTGGAGGGTATAGAAACAATCAACCTGGCATAAGAGATTGTCCAAAGCATCCCAGTAATTCTCCTCAGGCCGTATATCGACGTCGACGAGCCGGTCTTGATCGACATCCTCCGCCCAGCATATGGAATACCCCTTGAGGCCCGCCACCTCCTTCAACACCTTGTGGAGAGGAACCTTGCCGCCACTGGAGAGGATCTGTGCACCAGTCGGCAGATACGAGGGGCCTTCATCGATTTGACAATCGGGAGGCGGCAGCCGATATCCGCCGTAGCCCGCCGACCGCGCCTGATTCAATCGTTCGCGGTTCTCGTCATCGGCCGGCAAATCGACAAGAGTTCCTTTGCAGCCCTCCTCGACGGGTCCTCTGGCCGCAAACCACGCTTCGGGTATCGCACAGCCGGGAATAAACGGCAGCAAAAACACGAGCCCGATGCAACAACGGGATAAGGCCCTCATTTCAATCCCCTCTGGTGGCGGCACAAGGTCTCCAATTTACCCCGTACGAAGTCGGACTCGCGCTTGTCCGCCGGACCTTCGCCCTGGCTGATCTCCCTGTACTTTTGGCATGCTTCCGACACGTTTCCCAACGCCTCACACGACCGCGCAATGGCGAGGCTGCTTTCTGTCGAAGGACCGAAGAGATCTTCGTATTTCTGAAACCAGGCGAGCGCAGCGGTCAGTTTTCCTGCTTCCTCCAGAAACACGCCGTAATCGTAAAAGGCTTCCGGAACAAGAAGATGACCGTTCCCGGTTGCAATATCGAAAAACAATCGGGCCTCTTCGCTATTCCCAAGCTTCGCCGAAGCAACTGCCGCATAAAGGGCCATCCTGGCGTCTTCCGGATCCAGCTTCAGGGCTTCTGCCGCAAAATAACGCCCCTTCGCCGCGTTTCCGAGGGTAGAATAAAGATAGGCCATTCTCTTCAAAACATGGATGTTTTCCTTGAGGATGGTTGAATTCTCTTTCATCAGGAGGAACGCCCGCTGATAAGAGAGCAGCGCTTGATCGATTCTCTCGTTCCGCTCCGCATCGCGGGCCTCCACAACCAGGCTGACCACATCCCGGCGGCGATCCCTTTCCTTCTTCAAGCGATGGAATGCGTCTAACGATCCGTCCGCCACCCCGCGCACAACAAGGATTCCCTCACCGTCCTCTTTCTCTTCGGGTTTAGGGCGGATGATAAAAATGCTTTCCATCTCCTCCTTTATGAGATCATTGGCCTCGAGGATGATCTCCATCGCCATATCCCAAGGAACCTCTTTCAAAGACAACGATAGTTCGCCTTTCACCCCTTCATCGACAATGATGTTTTTTCCACTGATCTCCGAAAAGAGTCTGAAAACGTTATGCAGATCCGTTTTGAAGAAATCGAGGGTCACTTTTTCTTTATTGCAGGAGTCCGCCCGGCCGGGGGCTAGATCCCGTTCAGGAGGCTGTCTAAGAGACGGTGTCCGCTTTGCCGACGCCGTTTCAGCCCCCACGCCGCCGGATCCGGTGCAGACGACTTTCAACCGGCTTCTCTCCTCCATGATTTCGAACTTGAAAAGCCGGTCCGGGTGCGCAGAAAAGAGCAGCACACGCAAACCTTTTTCCACATGGGTGGCCTTGATGTTCGATACCGGACATTCGTCCAGAGAAATGGCTTCCGGCAGCGCCCTGCCCGCTCGAGCCGCTTCGAAATCGATGACCAGACGCGCCGGCTCGGTGCTTCCGAACACCCGATACGAACGGCAATCCCCTTCGATCCCGATCACCGCCTTTTCGGCTGTTCTCTCCTCCACCTGAATCCACGAGATCTCCCCGCCAAACACCGTGGTCTTCCAAAGCATCAAACAGAACAACATCGGCAACCATGCGCTGCGCATTAAATTCTCCCCTTCTTGCAGCCCCTCGAGGCCTTCCGGACCTTCCCTCACGCAAGGTTCATGTTGAGAGGAATGATCCCCCGCAGTGTCTCCCGCCTACCGGAGGGACACTGTCCATCTCCCGGCGTCAGCGGATGGCAGACTCCATTCGATCGCCGTATTTTCAGCGCCATCCTCACGGATGGCATTTTCTTCCTCGACAACGACCTTTCGAATCGATGTAACGCCCAGGGGGGTCTCACGGTCCTCGCTCACAATCTCTTTGACAAAACCGCCCCGAATGCCGGTGCCTTCGCGAACGATAAATCCGCGTCCGCCCGGGGATTGAACGAGGGCGATGATCCGTTCCCCCTTCTTGATGATCGCGCTCAACGTCAGCTCATAAACGGCCATAGACTGCAATTCACTTCCCCGGCCACCCTCCCCCCTAGAGACGCCCTCCCCTTCCAATGATCCGTCAGCCACCGGATCCCCCTTGTCTTGCTGTGTAGCGAGAAACGGCGAAAAAGGATCCAGGGTTGGCCCGAGATCGCCTGCTTCCATGGAAGCACTCCGAACCATAACGGACTGACTGCAGGGGGCGTCCCTTTCCAAGGCGGAGTCCTCGTCTGCAGCCGAAGCCAAGCTCTCTCCTAATGGGTACGCGGCGGCAAGCGCAACCAAAAGCAGGCGAACCATCCTGACGCCTCTGCACCTCCAATCTTTTCTATTCACCGACCTCCCCCTTGAACCGATAGGTCACCAGCGTGCATCGGGTAATCAACATGGATGAAAGCGGTTTTTCCGGTCTCATGGATACATTCAGGACATGGACTATCCGCTCCATCGAACTGATCGTGGTGAGAAAAGCAACCACATTGCGATACCGCCCTCTGACCTCGATCGAGACAGGAATCTCGACGAAGAAATCCTTCTCGACTTCTTTCTGCGGACTGAACAACAAAAATTCCAAACACGACTCTTCACCCTTCGCCGTGATGTTCCTTAGAAGCGTGGGGATCTCCCTCGAATCGGGCAGAATGCTCAACGCCTGCTCCAGTTGCGCCTCCGCGGCCTTCCGCTCTTCCTGCAATCGCGCCAGGTTGCGGACGCGAATGCGAGACTGGGTGCTCCGCTCGGACAGCCCCGCGAGTTCCATCTCCAAATCCGCTATGCCCCGGATCGATGGCCGGTAGACAAAGCAAAGGAACAAAGCTCCCAGGAACATGACCGTACCGGCAAGCACGGCGTACCTCCGTCCCTGTCCCATCCCTCCTATCCACTCGAACATCCGTGGACCCCTCATCGCGCCGTCTGATGCCCACCCGCAATAACGACCCTCAATGCGCCGGATTGCAGCCTGTTCGCTAGCCATGCCTGCCTTTCAGCGGGGAAATGGTCCGCAGGCCTGCTCAACAGAAGATCCGATATGTTTCGATCCATTCCCCTTATCCATCCAAAAAGATCGTCCAGCACAACCCCTTCTCCAATCCGGAAGGAATATCCCGCTTTACGCCCTGCGAGGGTTCAATCCCACCTCTTTGCAGTGGGTCCCCGTTTCTTCAACCTTTTTGATGCAGGCCCTGTTTTGCCCACATCGAGGGAACCCAGCGCTTGCGCAGAGGCAGCCGGTAAGCCGCCGCACCAGCAAACATGCCGATTGACCCGACCTTGGCGATAAAAACCCTTTACCGACAGAAAACCCTTTACCTTGGCGAAATCGACGTCATTTTCGAGACCTGTCCATGGGAAGAAATCTGCTTGAACGCCGATGTTCTACATCCAACCGTAAAATCCACGAGATCCGCCTGATAGAGCGAAAAATTCTTCAAGTGTGCACTTTCCAGATCCACAGAGACGATCGTATTCGTTTTTTCCAAATTGGTCATAAATGCAGCAACGCTTTCATGGTCCCTTGCGGTCCCCCTCAATGTCAAAAAACCACCGTTTTCCTGCAGTAGATCGAGCCACAATCGTTGTGCCGGCACGGATCTGGCAATATCGTTCAACCATTGGACCGGTTTCACCTGCTGCAACTCAAGTTGCTCTATAACAGCCAAACGGTTCTTGACGATTTCAAGACTTCGCCTAAGTTCCTGGAGTCGTCTGTTCACCTCACTGGTTTTTTGGACTTCAGCAGTCTTACGGTTTTTTTCATCCTTTAACCGATCCAGGCGATTAACAAGATCGCAATAAATGCTGCCCATCAAAGAAATAACAAGCATGATCAAAAGCACGAAGATGCTGATTTGCCGTCTGACATCTTCTCTTTTTCTGGCATCTCTGAACGGAAGCAGATTGATTCGAATCATTTATCTCCGATTGCTCTCAAGGCGAGGCCCACCGCGACGACCGCTTGCCGACCCACCGATGATAGATAAACAGGGTCGATTCTTTTTTCATCAAAGGCGAGGGACTTGAAAGGATCGATCTCCACCACCTTTAGACCCGTTTTTTTCTCGAGGAATGGCTGAAAACCCGGTAGGCGGCAAGAACCCCCACAGACGTAGATTCCTTCGACGTCTACCCCGGGATGGGCATTTCCTGCAAAATCGAGGGCGCGGATAATTTCCCCCGTCCAGTTTTCGACCACGCCCTGCAGGATCCCATCCAGTTTCTCCTTATCCCGGAGCAGGCGGTGCCCCAATTTGATCCGCTCGCCCTCCCCCAGATCGACCCCGAAATGAAGCACGATCTCCCTGGTAACCTCCGAACCTGCAGATGAGGAATCGCTGTTGAAAATGGGTATCCCATCCTCGACAATGTTGATGCAGAGTTCCCGGGCGCCAAGATTCACCAGGGCGTAGCACCCGTTTTTTCGTCCCGATGAGATTTCGAAGGCATTCTGCATCGCGAAGGCATCGACGTCCAAGACCGCGGGATTGAGGCCGGCCTGTTCAAGGACCTGGACGCGGTCCTCGACAATCCTTTTCTTCGCCGCGACAAGCATCACATCCAGAAGCTCCGCCTCCGCCGCTCCGATCACGCCGGCGCCAATGGCCCTTCCGCTCCCCTCAAGGGTGTCGAAGTCGAGATTGACCTGATGCACATCAAACGGAATATATTGTTCGGCTTCTTCACCAATCAGTTCTTCCAGGGGAAGGCCTTCCGATTTCCTGACGGTGATCTTCTTGACCATTACAGAATAGCCGGATAAAGACGTCGCAACATTGCGGTTCCGTATCTTCAGTTTAGCGAACAGGCCCCGCAGGAGTTCCACGACGGGGGAGGATTGCCGAATCACGCCTTCTTCGACGGCCCCGTCAGGCAAAACCGCCATGCCGATGCTCCTGAGAACCCGCCCTCGCCGCGTCTCCGCCAATTCCACAACCTTGATCGCGTGCGAGCCGATGTCCACGCCAACAAGCTGATTTCGCGCGCCTCCCAACATCATCGCCCCCCTTCGGAGACGGCCGATGACCGTCTCGTATGCACCCGGAAGCGGGAACTCGGGGGGCAGAAGTTCCCCATCCGATTTCCTGTATCTTCACCGGTCAGCAGGTCCGTCAGTGTCGAAAACACCCGGATTTCAACGGAGAAACCATGAATTTCCTGGTCCTGAGGGGGCAACCCGCCGCTGTTTCCAGAACCTACGGACAGGCGGTGAATGGAGGTTCACGATGCGTTGCGTGCCAGTTTCGGGGGGATAAACAGAGGCAAACAAGGAAAGCTGTTTCTTGAAAAATCGGCCGGGAGCATCCTCCCGGGTAAGACGCCGGCAGCCGCGCCGGCCAGGCACCGGCGATCTGAAACGGCCGGCTTTGCGCAGCCGCGTTCCAGCCGTTCGGCCCCTCGGAGGGGCCGATCAAGGGGGAAAATCTTCCAAAATTCCTTCTTTGTCAAGTAAAAAATACTTCTGAGGACTCATCACCCACACCGGCAAGAGTGCACACATCCGTTACGCCTTCGGGCAGCTGAAGGAGCCTCGATCCAACCGCTCAACAGCAAAAATCCCTTTACTTTCAAGACCCCGAAGGATTAGATTTTGCAATCACCCTACCGGAGGCAGCATTTGGATACCGATCAAAGAAAAAACACACGGAAAAAAAAGGGCCTCATCCGCGAATATGCCGAAGCCGCCGTCATTGCCATCCTGCTGGCGCTCTTCATTCGGACCTTTATCGTGCAAGCCTTCAAAATCCCCTCAGGATCCATGGAGCCGACCCTGCTTGTCGGTGACCATATTCTGGTCAACAAGTTCATCTATGGGATCAAGATCCCTTTCATCAACAAGACCATCATCCCCGTGGGCACCCCGGAGAGAAATGATGTGGTCGTTTTCATCTATCCACTCGACAAGAGTAAGGATTTCATCAAGAGGGTCATCGGTCTGCCCGGGGATACGATTGAAATCAAGGGACAGGAGATCTACATCGACGGCGAATTGTTCGAGGACCCCCACGGCTATTACGGCCGGGAAGGCGACGACGGGGTGCCGGACTTGGAAAGGGATCACGCCGGCCCCTTCAAGGTCCCGGACAACCACCTCTTCGTCATGGGGGACAACCGCGACCATAGTTACGACAGCCGGTTCTGGGGTTTTGTACCCGTCGACTCCCTGAGGGGCGAGGCGTTTATCATTTACTGGTCCTGGCCGAACTGGAAGCGGTTTCTCCACTTGATCGAGTGACGGTCAAGCCGGAGAAGGCAGTCGATGACCCGCGTGGCAGCCGTGAGGGTGGTTTTCTGCAACGAGGCGTGTTCAGATCAAGCCCTGACTATTTTATAGAAAGCATTTTCCAGGCGGAAGATTGGCACCACAGGGCATCGACCTAGAAGAGCGGAGCCGGCGGAAGAGGTGCGCTACGGCCGTATTCCCGAAGTGTCACGGCCCGGGCGACTGCCTTCCCGAGGGGGCCGTCGAGTCCCATCGAGTCCCCGCAATCATACGCCCGGATGCGGCGAAGGGCATCGATGTCGGAGCCGGGTACAGGCACCCCGCCCCGCACTTCGGCCCAGAAATCGACCAATACATAGTGATAAATGATCCTGCCGGCGTCATCGGGGAAGACCTTGTCAAACACACCGACCAGCCCGCCGATCTCGACCGTGATGGACAGCTCCTCCAATATCTCCCGCTTCAGAGCTCCAACAAGGGTTTCGCCCAGTTCCACCGCCCCGCCCGGCAAGCTCCACTCGCCTTTTCCCGGCGGTTTGCCACGCCGGACCAGAATGACCTCGTCGCGGTCAAAGAGCACGGCTGCAACCCCTACGATCGGGCGGGAAGGATAGGCCCGTTCGTCTCCCTTTTCCATCATGAGCGTCTCTCTGTCTCTTCCGGATTTTCGATCTCGATTCGGCCTGCAGCCGCAGGGGAAAAATAGCTCTTCAAATTCACGACTGAAGCTGCTATAGGTCCTTTCTGGGACCCTGGGGGCCTTGCAGGATCATGCTCCATCCATCAACCGGAGTCAACAACCCATGCTGGTTCATCTCGGCATTTCCAATTTCGCCCTCATCGAACATGTGGAGATCACCCCCGGACAAGACCTGAGCATCTTCTCCGGGGAGACAGGCGCCGGGAAGTCGATCATCATCAACGCCATCAATCTCATCCTGGGGGCGCGCGCCTCCACGGATTTGATCCGCACGGGAGCCGATGAGGCGACCGTGGAGGCCCTTTTCAGCCTGCCGGAAAGCGCTGCAGTCCAAGCATCGCTGGAAGACATGGGCTTTCCTTTTGACGGTGAACTCCTCATCCGCCGATCCATCTTCAGGGAGGGGCGCAACAAGATCTTCGTCAACGGCCTCATGGCCACTCTCGGTATGCTGGCGAAGCTCGGCCCCGTGCTGGTGAGCATTTCAGGCCAACACGAACACCAGCAACTGCTCAGGCCCGACAACCATCTCTATCTGCTGGACGATTTTGCCGGGCTCACACCCGAGAGAGAACGGTACAACGCAAACCTCCAGTCCTGCCGCAGCCTGCGAAGGCAGGCGGATGAGGCCCGCTCAGCGGTCCTCGAGATGGAGAAGCGGGACGAACTGAACCGTTATCAACTCGAAGAGATCGAAGCGGCCTCGCTCGCGGAGGTTGAGGAAGAAGAGCTGATTCGAGAGCGGAGGCGCTTGCAGCATGCCGGAGAACTCCTGAAGATTTCGGCTGAGGCCTACCATCGTCTCTACGAACATTCGGAGTCCATTCTTGCCCAATTGGCCCATTGCCGCAAACAACTGGAACGTGGCGCCGATCTGGATCCCACATTGGCCCCGCTCCTCGACACCCTGCTGGAGGTCGACGCGAAGCTGGAAGACGCCGCTTTCGCCCTGCGGGATTTTCAGAACACCATCCCCCTCGATCCCGTAAGGCTTTCGCAGGTAACTGACCGACTGGAACAGATCCATCAGCTGAAACGCAAATACGGTTGTTCAATCAGGGATATCCTGCTTCTCAGGGACACGCTGGCGGAGGTTTCCGAAGATCTGGAGAGAAAGCGAAAGGAAGCCGCATTCCTCTCGGAGAAGGCCGACGCATGCATGGATGAGCTTTCTGTGGAGGCGGCCAGGCTGTCCGAACTGCGGCGGGAAAGCGCGCGGGAGATGGAGTCTCGGATGGAACAGGAACTCCGGATGCTTCACATGGAAGGCACTCGGTTCAAGGTGGCCTTTCAGGCCAAAACCCCAGGCGAGGCCATCCCTGGAAAGGGCGCCGCACTGAACCGTCATCTCCCTCTGGACGGGCCGGATCAGGTTGAATTTCTCCTCGCCCCCAATGCCGGGGAAGGGTTCAGGCCCCTGGCCAAAATCGCCTCGGGCGGAGAGCTCTCGCGCATCATGCTGGCCCTCAAGACCTTGCTCGCACAGAGCGCCTCTGTCGAAACAGTCATTTTTGACGAAGTGGATGCCGGCATCAGCGGAGCAACCGCCCAGATCGTGGGTGAAAAGATCAAGGCCCTCTCCCGGTATCACCAGATCATATGCATCACTCATCTGCCGCAGATCGCGAGCCAGGGGTCATCTCATTTTCTGGTCCGCAAGGATCTGATCGGGACCCGGACGCAGACCAGCATCCTGCCACTCGATCCGGAAAGCCGGGTAAAGGAGATCGCGAGGCTCCTGGCCGGCCGGGAGGTCACGCCCCACGCCCTGGCACAGGCCAGAGAGATGCTCCGATAAACTCTCCAGGAAAAGGGGCTTTTGCCGGTCTCTGCAACCGGCTCGTTCCTTCGAGCTGCAGGGAACCATTCCCTTTCGAATTGAACCCCCAACGCGGGCGTTTTCGATCAGGAACGATGCTGAACGATCATCCCCGCCTCCAGATTCATCTGGGACAACGTTCTGAAGGTGGCCTGACGGTCTGTGACCCCCGTCACTTCGATCTTTCCGATCCGCCTCCCCACCAGATCATAGCGCTTCCCACCGGCAGCAGTCACCGGCTCGCCTCTAGTGAACACATCGAATCTATCCCCTACCTTGATACCCGTATCGTGCCCGGCGGGGATTACGAGGCCCTCCCCCTCGATAGACACAAGGGTGGCACGCCAGGGAGCCTCCTTCAACGACTCGATCGTGTTGTCAACCTGCCTCTTGAGGAGATCGGGCAGATTCGCATCCCAGATCTCATTCACCAACTCTGACGCGATCGGGTCGTCTACACCCGCGGGTGCGGCCTCGTCTTCCGGAATGGAAAACTCCCGGCTCTCCGTATGGGTAGCGATAATAGCCCCTTGGGAAACATCGACCACATTCAAGATGACCGTCGTCGCATAGAACCGGCGTGTTTCCCGAAACGGCCAGATGCCCTCCCTCCTCACATCGACGTCTATCGGCGCGAGGCTCCAGGTCACGACCGCATGCATCCGTTCCCTCTCAGCCGCGTCGATAATCTCTCGAGGTGCTCCGGGACCGAAAGGGGGTTTGTTGGCCAACGCAGCCTCCAGCGGATTCTCATAGGAAAAAACCAGCACATCGTTCGATTTGCCCAATCTCACCGTGAAATCCTGCTTGACAGCCGCTATCCGCTGCGGACCCAGAGATGCCAGGTCAAGCGGCGTTGTCACCATGGCCCGTTTCTTGAGTTCCGACCCTCCCGGCATCACCTTCCCCGCCAGCTTGCGGCTGACGCCGCATCCCGCTGAAAGGACCAGCCCAATAACCAGGATCAAAGACAGGCACGCTCTCCGATGCATCATCACCATAAGGGATTCCTTCCTCTCTGCTTGCCGCCTCTTCTTTCAGTCCGCCCCGACGGGCCTTGTCATCTCCACACCCTAAAGGGCTTCATCCGTAGCGGACGGCAAAAGTGCCCAAGTCTCCCCGCCACGGCTCATCGTCCCTGACAACCTTCGAAACCCGGGCCGCCGGAGGACCCTGACGGCACCAGGCCGCCAGCCTTTCGACCTTGTCGGCCGCACCCTCCGCCAAGACCTCGACACGGCCGTCCGGCAGGTTTCGGACCCAACCGTTCACTCCGAGTTCCACAGCCTGCCTTCGTGTCGAGTCCCTGAACCACACCCCCTGAACACGACCTTCCACAATGAGATGTACGCGCAGGTTCTGCATCTCCACACGTCCTCCAACCCTTTCTCTCAGCCCGTCCCCGCTCAACGCGCACAAACCCGTCAAGCCGGACGGGCACTCCCCGGCTCGGGGCCGAGTGCATAGATCAACACCGGCCCCGTATCCCCGGATCCTTCCTCTTTCCATCCATCCGAAGCCACAACGTCCGGTTGAATGAGGACTCCCGTGATATCATAAGGCAGCTCAGAGCGCTTTTCACAGATCTCGGCGCACGCGCCCAGGACCTCTTCGATCGATCGGCACAGCCGCATGCATGGCCGATTGACGCGGAAACCCCACCCCTGCAGTTGCAGCAACCGGTCGTACAAGGATGACGGCAGGGAGGCGCCATCGTCAGGCACCCGGATCAAACTGAAAAAAACGTTGAAAGGAACCCGGGCGCTGTGCCTTGCCTCTCCGGCCAGAAACAGGTCTGCGCCGGCACTGCTCGCATCGGGATAAAGAGAATCTCCCCGCCGCTCCCTATCTGCATTGAGCACTCTCAAGGCCTTTCGTTCAAGATAGACTACCCCCCCCACCACCATCTTCTCGGGTGCTTTACCGTAAAGGCTTTCTCTTTCGACCTTCAACGGCACAGTGAGGATGGTCTTCAGGGACCCCAGCACGTTCCGGCGCCCCAAACGGCTGGACAATGCCGAGGCCTCGGTCAAAACGCCATCCCGGTAGACCGCCTCGAATGGAACCCCTTCAATCGCAGGTTGCACACAGTAGACACCAGGACCCGAACTCCCCTCGGCTGCGAGCCGCCGGTGAAATAGGAGCACGTCAGATTCCTCCCACACGACCGCTGCATCGAAAACGCCTTGGACTAATCCCTTTCCATTTCCTTCATTCACAATCCACCGCCTCGCCTGATAAATGCTCCAGGCCATCACCGGGCCTTGACCCTCGAGGTCTCCGACCCTGGTCTTTCGCCACACTGATCACAAAATCGAGGAGAGCCTCGGCGGCGGCCCGGGAGCGCTTTTTCAGCAGGGGATCCCTGAAGCCGGGCCTCCACCTGCACTCGAACAGTTCATCCGACACCACGAACAGTGCGCACATCCGGACGCCACGAAAGAGCGAAACCGCCATGAGCGCCGAGGCCTCCATCTCCACCGCGAGCGCGCCCTGCTCCTGCCAATACCTCACCTTTACGGGTGTTTCCCGGTATGGCGCATCCGTCGTCCACACCGCGCCTCTCCGATAGGGCAAACCCGCGCTCTCCAGCCCCTTTTGGAGACCCGCCGTCAAACCGGCATCCGGGACCAGGTCCAACCCATCCAGGGGATAATGACGGCTCGTCCCTTCCTCAGGATAGGCCCGTGTCGGTATCAGCAGGTCACCGATCCTTGCAGCCGCACTCAACGACCCGCACCAGCCGAAGGCCCAGATCCTTTGAGCACCCAATGCAATCAGCTTTTCCAGCCCCATGACGGCATGGGGTGCGCCCAGAAACGGCCCTGACAAGGCACAAGCGCCGAGAGGCCCTTCTTTTGGAAGGTAGAGGCGAAAAAGGTCGCTGTCAGCAAAGGCCACCGGCTCGGCAGAGATCCGGCGCGCCAGGTGCCGGAGTTCGAACGGCGGCATCACCATCAGCACATCCGCCGGGATTGAGGGTTCCCCCCGCCCACGATGAGGGCGTATGATGCCTTCCTGAAGGCTTTGCTCCAACTGGGTTCGCTCCTGTATGGGCTGACTGGAAACACACGAGAAAAATCCGGAGAGTTTTTTGATATTAAAATTTCGCTCGGGACCTGGCAACCACAAAATCCTTTTCTTCTGCCTCCGACCCCGCCGTATCATCTTCCGGGATGCCGCTCATTTCGGGGAGGATCCAGCGATCCAGCCAAATAAAAATATGAGTGAAAGAGAAGGGCAAAAATGCTAAGGTTTGAATGCGCCCGGCCTTTTGGAAAGTACGATCGCTTCGAATCATTTACCACCTTTTAAGTTGACAGGAATGAACTCTTGCCGATAGAATGACCGTTTATCAAAAGGCCCGCAGGAAGGGACGATGTTCGAAAATCTGACCGAGAAGCTGAACCACGTCTTCAAGAAGGTGACCGGCCGCGGACGTCTGACCGAAAGCAACATCCAGGATGCCCTCAAAGAAGTGCGCCTGGCCTTGCTGGAGGCGGATGTCCATTACAAGGTGGTCAAAAACCTGATCGAAGATATCCGCAGGCGTGCCTTGGGGCAGGAGGTGCTTGAAAGCCTGACACCCGGTCAGCAGTTGGTCAAGATCGTCAACGAAGAATTGATCCGCCTGATGGACGGCGGCCGGCAGGACCTGAACCTGAGCGGCAAAACACCGCATGTTCTCATGCTCGTGGGACTTCAGGGCTCCGGTAAGACCACCACGGCCGCGAAGCTGGCCGTGTACCTGAGGAAACAGGGGCGGCATCCCTATCTGGTCCCGGCCGACATTTACCGCCCTGCAGCGGTTGACCAGCTGAAAAAGCTCGCGGCGCAGATCAATGTCCCGGTCTATCCCACGGCAGAGGGTCAAGAGCCGGTGAGCATCTGCCGCGACGCCTTCGTCAAGTCGAGCGGCGCGGGCTCCGATCTGGTCATCTTCGACACGGCCGGCCGTCTGCATGTGGATGAAGGTTTGATGGATGAACTCGTCCGGATCAAGACCGCCGTCCCTCCGAACGAAATCCTGCTCGTTGCGGATGCAATGACCGGTCAGGATGCCGTCACGGTTGCCAAACGATTCGACGAAACCTTGGATCTGAGCGGAATCGTCCTTTCCAAAATGGAGGGCGATGCTCGCGGCGGGGCGGCCCTCTCGATCAAGGCCGTTACCGGGAAGCCCATCAAGTTTATCGGTACAGGGGAAAAGCTGGACGCCCTCAGCGCTTTTCATCCGGACCGCGTCGCCTCGCAGATCCTCGGAAAGGGAGATGTCCTCTCCTTGATCGAAAAGGCCCAGTCCCAGTTCGATGAGAAGGAGGCCATCAGGCTCCAGAACAAACTGAAGAAAAACAAGTTCGATCTCGAGGACTTCCAGTCGCAGCTCAAACAGATGAAAAAGATTGGATCGCTCGAACAAATTCTCGGCATGCTCCCGGGGATGGGGCAGCTCAAGAAGCTCAAGCAGCTCAAACCCGACGAAAAGGAGCTTGCCAGAGTAGAAGCCATCATCAATTCCATGACGCGGGAAGAGCGGCGCAACTACAAGCTCATCAACGGCAGCCGCAAACGGCGGATCGCACGCGGCAGCGGGACTCAGGTGCAGGATGTGAACCGCCTGCTCAAAAACTTCTCCGACACCAAAAAAATGATGGAGAGGATCACCAAGAAGGGGTTTGCCGGCATGCCCTCTCTTTTCAGTTGAGGCGCGCCGGTTTAAAACCGCCCTGGAGCAGGGGCCAGCGTCAGGCCCAGCCCGCCGGGAAGCAGAGCGGGCTCGAGGCGGGAAGTTTTTTGAGGCAGTGGGAACACGTACAACAAAGCCGGCAGCGAGGCGCGGATCCTTTGAGATGTGCCGGGCCCATTGGCAGCTGCAGGCGTTTGATGGATAGCAGCAAATTATCAATCTTTTAGGGAGCACGAAAAAATGGCAGTCAAAATCAGGTTGGCTAGGCTGGGTGCGAAGAAAAAGCCTTTTTACCGCATCGTTGCGGCTGATTCAGAAGCACCTCGAGACGGCAGGTTCCTGGAGATCCTGGGTTATTACGACCCGATGAAGGAGCCGGCGGTCGTCAAACTCCACGAAGACAAAGTGAAAACCTGGTTGGGCCGGGGGGCACGGATGTCTGAATCAGCCCGGGCCCTCTTGAAAAAAGAGGGGCTGTTGGGTGCGGACTCGTCTGCGAACTGAGGCTTGGCAGTGGAGGCGACTTCAAACGACGGAGGTGATTTGAGATGAAGGACTTGATCACATTCATAGCTAGAGCGCTCGTGGACAAGCCGGAAGACGTTGTTGTCACCGAAATCGAAGGCGAACAGACTTCAGTGATTGAGCTCAAAGTCGCGAAAGAGGATCTGGGAAAAGTCATCGGCAAGCAGGGCAGAACCGCGCGGGCGATGAGGACGATTCTCAGTGCAGCCTCCACAAAAATCAACAAACGTTCTGTTTTGGAGATTATTGAGTAAATCCAGACATATAAACGTGAACGACCTGATCGCCATCGGGAAAATCGTGCGACCTCATGGTGTCAGTGGGAGGTTGAAAGCCATTTCCTACTCGGGCAGAGGGGACGCATTCGCCGGGGCCGGAACCGTTTACATCAGAGGCGCCTCTGGTGCAGTGCAAGCCTATGAACTCCTGGAATTCAGCCCGCACAAAAATTCCTTCCTGTTGCTTCTCGAGGGGATAACCTCTCTGGAGCAAAGCGAAGAAGTCAGAGACGCCGAGATCCTGATAAGAAAAGACGAACTCGTGCGGGCGCCCGACGAATTTTTCTGGTTCGAACTGATCGGCCTCGGTGTATACCTCGAAGGCGGGGTACGGCTGGGGTCGATCACGGAGATCATCCCAACGGGGAGCAACGATATCTACGTGGTCAGGCACGAAAACGGCGAGAAAACCCTTGTGCCCGCTATCCACGATGTCGTCCGCGAAGTAGACCTCGAGGGCGGGAGGATGGTTGTAGCGCCCCTTGAAGGAATGATCGAGCCCGATGCGGTTTGACGTACTCACCTTGTTTCCCGAGATGGTCCTTTCCGCCGTCCGCTATGGAATCATGGGAAGAGCTCTCGACAGGGGCATCGCAGACATAAGAGCGGTAAACATCCGGGATTTCGCGCGGGGGCCTCACAGGACCACAGATGACCGGCCATACGGCGGCGGCTACGGGATGGTCATGAAGCCGGGGCCCATCTTTCGGGCATTGGAAAGCGTCGAAAGGATCGGCAAAGGCCATCCGGTGATCTTGCTGAGCCCGCAGGGAGAGGTTTTCAACCAGCGCCTGGCCTGGGAACTGGCCGAGTTGGATCAGCTGATTTTCGTTTGCGGCCGATACGAGGGGGTGGATGAGCGGATCAGAGATCTGTGCATCGATCGGGAGATCTCCATCGGCGATTATGTGCTGAGCGGGGGAGAGTTGGGGGCCCTGGTGGTGATGGACGCCGTCACCCGCCTCCTGCCGGACGCCCTTGGCGGAGAGGGTTCCAGCACCGAGGACAGTTTTGCAGGCGGCCTCCTCGAATACCCGCATTACACAAGGCCGAGCGTCTTTCAGGGGCTTTCTGTGCCCGAGGTGTTGCTCTCCGGAAACCATGAAAAGATCCGGATCTGGCGGAGAAAGGAATCCATCAGGCGGACGCGGGAAAGGCGCCCGGACCTTATGGAGACAGCTGAAATCGAGCCCGGTGAGAGGCCCTCTCCCGCGCCGGCAGGCCGCCCCAGAAAAGATGAAGAGTCCGGCAGCGGGCCCGGGCGATGAGTGGCCGGCTGCGGAACCTCTACATCGGCCTCATTCATTATCCGGTGTATGACAAACGCCGGCGGCGGATCTGCTCCGCCGTGACCACGGTGGACCTGCACGATCTGGCACGATTGTGCGCCACTTACGGTCTTCAGGGCCTCTTCATCGTGACGCCCCTTCAAGACCAGAAGGCCCTCGTCGAAAGGGTGAAACGCCACTGGACCGAAGGATACGGCGCTGTATACAATCCGCACCGGAGGCTCGCGCTCGAGCACCTGCGGGTGGCATCGTCGCTCGAGGACGCCGCGGAGGACATCCGCACCTTTGAAGGGACTCCGCCGCTTCGCATGGCAACGGATGCATCGCAGCCGGCGGAAGGCTGCATCGGCTATCCGCAGGCAAGGAGGATATTGGCCACTCCGGGACGCCCCGTTTTTCTGCTCCTCGGTACGGCCTGGGGGCTGACCGAAGAGGTTTTCACCGTCAGCGACCATTTGCTGGAACCTATATACGGGCCGACAGGCTACAATCATCTTTCGGTGCGGACCGCCGCCGCTATCATCCTGGATCGGTTGGCCGGACCTGACCCGGAGGAATCGTCATCGGCGCCGGCTTGACCATAGCGGGCCAAGGAGGCCCGATTGTGATAAGGAGAGGACACATGAACATCATCGAGATGATCGAAAAGGAACAGATGCGCTTCGATATTCCGGCCTTCAAACCCGGAGATACCGTAAAGGTCCATGCGCGCATCAAAGAAGGCGAGAAGGAGCGGATCCAGGTCTTCCAGGGCGTCGTGATCCGCAAGCGCGGAAGCAAGCTGGGGGCGACCTTCACGGTCCGCAAGGTCTCCTACGGAATCGGCGTGGAGCGCATCTTCCCGCTCCACGCTCCGTTTATCGACAAGGTGGAGATCCTGACAAGGGGACGTGTGAGAAGGAGCCGGCTCTACTACCTGCGCAGCTTGAGAGGCAAGGCGGCCCGCATCAAGGAAAAACGATTCTAGCCGCTGCAGGTCTCCCGGGTTGTCAAAGAGACAGCGAAATCTTAGGCTGTTCGATATGCCGGGCACGGAAGAACCGGTGGAACCCCTCGGGTACGAAAACGAGGCGCGCAACAACGGATTTCATCATGTGGCCGGCGTGGACGAGGCCGGTCGAGGTTGTCTTGCCGGGCCCGTCGTCGCTGCTGCGGTGATCCTCCCGGAAGGGATCGATCTGCCGGGTGTGCGCGACTCCAAGTGTATGACCGCCGCGGCGCGTGAGAAGGCCTTTCAGATGATCCAGCTCCATGCCCTTGCAACGGCGATCGGGGTTGTATCACCGGCTGCCATAGACCGTATCAACATCCTCAGGGCTTCTCTGGAAGCGATGCGGAGGGCTGTTGCCGCTCTGGATCCCGTTGCCGATTTCCTGCTCGTGGACGGAATCCACCTTGTACCTGTCGCAACGCCCCAAAAAGCGCTGAAAAAAGGAGATCGGCTCTGCCGCAGCATCTCGGCCGCCTCGATCCTGGCCAAGGTCTACCGGGACCGGCTCATGGGCGCTTATCACCGGCAATACCCTGCCTACGCATTCGATTGCAACAAAGGCTACGGCACCCGGGACCATCTCTCCGTGCTGAGAAAAATCGGCTGGTGCCCTATCCATCGCACGACCTTCAAAGGGGTATGCCGGCCTTGACACGGAAACGGATGCAGCTCGGCCAAAGAGGCGAACAATTGGCTTTGGAAGCCGTCAAACAAATCGGCTATCGGCCCGTTCACCTCAACTACCGCTGCCCCCTCGGGGAATTGGATCTGATCGCAAAAGACGGGGACACCCTGGTTTTCATCGAAATCAAAACGCGCTCAGCTGGCGATACCGGCCCCGCAAAAGAGGCCGTCGACCGGCGGAAACAACGCCGCCTCTCGCGGTTGGCATTGAATTACCTGAAAACGCACGGGGGTCTTGACACGAGGTCGCGTTTCGACGTCGTAGCAGTCGGCCTCTCCGAAGACCAACCGAAGATAGAGATCGTCAAGAATGCCTTCGAACTGCTCTATTAAATTCCACCCGGCAAGGGGCTTTTTTGCCGATCTCTGCGTCAGCCGCACGTTTGCTTGCACGGCGGCCTACAGGTCGCCCCCGGGCAAACGCTTGATATCCTTAGTACCGGCAAAAGATTTTCTTTTCCGGATGAGAAACCGGGTTGTACCGGGAAGTCATTTCCGGATGGGTACTCTCGGCATCGCCAGGGAAAGGATGCCCCGGCAGCGCTCGGCCGCCTTTTCGATCGAATGCGTCGAAATTCTGTATTCAGGTCCTGGCAGGGAGAAAGGCCTCTTGCAGCGGACGGGTGCCTCCATTAATCCACGGCCGGACCGGCGCTCCGCCGGATCGACGAATGGCTGATTCAAAGAAAAGCAGCGCAGTCTCTCCGATCGTCGACGATATTGAGCATGAAGGCACCCTTTATGTCGTCGGCACACCCATCGGCAATCTGGAAGATATCACCCTTCGGGCGTTGCGGGTGCTCAAAGCCGTCGATCTCATTGCCGCCGAAAGCGTCGAGAGGACCAAAGGGCTCTGCCGCCATTACGGAGTCGCGACTAAGGTTGTCCGTTACAACCAGCACAATTTCCGATTGAAAGGCCCGGAGTTCGTCAAGCGTCTGAAATGCGGCCACCATATCGCCCTCGTGACGGATGCCGGCACACCCGGCATATCCGACCCTGGAGGCAGGCTGGTTGCCCTCGCCCGCAATGAAGGGTTGCCAGTCACGGCCATCCCTGGGCCGTCAGCCGTAACAGCCGCATTGTCGATCTGCGGTCTGCCTGCCGACCGGTTCCTTTTCCAAGGGTTTCTTCCGACCCGCGCCGGCAAGAAGCGCAGGGAACTGGAACAGCTGCAGGCCGAAAGCCGCACCATGATTTTCTTCGAGGCCCCCCACCGCATCCTGGAGACCCTGAGGGAGATGCTGCAGATCCTCGGCGACAGGGAAGTCGCCATCACCCGGGAGCTCACCAAGGTCTTCGAACAGGTCGAGACGGGGCGGTTGAGCGCTGTTCTGAAGCGGCTGGAAGAAAAACCGCCTCTCGGAGAATTCACGCTTATCGTCGAAGGAAGCGGCAACGGGCGGAGCGAGGCGCCGGCGGCCTCCCCTGAAGAGCTCGGAGTGGAAATCGATCGCCTTCTGAAAGAAATGAAAGGCGCCAAGGCGGTAGCCAAGGTTCTCTCGTCGAGATCAGATGTGCCTTATCGAAAGATATACAGGGAATGCCTTGCCAGGCTGCAGCATTTCCAAAAGGTCGGTCAAAATGGATGTGGTTCAGAATTTGAAGATCATGAATAAACTAGGGCTGCACGCAAGGGCTGCCGCCAAGATCGTCGAATTGGCCAACAGCCATCGTTCCAAGCTGTACCTGAAAAAAGACGGGCATGAGGTCGACGGAGACAGCATCCTGTCGATCCTCACGCTTGCCTGCCCGAAAGGGAGTGAAGTCCAGGCACGCATCGTCGGCGAAGATTCCGAACAGTTTATGCTGGCGTTACAAGACCTGTTCGAGAGGAGATTCGGGGAACATCAATGAATGTGCGTCACCCCTCAAAAAGGAAGCTTCTGAAGGGGATTGCGGTATCCCCCGGCATCATTATCGGGAAATCTCACCTGGTTGACCGTTCCAGCGTCAAGATCCTTTATCAATACCTGATCAACGACAAACAGCTGCACCGGGAGGTCGAGCGGTTCGAAGGCGCAGTCGAAAGGACGGAGCGGCAGCTCAATTCCCTGAAACACCAATTGCCGAATCACGTTCGTGAGCATGCTTACATCCTTGACAGCCACACCATGATCCTCAAGGACAGCATGCTGAAGGATTCGACCATCAAGCGCATCTTGAGTGAAAAGATCAACGCCGAATGGGCCCTCAAGAAATCGCTCGAGGAAATCCGCCGCGTCTTCGAAGAGATCCAGGATGTCTATATCCGTACACGGATAGACGACGTTGAAAACGTCTGCGAACGGATCCTCAGGAATCTGGCCGGAGGAAACCAGCCCAGCCTGGCCGACATCAACGGACGGGTTATCATCGTCGCCCACGACCTGTCTCCTGCCGATACGACCGAACTGAACATCAGCCGGGTGATGGGATTCATCACGAATGTAGGGGGCCGCACGTCGCATACGGCCATTATGGCCCAAGCGCTGGAGATCCCCGCGGTCGTGGGGCTCGAATCCGTCACTGCTCAAGTCGAGGAAGGCGATCTCCTCGCGGTGGACGGCAACACCGGCGAGGTGATCATCAACCCGGATGACAGTGACATCATCCTTTACCAGGAGCGGCAGCTCCAGTACGAGAAATACAAATCGAGCATCGCCAAAGCCGGCCTCCTGCCCGCTGAAACCCTCGACGGGCACCTCATCACCGTCAACGCCAACATCGAGTTTTTGGAAGAGGTAGCGGCTGTCCGGGATCACGGGGGCGAGGGCATTGGTCTGTATCGAACGGAATTCCTATACCTCCGCAGCAGGGGCCTGCCCACGGAGGAAGAACTCTTCGAGGACTACCGGGAAGTAGCCGAAATCATGTCCCCTGCACCGGTCACCATACGCACGCTCGACCTTGGCGGTGACAAGTTCGCGTCGGCCCTCGAAATATCGAAGGAAATGAACCCCGCCCTCGGCCTGCGTGCCATCCGTTTCTGCCTTAGAGAAAAGGAAATCTTCAAGACGCAGCTCCGGGCCATCTACCGAGCGAGTGCCTACGGGCATGTGCACCTGATGTTCCCTATGATCTCAGGCCTGCAGGAAGTCCTCGACGCCAAGCGCATTCTGGAGGAGGTGAAGGAAGATCTCGACCGGGAGAATATCCCCTACGATCCCCAGATGCAGGTCGGAATCATGATCGAGGTCCCGTCCGCCGTCGCGCTGGCGGAGCTTCTGGCTCGGCATGTGGACTTTTTCAGCATCGGAACCAATGACCTGATCCAATATGCCCTGGCCATAGACCGCGTCAATGAACACGTAGCAGGAATGTACCAGCCCTTTCACCCTGCCATCCTGCGGATGATCCAACAGGTGGTCGATGCCGCCGGGAAAACCGGGATCGGCGTTTCCCTGTGCGGTGAAATGGCCGGCGATCCCTTGTGCGTCCCCATCCTGCTCGGCCTCGGCATCACTGAACTCAGCATGAACTCCCGTTCGATCCCCGCCATCAAACGCGTTATCCGAGCGATTTCCATGGAGGAAGCGAAAAGGGATTTCCAAACTGCCAGCATGCTTTCCACAACGCAGGAAGTCAAAGACTTCATCTCAGGGCGGATGAGGGATCTTCTGCCTGATCTGGACATGCAGAAACACCTCGATGCCTGAACATGTCTCCGGCCTGGATGGAACATACGACATGAAGATCGTCTGTCAAAACCGAAAAGCCGCCCACGAGTACTTTTTCGACGAACTGATCGAAGCCGGTATGGTGCTTCTGGGCCCGGAGGTCAAATCCCTCCGGGAGGGCCGCGCCAGCCTCGTGGACAGTTACGGCAAGATCAAGGACAGCGAAATCTACCTTTACAACATGCACATTACGCCATACCCCTATGCGCATCACATGGACCTCGATCCTTTGCGCCCGCGGAAGCTCCTGCTCAAGAGGCGCGAGATCAAGCGCCTGATCGGGAAAACGGAAGAAAAAGGGTACACCCTGGTCCCGACCAAGGTCTATTTCTCGAAGGGCCGCGCCAAGGTGGAACTGGCCCTCGCCCGCGGAAAACGCAAATACGACAAACGCCAGGTTCTCAAAGAAAAGGAACTCCAGCGTGAAATCGAGCAGGCCAAGAAACGCGAGGGTTATTGACATTTCATCTTCGCATTCTTAATATGATTACAACAACAAAATGAAAGGGGGGGCGAACCGGTTTCGACGGGGATAGTTGAAGCTTGGGTTGCATGCCGAGGTTCTGGCTGCTCGTTAAACGGCTGGATAAACACAAACGCAGACGATTATTCGTATGCTCTAGCCGCTTAAGGCTAGCGTCCTACCGGTCTTTGCCTGCGTGATCGGATAGGGCGTCGACTAGCGGGCTAGCTGATCCGGTGCACCTGTGGGCCGGTGAGGCGAAATTTACACGGGTTAGTCTCGGAGTTAGCCTGCATGGTAGCGACCCCCGGGGCGAAATCTCTATACCATGCTATGCATGTAGAAGCCTAAGTGGAATATTTTCGGACGGGGGTTCGACTCCCCCCGCCTCCACCATTTGAAAAAAGACAACCCGTCTCTCTGGGGTCATTCTCCGGGGTGACGGGTTTTCTTTTTCCCCTTGTTTCTAAAGGGTTTGCGCCCGTTTCACATCTTCCAAAGCACCTCTCCGCACCATCGATTCTCCCCATCTTCCAGCCTTTCTTTCTCTGTTTGGCCCCTGATTCTCTGTTTTCTCCGGACCAAGTCCGAAGCTCGTCCGGAAAGCTACATCCTTGATTGATATGGGTTTGCGGCTGATTGCCATTTTGGGCGGTTGTCTTAGGTCATCGTTCGATGCCGCAACCGGACGTTTTTTTCGAAATCGCCCGCCTCGGCCATGAAAAGAAGCGCGGTCAACTCCGGCTTCCTGCCCCCTAAAGAAGAAAAGCCGACGCTGATGGTCGGCTCTCTGGGGCGGTCTCCGGTCCGGTCGTCAGTCGGTGGCAAAGCCGAACTGGCGGCGCTGCTCGGCCCAGTCCTCCGGGAAGGTCTGGGTCAGTTTGGCCAGCGAGAGCCCGTTGGGTTCCTCGCCGTTGATCAGGGCTTCGACGATGTCGGGGGCCAGGGTCGTCAGCGTGAGAATGCGGGCCACATACGAGCCATCGACGTCGAGGGTACGGGCAAGCTCGCTGATGGACCTGATCTGGCCGGATTCGAGGATGTAGGCCCAGGAAAAGGCCCTGCCCAGCGCCTGGAGGACGGCGGACTGCACCGGTTCCTGCGCTCCGGTGATTTCTCCATCCAGGGCCTGGGGAGCGATGACCGTCTTGCGGCCGCGCATGCGCCGGATCAGCATCGGGATGTGGATCTGCAGGTTGCCGTTGTCGGCAACGGTAATGGTCGGCTTCATTTTCATCGGCTTGTCCTCCGTTCAGTGACTTCGCATGCCAGACCGGCCAGCTCGGCGATGAGCGTTGTCAGTCCGTTGGTGCGCAGCTCCATGTCGATTCCGGTCTCGCGGATCTCGACCTTATCCACCAGGAGGCGGATGAGGCGATTCCGCTCCACCGGAAAAAGGTCTTCCCAGAAGCCCTCCACATTCTGGAAGGCCTCCGACACATCCTGTTCCGTGATGCTGTTCCCCTGGTAGGCTCTGCATCGCTCGCTCACATGTGTCAGTTGTTTCGAGAGCTCGACCGCGTGGCGGTTGACGGTCGTCAGCATCTCGGCCTTGCCCGGCTGATCGTTGCCGGGCCTCATCAGTTCAAGTGCCTGCTCTCGCGCCTGCGACAGCTCAATCTCGAGCTGGGCTTTCTGCTTGAACAGACGCTCCCTCTCTGCCTGCTCGATGTCCCGGGCGGCGAAGTAGGTCTTGGCCACCAGCGTCGGTGTGCGGAACACCGCGCTCAACTGCTCGACTACGGCCTGCTCGATGTCCCCGGCGGGAATACGTTTGAGCGGGCACCGGCTCACGGTCCGCTTGCTGTCCTTCTGGCAGATGTAATAGGTGTAGTGGCGGCCGTTCTTGCGGGCGTAGGTCGGTCCCATCGAGCATCCGCAGTGGCCGCAGCGGATGACGCCTTTCAGCGGGGCGACCATTTTGGTTCTGGCCATGGATACCTTGACCGGTTTGTTGTCCTCCAGGATGGCTTGCACCTTGTCCCAGGTCGCCCGGTCGATGATCCCCTCGTGCTCGCCGGGGTAACTGCGGTCCTTGTGGGCGATCTCGCCGATATAGATCCGGTTGTTGAGCAGCCGGTAGATATGGGCGGTGTTCCATTCGGAGCCCTCACGGACTTTGCCTTTCTTGGTGGTCCAGGCCTTGGTGCGGTAACCCTGTTCGTTCAGCTCCTGGCCCAGTTTCTTGGCCGAGCCGATCTGGATAAAGCGGCGGAAGATGTACTGCACCGTCTTGGCTTCATCAGGGTTGACCAGCAGCTTCTTGTTCTCCCGGTCGACGTCGTATCCGAGGATGGGCACGCCGCCGCAGTATTTCCCCCGGCGCTTGGCAGCCGCCACCTTGTCTCGGATACGCTCGGCGATGACCTCCCGCTCGTACTGGGCGAAGGTGATCAGGATGCCGAGAAACATTCGGCCGGTGGGGTCGGTGGTGCTGAAGTGCTGGGTAACCGAGACGAAGCTGACGCCCTTTTCGTTGAAGAGGTCGATCATCTTCATGAAGTCCAGCAGCGAGCGGGACAGTCGGTCGACCTTGTAGACCACGATCACATCAATCTTCCCGGCGTCGATGTCCGCCAGCAGTCGGCGCAGCCCCGGGCGCTCCATGTTCCCACCCGAGAAACCACCATCGTCGTAGCGATCCGGCAGGGCCGTCCAGCCCCGCATCCGTTGGCTCTCGATATAGTGTTCCGCCGACTCCCGTTGGGCATCCAACGAGTTGAACTCCTGTTCGAGCCCTTCCTCGTGGCTCTTGCGGGTGTAGATGGCACAGCGCAGGGTCTTGTTCTTGCCCGGCGCGACATTGCTGTTATCAAGCATCCGAACCTCCCTCGGCTTTTCTGCCATAAACCTTCTTCAGCCCGAAAAAGACCTTGCCGTTCCAGCGCGTTCCGGTGATCTCCCTGGCCACCGCGCTGAGCGACCGGAAGGTGCGGCCTTCGAATTCATAGCCATCGGCAAGGACGGTCACTTCATATCGTCGGTCGTTCCAGACCCGCACCAGTCTGGTTCCGGGCAGGATCGCCTCGTTCGATTTCCGTTCTTCTGGGATGCGTCGATTGACAGTGGCTACCGGGTCCTCCTTGGCGGCCTGCTGGAGATGGACCTTGGCCTGGTCGGACAGCCCGCCGTAGAAAAGCTCCTGGATGCGATAGGCCAGCCTCTTGATGAGGAATTGCTTCTTGTACTGGGGCGGCTCTTCGCCGTAGAGGTCGAGCCATTTTTCCCGGAGCTGCTCCAGGGACATGGATTGCAGCAGGGCCATCTGCCGAAGGACCGAGTTTCGGGTTCGGTCCTGGTTCTTGCCGCCGGTGGCGGCGTTCTGTAACTCATTCATTTTCAACTCCTTAGTTTGGTTTCCGGACGAGTTGTCATGAATGAATGCTCTGTTCCGGCAATGAATCAAGTCCTTCTCCGAGCACAGGGGAAGAATCTTTGAAAACATCTAACTCATTGCCCACACATGCTTTTTTGGCCTTTCGGCGCAGGACCGCCGTGGCCAGAATCGAGGCGGCTGACTGGAGCCTCGCCTCACCCGACAGGCGGCCGGGTTTGCCGTTTTCGCCAAGGTCATCCAACCCCGGTACATCATTCATTTCCTGTACATCCAACATCGAACACCTCCGGTGGGACCGGGGGACTGGATGGTGTGGATGCCAGAAAACGGTGGCGGTCGGGATGCGCGTTCGATGGCACCCACAACCACCTCAGCTCCGCCTCTGGTCGGTTATCTGGTTACATCCGGCTTGAACCGGACTTGCGTTCGTTACCTACCGGAGGGATGTGCAAGATGACGGAATCAGACGAGAAGTCCTGTTTTTTTGATTGACCTGATGTTCATCAGGTCGTATATTTTGTGGTCATAAATTGGGCTTAATCCGCTCAGTGGCTACGACACGGAGCAATCGCCATGGGAAAGAAAAAGGTATCGGAAATAACCGACCCACAAGCAAACACGCTGAGGGTCATTTGCCAAATCATCGATGAAAAGGGGTTGCCGCCAACGGTGAAAGAATTGTCGGAAGTCCTTGGTATCAGCCACGCGAGCGCCCACGAGCAGATCGCTCAACTGGTACGGAAAGGCTATCTGAAGAAAGAAGCTCGTAAGGCCCGAAGCATCGTCGTCATCAGGAGGCCCGAATAACGATGCTGGGTCGCGAAAAATAAGGAGATCGACATGGGGCACGTCAGACTTGGAAGCCTTCCGAGGTCGAGGGCATGGAAAGAGGTGGTCGGCCTGATCACGGCCGGTGCCGACGTGTCCCAAATCGCAAACGCAACAATCCGGGCAGCCGATAAAGCATTCACCTTCGTGCTCAACGATGAGGGGTTCACCGAGGCGGTCTGGTTGATGACGCAGCTCGCCATTGCCGCAAAAAAGGAGAACCTCGGCGAGCATCTCCAATCCCTCGGCGTCAACCTGCCGCAGGATACATCCCTTCCCGATCTTGCCGCCGCAGTCTCCGAGGCCCTGGATAACAAATTGGAGTCCAACGGTGGCCGATCCGACCTCGGTGAAATGTCTCAGCGTGCATTGGTCGGAGCCCTGGTAGAGCACATCTCACCGAAACTGCCGTCTCTCTTCGCCCCCGGGCCAGATGATGTTCGGGCCGCACTGGCAGCGCTCGGGAAAAAGCGGGAGTTCGGAGAGCTGTCGCGGACTTTCTTCGCCAAGCTGACCAACGAGAGCATGAACTACTTCCTCTCAAAAACGCTGGCTACCCATCTGGGTGAGGGCCAGCGCTTTGCCACCATGAATGAAATGGGACAATTCGAGAAGGCTCTGAACACGCACTGTAAAGAGGCGTCCCTGATCGTCGAGCAGTTTTCAGCAGATTGGTTTTCGAAGCACAGGTACGAAGAAGGTGGTGACATCTCCAGGGAGTCTTCCAATGGCTTCGCCTCTTACGCGCTGAAAAAGATGAAGGACGAGCTAAAAGAAGGAGCGCGAGCCGATGCAAGATAAACGATATATCATCTGTGGGAACGCACCGACTGATGGGATTGAAGAAAATCCTGACCGTGATCTGCGCCTGCGTCTTTGGGGTAAGGATGGGCCGGACAAGATCACCCTACGCATTGAAGACATCCACAAAAAGATGAGCAAGGACGTGCCTGATTCTTTCCAGGATCTGCTCGAAATCGCCACCTACGTTTACAGTGCCGATCAGGCCATCCCACGAGGGGCCGACGACGTCGATTCTTTTGGCCATGGCTGGCGCAGGGATCTGCACTTCATCATCCCGGTGCGGAAGCCAGATTTTTGGAACGGAGACGATATCCACCAGGCGCTGCGCTCCACGCTTGGTTTCTTGTCTGATGACAACTATCACTTCGAGTTCGTCAAACTGAAAGAGGCTCAGGCATTCCAGGGATATCTGAAATTTGATGATGACGGACGGCTCTTCGGCTATCCGGAACAGGTAGTGATGTTTTCAGGTGGGCTGGACTCGCTGGCGGGAGCCATCGATGAAGTTCTGAATGAAAAACACAAGGTCGTCCTTGTTACCCACAAGTCGACACCGAAGCTCAACACGCGCCACCGGCGACTGGAAAAGATGATTGCCGACAAGGCTGGGGAAAACGCCCCGCTACACATCGGCGTCCGGGTCAACAAGAACAAGGGGCTGAACTACGAGTACACCCAGCGCAGCCGATCCTTCCTCTATGTGTCTATCGGGGCGACCATCGCAAAAATGCTCAATCTGAAAAGCGTCCGTTTTTACGAAAACGGGGTCATCAGTTTGAATCTGCCGGTCTGCGCTCAGGTAGTCGGAGGCCGGGCAACACGCACCACCCACCCCAGGGTGATCCGAGGCTTTCAGGAAATCATCAGCCTGGTGGCTGGCGAACCGTTCACGATTGAGAATCCCTACATCTGGAAAACCAAGGCCGGTGTTATCGAGGTGATCACCAAGGCCGGATGCCAGGACATGATCGCGGCATCGACCACCTGCACCCATACCTGGGAGATGACCAATCACCATACGCATTGCGGAACGTGTTCGCAGTGCATCGACAGGCGTTTTGCCATGATTGCGGCAAAAGCGGATCAGCATGACCCCGTGGAAGCCTATAAGGCCGATATCTTCACCCAAAGCAGAAGCAAGGACGAGGACAAGATCATGGCTGCCGCGTACCTGGAGCGAGCCAACCAGGTCCGTGATCAGGATGACATCACCCAGTTTATCGCTCGATTCAGCGAGGTCAGTCGGGTCTTCCGCTACTTGAATGGGAACCCCGGAAGCGTGGCCCAGAAGGTCTATGACCTTTACAAACGCCACGCCAAGGAGGTCTGCGAAGCGATGGACACCATGGTCGCCCGCAACATCACGGCCATCCGTCAGCGCACCTTGCCGGGAGACTGCTTGCTTCGGACGGTCTATGAATCGGGATCGGTGATCTCTGTCCCAGCTATTCCGGTCGAGCAGAAGCAGCCGGACAACTACTTCAGGAAGCGCGGGGGTGTCTGGGCCGCACGCTTTAACGGCAATGCCGAGGTGCTCGTGACGGGTGTCGACAAAGGAGCCGAGTACATCAACTTCCTTCTGGCGAGGCCCAACAAGGAAACCTCGGTCTACGAGATCGTCTGCGGGTTCGCCATCAATACCTGCAACACGTTTCTGAACTCTGATGAAACCGAAGACGGTTTTCAGGTCACCCAGGGGGTTCCGTTGGGCGATACCGGCTTCGTCGCCGACCGCAAGGCTATCGAGCAGTACCGGGAGGCGGCTCACGATCTTCTTCGAGAAATTGAAGACGCACGAGCAGAAAACAACGATGCCGAGATTCAGCGGCTTGAAGAAGAAATGGCAAAGGTGACCACAGCGATCAACGAGGCTGTTGGCTTGGGTGGCAAACTCCGGAAATCCAACGACAAGCGAAAGAACGTCCGTGACGCCTTCCGGAACGCCGTAAACCGGGCCATCAAGTATCTTGAGAAGTACGACAAGCCGCTGGCTGCCCACCTGAAGGAATCCATCAAGTGCGGCAACGAACCGGTCTACCGGACCGAAGAGGAGATCGTTTGGGAGGTCCGTCCGATAGTCAACGAATGACCCGGGACCACCCAGGAAGAAAAAACTAAAAAAAATTTCCGCTACGCCAAATGTAGCCATTGCGACGCCGGATGTAGCGCCTTCCCCAATGAAGGCGCGATCCGGCGTTTTTTATTGGTCAGCACAGGGTTGGCCACCGGGCGTGCCAGAACTTCCGAACAAGGAGACTGGCAGTGGCACAAGTCAACAAAGCACATCTCACCCCACCGAAGCGGCGACTCATCGAGTTGATGCAGGACATCAACTTCGGCCGCATCTCCAACATTCCGGTCCGCGACGGCGAGCCGGAACTCACCCCTGACACGGTCATCGAGCGCGAGATCAAGCTGGGCGGACAGAGCGGTCCCCGGCCCGAGCGCGACCAGGATGACTTCATCCTCAAGCAAGAGGTCGTGGCGCTGCTGGAGCACCTCGCGCAGATGGGCAGCGGAAAAGTCTGCCTGCTCGAGATCAAGCACGGTCTCCCGTTCCTGATGCGCATCGAGGAACGGGCAGCCTGAACACGTAACGACCTGAACCCTTAGACACTGGACAACAAGCTGGACGCATGGCGGAGGCTGTTGTGGGTGTCGCCGAGCCGAATACGGCAATTGGCGGCGTACCTGCGACCCCTTCGCCCACGCGACAGCTTTGTCCTGTGATCTGGCCCGTGCCGACACCCACGCGGACCTCCTCCTCGCTCCGAGGAGGCCCCGATGGTTTCACAGAATTCTTACGACGGCATCGACAAGTATGCCGCCGACCTGATTCGGCACAAAGCACGTCAACTCGTAGGCAAGGCCGGATTCACCGAGGACGACAGACCCGACCTCGAACAGGAACTGATGATCGATCTGCTGCAGCGGATGCGGCATTTCAATCCAGCCAAGGCCAAGAAGACCACCTTCATGGCCCGAATCGTCGAACGTCACATCTCCACCATCCTGGAGGCCCGTTTCGCCCAATGCCGGGACTGGCGGCTCTGCCAAACCTCACTCAACGAACCCCTCGACAACTGCGAAGGCGACACCACCGAACGGATCGACTTCCTGGACAGCGAGGGCTCCCTGGGAAGCGGCACCCGCGAGACAAGGGAGCGTCTCGCCCATGAGATCCGCATGGATCTCGACCGGGCCATCGCCTCGCTACCGGAGGAGCTCCGGGATCTGTGCGTGCGCCTACACGACAGCACCATGGCCGAAATCGCCCGGGAAATGGGCATTCCCAGAACCACCCTCTACGACCGGCTGAGCAAGCTGCGGGAGGCGTTCATCGAGGCTGGCCTGACGGACTACCTGTGATCTCCGACGCATCGACTCCGGCTCCGGTAAGTAAGCACCGTGCCGCATGGTGCGGCTATCCGGGGCCTCGGAAATCAGAACCTGAACAAAAGAGGAGTTCAACCATGACTCACGACACCTACAAGTACCGTTTTGACGAGTCGGTCCCGGCCCAGGAACTGGAAGACACTTTCATGCTGGCGATGCTGGCTGTCGAAAGCCTGCATGGCCGTTCCCGTGTGCGGATGGAGAGCCGGTTCAATCTGGACAAGGCCCGACGCACCTGCGTGATCGACGCCTCCACCGATGTCGGCAGCGACCTCGCCCGCATCTTCACCGGCTTCGCCACCAAGGAATACGGCGAACGCTCGGTCCTGATCGAACGTACCCAGCCGTCGGGTTGCGCCTGTGCCTCAAAGCATCGCGCAGCGCCCGCCGCTGCCGAAGCGGGGGTGGCGGTATGAGCGAGCTGATGACCACCACCTATTCCATGTGGCGGCTGTTCCGCAACTGCCGCATGGCCTGCAAGTGGCGCTATATCGACGAGCTGGTACCACTCGAGCGCGACCCCAATCTGGCCTTCGGCTCGGTCATTCACGACTGCCTGGAGTGCTGGCACGGCGAGCGGGATCTGGCCAAGGTCCTCGACCACATCGACCGGACATATCCGAACCGGGCGCAGGACGATCATCAACAGGCCGACTGGCATCTCGCCCGAGCCATGATGAGCGCCTATGCGGAACACTACCCGGCCGAAGAATTCGAGGTCGTCGCGCTCGAAAAGACCTTCGAAGGTCCCATCGTCAACCCGGCGACAGGCGCGACCTCGCGCAGTTTCATTCTCGCCGGAAAGGTGGACGGCATCGTCCGTCAAGATGGTCAGTATTTCCTGCTGGAACACAAAACCGCTTCACAGATCGACGCCAGCTACCTGGAGCGGCTGTGGACCGATTTCCAGATCATCCTCTACGCCTGGTACCTGGAGCAGACCCTCGGCATCACGGTCAGCGGCATCATCTACAACGTTCTGGTCAAGGCCAAGCTGCGCCAGGGCAAGGGTGAGACCGAGGCCGAATTCGAGGCCCGCCGGGCGGAGCTGATCGCCAAGTCGAAAACCGGCAAGAGCAGCGCCAAGCGCAAGCTGCCGGAGGACGACGACACCTTCCAGCAGCGGCTCCAGGAGAAGTACCTCGAGCCGGGCATGTTCCATCGCGAGGTGCTCTACATCTCCCGCGACCAGTTCGAGGAACTGCGGGCGGAGCTGTGGGAGCTCTCCAAGGCCATGCTCGACGCCCGTCGGCGCAACATCTTCTACCGCAACACCAGCTACTGCTTCCAGTACGGAAGGCCCTGCGCCTACTTCCAGCTCTGCCGCTCGGGCGGCAACCCCAACGTCATTGAAAACCATTTCCAACGGATCGCCCCGCACGAAGAGCTGCGGGACGGAGCCGGTGAAGACGCCGCTCCGGTGTTTTGAAATCCCAACCATAAGGAGACGAAGCCATGCTTCCCAAGACCAAAAGCAAACCCAAACACACGCTCTCGGACCTCACCGCCCTGGTGTACGGCCCGAGCAAGATCGGCAAGAGCACCTGGTGCTCCAAGGCCGATGACGCACTGTTCCTGGCGACCGAGCCGGGCCTGAACGCCCTGGAGGTGTTCCAGACCCCGATCACCTGCTGGGACGACCTTCTGCAGGCCTGCGCGGAAATCGCCGAGGGCAAGCACGAGTTCAAGACCATCGTCGTCGACACGGTGGATAACGCCTACAAGATGTGCTCGGACTATGTCTGCAAGAAATTCAAGATCGAGCACGAGTCCGACCTGGGCTACGGCAAAGGCTACGCGCTGATCAACAACGAGTTCCAGCGCGTCATCAACAAGCTCGCCTTCCTGCCCTATGGGCTGATCCTGATCTCCCACTCCCAGGAGCGGGACATCGAGACCCGGACCGGCAAACACACCCGCATCGTGCCGACGCTTCCGGAGAAGGCGCGGAAGCTGGTCACCGGTCTGGTGGACCTGATCCTGTTCTGCGACCTGGACATGAAAACCGGCGAGGACGGCAAGCCGGTATGGCAGCGCGTGATGCGCACCAAGCCCAGTCCCAACTACGACGCCGGTGACCGCACCGGTCGCCTCCCCGAAGTCATCCCCCTCGATTTTTCGAGCTTCATGAAAGCCTTCAACAACACGGCAGCCGGAGCTGCGGCGAGTGCCGCCCGGCCGAAGCCGGAGCCGACCGCGAGTGCGGCGGCGAAACCTCAACAGTAAGGAGATCCGACCATGGAACACTACGAAAACCAGTCCAACAGCAACCTCGACCTGGCGCAGTTCGACGACGCCTTCGAAACCGCCGAAGTCGAGGAACGCGAGTTCGAGGCCGTCCCCGACGGCAAGTACCAGGTCAACGTCGACCGGGTCGAATTGACCCGCGCCCAGACCTCGGGAAACCCCATGCTCAAGTGGACCCTGCGCATTCTCGCGCCGACCCACAAGGGCCGTCTGCTTTGGCGCAACAACGTCATGGCCAGCAACGAGAACATCAAGTGGCTCAAGCAGGACCTCTACACCTGCGGGCTGCAGCTTCAGAAGCTCTCCGATCTGCCGGGCCACCTCGAGCAGCTTCTCAACATCAAGCTGGAGGTGACCAAGCGCACTCGCGGTGAAAACGAGAACATTTACTTCAACCGTCGCATTGTCATGGCCGACGATGCCGGGGCTCCCGGCGCGGCGATGGACGACATGATCCCGTTCTGATGATGGACCGGATCACCGTTGTCGTCGACACCCGCGAACAGGAGCCCTACAGCTTCGATAGCGACAAGGTTTCGGCGGTTCGCAAGGCGCTGCCCGCCGGTGATTACTCGCTGGTCGGCCTCGAGGAACGGGTGGCGGTGGAGCGCAAATCCCTGACGGATTTCGTCTCCACCGTCATCCGGGGGCGAAAGCGGTTTCACCGCGAGCTGGAAAAGCTCTCAGCCTACGAGTCCGCCTGCGTGGTTGTCGAATGCAACTTTCGCGATCTGGTCGATGGCCGCTACCGCAGCGATGCCCACCCGCATGCGCTGATCGGAACGGTCGCCTCCATCGTCGTCGACTTCGGTGTCCCCGTCTACTTCTGCTCGGACCGGCAGGCCGCCTGCCGTTTTGTCGAGGAGTACCTGACACGTTTTCACCGGAGGATCGCGAGATGCCAAAAAGAAATGAGAGTAACCCGGCGCGACTCCGGGGAAGAATAGAGCGCGTTTACTATGCCGGACCCAAGTTCTCCGCAGGCCGACTGCTCACCCCGACCGGTGAGGAAGTCCAGTTCGCGGGCAATTTGTTCGCCCGGGAAAATCAGCCTGTGGTCCTGCTCGGGTCGTGGGCCACCCATCCCAAATACGGCCGTCAGTTCAAGGTCGACGGGATGGAGCACGACCTCGAACTCGATCCGGAGGGGCTGATCCACTATCTGGCCAACCATCCGGAGATCAAGGGCATTGGTCCGGCTAAGGCCAGATTGATCGTCGAGAGTTTCGGCGACGCCTTTGAAGAAACCCTTCTGAATGACCCCGAGCGCATCGCGCTCAAAGCCCGGCTGCCCTTGAATGCTGCCCGGCGGCTGCGTGACGAATGGTTGAAGAACCGCAGCGTCAACGCCGTCATGGCATGGTTGTCGGCATTCGGACTGACCCATCATCAGGTCACCACTCTGGTCGAAAGACTGGGCGGCAACTGCCTCGATATTCTGAAGGAAGACCCGTATATCCTCATTCGGGAGATCCGGGGATTCGGCTTCAAGAAGGTCGACAAGATCGCCCGCAAGCTTGGCACCCCCAAGGACCACACCCCTCGTATCCGGGCCGGGTTGAATTTCTGCGTCCGTGAAGCCCTGGACAATGGTCACTGCTGGATCGAATACGAGGATCTGGTCGACCAGGCCAATCTGCTGCTGGTCATGGATGCCCTGGACAGCCGGGTCCGTATCGAGAGCGCCCTCGACGCGCTCATCGAAGAACAGGCGCTTTCCTGCGATTCCCACGGCGGACGTTTCGTGGTCGCTCTGCCGGAGATCGTCCGCATGGAGCGGGAGCTGGCCGCGCTGTTCGGCCAGGCCGAAACACCCAACCCGCATTTCCAGTCCGTCAAGAAACTCGATGCCCTGATTCGGCGCTGCGCATCAACGCTGAACGATAAGCAGCTCGAAGCGGTGCGCTCGGCCCTCCAGCACAGCATCAGCCTGATTTCGGGTGGAGCCGGTTCGGGCAAGAGCTACACCATTTCGGTCATCAACACCATCTGCGAGGAGAGCGATCTGGAGGTCGTGCTCGCCGCGCCGACCGGCAAGGCGGCCAAGCGCCTGGAGGAAGTCAGCGGTCGCAGCGGCACCACCATCCACCGTCTGCTCGGCTATGACGGCAAGGGTTTCTCGCGTAGCAAGGAGAACCCCATCGATGCCGATGTCCTGGTGGTCGACGAGTTTTCGATGGTCGATGTGCCGTTGGCTTGGCACCTGTTCGAGGCGGTCGATCTGTCGCGGACCACGGTGCTGCTGGTCGGGGACCACAACCAGCTTCCGCCGGTGGGACCAGGGAACATCCTGCGCGATCTGATCCAGACACGCGCCATCCCCACGGTCATCCTCGACAAGGTCGTGCGCCAGGCTGGCGTCCTCAAGGAGAACTGCACCGCCGTTCTCAAGGGCGAGATGCGCAAGACCAGCGAGGCGTCGGTGGGCGGATGTCGGGATTGGTATCTGGTGGATCAGTTCACCGACCCGATGGCGGCACGCTCGTTCCTGCTGGAGTTGTTTCAGGAGCGGCTCGATGCCTTGGGTTTCGACATCATCAAGGACGTGCAGGTGCTGACGCCGACCCACAAGGGGCCGCTCGGCACCAAGGAATTGAACGAGGAACTGCAGAGGCTCATCCAGCGCAAGCTCTGGAACACCGAGGTGCCGCCGGTCGCCATGGGCCGCCGCGCTCCGTTTCTCAAGCACGACAAGGTCATCCAGACCAGGAACAACTACGACCTGAACGTGATGAACGGTGCCATCGGCTATGTGGTCGATGTCCTCGCGAACGGCACTCTGGTCATCGACTTTGACGGCATGCCGGTGGAACTGGAGAAAGGGTCGCCCGACCTGCAGGACCTGCAACTCGCCTATGCGCTCACCATCCACAAAACTCAGGGTTCCGAGTTCCCCTGCGCCGTGGTGGTGGTTCACAAGGCGCATTCCTTCATGCACCACCGCAATCTGCTCTACACCGGGGTGACCCGCGCCCGGCGCACCGCCATTGTTCTGGGTGATCACTGGGGCATTCAAAACTGCGCCAAGCGATGCCAGGTGGACGACCGCCGGACCTTCCTGCCCCTGTTTCTGGACGCCGCCCAGCACGCGGATGCCGATTTCGCTCGTGTCGCGGAGGCCGAATGAGCATGGGCGGAACGGATAACGTCAGGGAGTATTACCGGCTCGTCACCGAGATGGACATCGGTGACGTGGCCCGGGAACTCCTGCCGGGACGGATCACCCAGGAGACCGGCCAGCGCTTGATGTGCGACTGCCCCAACCATCAGAGCCAGTCGCGCCTGTCTCTGCACGTGATGCTCGACAAGCAGGGCTGGTACTGCTTCGGCTGCGGGGTCGGCGGCGACGTCCTGCAGCTCGTGGAGTTCATTCAGACGGGCTCGGTAACCACCGGACAATCCGGTCCGATGCCGGACAGCCACCGTCAAGCCCGGGACTATCTCGCCAAGAAGGCGGGCTTGCCGCCGCTGTCGCGCTATGGCCTCAGCCAGGAGCGTCTGGCCCAGACGGAAGCCGACCGCGCCTTTGAGCTGCGGGTCAAGGACGCGCTGACGGCGCTGGCCAAGCTTTACCACGCCAAGCTCAAGGATTCGCCGGAGGTCCTCGACTGGCTGAAATCCAAATATGCCCTGAGCGAGGAGACCATCGACGATCTCCTGATCGGCTACGCGGACAATGCGTCCGGCGCGGTCGCCCAACTGACCGGGGGTGAAGACGGCTTCTCCAAGCGAGAGCTCGCCGCCACCGGCGCTTTCAGGCCCACCAGCCAGGACGGCCTGACGCCATTCTTCGAGCGCCGGATCGTCTTTCCCTACTGGAGCCGTGGCCGGGTGGTATTCATGATCGGCCGCAAGACGCCGTGGACCCCGGACGTTGGCTGGGAGCAAGGGAAATACAAGAAACTGCCGGTTCACGACGAGCACCAGCGGCCCTACGTCGCCGACTTCATCAACAACGCGCTGCTGTTCAACGAGGACTGTCTGCTGGCCAGGCCCGGCAAGGTAATCATCACCGAGGGGGTGACCGATTGCCTGGCGCTGATGCAACTGGGCCTGCCCACTGTATCTCCGGTCACCGTCCGCATCCGGTCCGCCGATTGGGAGCGCCTGATCCCCAAGCTGCGCGGCGTCGAAACCGTCTACATCTGCCAGGACAACGAACTCTCCCAGGCCGGTCTCAAAGGGGCGCTGCAAACCGCCCGCACCCTGGCCGAACACAAAATCGACACGCGCCTGGTGACGCTGCCCTTGTCAGAGACACAGATCTCGGCCCGGCAGGAGCTGACCGAACGCTTCGGCCTGACGGCGAGCGTGGGGCCGAAGGAGCTGGCCAAGCTGCTGACAGGACGTCCCGCCGAGGAAGTCCGGGCGGCCGAGGCGCTTCTCGCCACCGCCAAGATCGACGTCAACGATTACATTGCCGCTGGGCATACCCTGGAGGATTTCGAGCGCCTGCTCGCCGAGGCCAGCACGCCCATCGAGTTCGGTGTTCGCTCACTGCCCGAGGACGCTGAAGAGGAGGAACGCAACCGCCTGCTCGAACCGATCCTTGGGGAAATTTCCGAGCAGTCTCCGCTGGAACAGGCCCGTCTGCTGAAGCTGGTGCAGGAGCGCATCGGCGGTGGTGTTTCCATGGCCACCCTGAAGGAGCAGATCCGCGCCATCCAGAAGGATCGCAAGGTCGAGTTCCGTAACGAAAAGAAAAAGGCCAAGCGGATGTCCGGCGCGATGCCCGGATCATGTCGCGCCCGGGTCGACGAGGTGCTGATCGACACGGAACTGGAGAACGGCGCTCCCGACTACACCCTGGCCGCCGAGGCCGCTTACGACTGGTTCAACGCCAACGGTGCCCAGTTCTTTCACACACTGCAGGGCGAGCCATTCATGTATTTCGACAACGCCATCTACTGGATGGATTCACCGGACCGGGGCCGCAAGCGCCATTACGCGGCCATGCTCTATAAGCACACGGGCATGGTGCCGACCACGGGCGGCGGACGGACATTTTTCGAGGTGCTGCCCAGCCTGGCCATGATCCGTGGCCAGGTGCGCGACCATTTCTCCTGGCTGCACACCGATGTGGCCTCCTACACCGTCTATTTCAATCTGAACAATCCGGAGCACGAGATCGCCAAGATCACCCCGGACGAGATCCGGATCATGAAGAACGGCGGTAACGACGACGGCATCATCCTGGACGGCTCGCGCAAGATGAAGCCGCTGAAATTTCTGCCCGACGCCGATCTCGAAGAGGCGGACCGGCTCCTGGTCGATCTGCTGGTGGGCAACATGACCTGCCCGCAGGGGGATCGCTTTCTCATCCTTTCCTGGCTCTCCTGTTTCCTGTTGATCGACTTCGCCGGGACGCGGCCCATGACCCGTTTCGAGGGCTCGGCCGGATCGGGCAAGACCACCGCCAGCAAGATCACGTCGACGCTGCTTTACGGCGAGCCCCAGCATAAGAAGGCCACCGACGCGGCGAACTACACCGATGGCTCGCAGAACCCGCTCATCGTCCTCGACAACATCGAGGTCAAGCAGATGACCGAGGATCTGACCACCTTCATGCTGACCAGCATCACCGGCATCGCCAAGGAAAAACGCAAGAGCGGCACCGACAGCGAGACCATCACCGAGCGGACCAAATGCCTGCTGAACACCACCGGCATCGAACCGCTGTGCGGGGAGCTTTCGGAGATCCTGTCGAGGTCCTTCGTCATCAACTTCGACCTCGCCAACCAGGCCAGCGACTGCTTTCTGGAATCGGAGGTCATCTCCGCCATCCAGCAGAACCGGGATCTGATCATCTCGGCCATCATGAAGCGGACCAGCCATGTGCTGGCGATGATCCGGGACGGAGCCCAGAAACAGGTCATGCGCCTGCTGCACCGAACCATGCCGACTCATGGCAAGCGCCGGTGCAACGACTATCTGAGCCTGATGTATCTGATGATGCTGGCCGGGTCCGAGGATCACGAAGTGACTACCGGGCTCGAGGATCTGAGCCCGCTGTTCATCGAGCAGATCCATTCCATCAACGACACCAGCCAGGAGATGGCGCGGGAGTCGAACCCCATAGCAACGGCGTTGGCGTCGCTCTTCCACGCCTACCGAAACGCGGTGGAACTGGACGAGAAGGCCCGCTACGGCGAGGACGACAGGGCAAACCACGTGGTGGGGTTCATCGAACGCTATCAGGTGAGGTTCGAGAACGAGAACACCATGGAGCCGGTGTCGGCGGGACGGCTGCTCGCGGCGCTGCGCAGGGTCGGCCGGGAATTCAACCTCGAGTTCGAATACAAGAAGCCCGCCCAGCTCGGTCGGCGCATCAGCAACGACCTGGACGTCATCCGGGACGCAGGGTTCGACATCGACCGGCAGCGCAACGCCCACACCAAGAACTTCGAGTATCGAGTCAGCCGCAGAGGTATTTAAAGAACATTCTGGAAAAAATGTCTCTTGATTTGAGAGGTTACGGAGCGTATATTATACCCGTTATGAAATAACCATCCCTCATTTTCATCCAGTCGAAGCCGCTTAATGGCGGGTTCGACACTCTTGTGTCGCAGAGGCCCGTCCGCGTGATGTTGACGTTTGCTCAAAATCAACACCTCACAAGTTTAAGAGCCAAAGGCTCTGAGGGATTGTTATGTATAAAACATTGCACGAGTTCACCCAACGCCCCGCTCCGCATTCGCGGTTCACAGCTAAAGAACTCTGGACCCGACCTCACCTTGCCCGCCAGATGCTTCAGTTTCATTTGGATCAAAGCACAGAGCTCGCGTCGAGACCGCTAACGGCCATCGATTCGATTATCGAATGGCTTGATCGCAAAATTTCACTTGAAGGCAAAAATCTATGCGATCTTGGCTGCGGTCCCGGGCTATACGCCACACGTTTTGCTGAGCGAGGAGCGAATGTAACCGGTGTCGATTTTTCATGCCATACATTGGATTACGCTGTCGCAGAGGCAACCCGTACCGGCAAGCTAATTCGTTACCTTCACGCAGACTACCTTGCGGACAGTCTCCCCACCGGTTTTGATGTTGTCACTCTGATTTACTATGACTACTGTGCCCTTTCTTCAGACCACCGAAAGAGTCTATTAGCAAAAATACACGACATGCTGAAGCCGGGCGGGAAGGTTGTCCTCGATGTCGTAGGGATGGGAAGTTTTGCCGCTAAACACGAGGGGACGATTGTCGAAAGCAATCTGATGGGAGGCTTCTGGGCCGAGGGAGACTACGTCGGGATACAGCGGACAATACTGTATCCCGATGAGGCATTGTCCTTGGACCGTATACTGATTATTGAACCAACTGAAAGTTGGCAAATATTCAACTGGTTTCAGTATTACACCCCGGAGCGTCTATCAGAGGAATTAGGCGAAGCAGGGTTCAAAATCGACACCTTAATGGGGTCATTGGCTGGAGTTCCTTTGACTGATGACAGTGAATTCATGGGAGTCATAGCAACCAAATAGACAGACAAAGAGTCCCCAGCCGTGTCCGTTGAGGCGCGGTGGGGTTTAATAGCAACTCTTTGAAATTGCTCTCGTCAGTTATTGACCCAACACCATCCAGGACGCTCTCGGGCGTCCTTTTCTTTTGCGGTGGTGCGGTGAACACCGCTGTCCCTTGCGGTGGATGCGGTGGTAAACCCAGAGGTCTCACCCCCTATGGGCTGAAATATTTTTTCTACCTACCAACCCGACATTCCACGCCACGGAAATTCCGGCCCAGTGTGAGAGACATTTCCCAAATACCACCGCAACCACCGCACTCTATCTTCTCTTTCTTCATAACTATCTAAAAACAAATAACAAACAAAGAACCACCCCCTGCGGTGGGACGAGAAAACCTTCCACCTTACGACCACCGCAGCCACCGCACGTATCCACCGCAGCAGATGGTCTCCGACGGTTTCAGGGCAGCTCCGGTAAGTAACGGGAAAAGCGATTAACCCGTATTTCTGGAGCGTGAAGCCATGAGCCTTCTGAAAACCATGATCAAGCACACCGCCGGAGGGCAGGAAGCCTCGGCCGGAGGTGAAACCCCATCATTACCACCGCAACCACCGCAGCCCGCCATCTATGTCTCCACCGGGCTCATCGTTCACGAGATCGAGGACGCCCGCGACTGGCCTGAAGACCGGGAGATCGACGGCACGCTGTGTCGCCGTCTGTCGCCTGAATACTTTGCCTGGCTACGCTCCCGCATGGTCACCGCCCAAGCCGCGCACAAGGCCGGAAAGCTCCCCGAGGATACCTGGAACACGCTACGGCAGCGATTCAACGCCCTGCAGGAGCTGGCCATCCGGGAGTTCGGCAAGGATAGCCTGCAGGAGGTCCTGCACTCCTTTTCCCCAAAGAACTACCGGCCACCCGCGCTTCGTTCCGAGCCCCAGGATAAACCCGTCGACGTTCCCAGAAAGGACTGGATTTATCCCGGGAACCAAGCTTGGAAATGTAAGCAGCCGGTGACTTCCCAGGCTGTCGCCAAGGTCGACACCATCCGTGAGGAGGCCATGGCCAAGGGCTGGTCCGAGGCACGCCTCTATCAGAACCAGGGTCGGTTTAGGTTTCCCTGCGGCGAGGACTACGGCCTGGTCTGTTTCGTCGATGGCGAACAGGAGATTGGCGAGGTCACCGAGCGTTTTATCGAAATTGTCCACGGGCCGAAGTCCGGGCGTCCCAGCACGCTACGGTTCTACAACCCGGACGTGCCGCAGCCGTGGATGAAGAAAGTGGAGGATTGAGCCGTGAAGAAAAAGAAACGCTACGCCAACGCCAAGGATGTCCTGCCCGAGGAACTCTTCGCGCAGATCCAGAAGCACTACACCGGAATTCTCTGGGTCCCGGCACCGAGCCGCTTCTACCAGGAGCGCCGCGACCTGGTGCTTGCCCTTCATCTGCAGGGGATCAGCAGCCAGGAGATCTCCAACCTCGCTGGAGTGACCACCCGCCGGGTCAACCAGATCATCGCCGCCGAACGAAAATAGGACCGGGACCGACAGTTGGCCGCCGCTTCCGGTAAGTAACCCCTGAACCGGCGGGAGCGCGTTTGGAGGCTAAATCGGCCTCCCGCCCCGCATCCCGGCTTGGGAAAACAATATTCGGCAGGATTTCCACGTGGCACTGAACAAACCGGACAAAGAGACGCTGGACCGCTGGCACCGCAACGAGGGCAAGACCGAACCGCCCCGGCGCGGGCCTGGTGCGCCCGAGGGCAACCAGAACCGGCTGCGTCACGGCATCTTCGCCGACCGCTGTCTGACGCCGGAAGAAAAGGTCATGTTCGACGCGATCATCGACCGCCTCAACCAGGACTTCGAGTTCAACAAATCCAGCGACTTCCTGCAAGTGGAGCTGGTGGGCGTCTACTCGGTCAAGCTGGTCCGCGCCCAGATCGAGGGGAACACCGACGCCGCCGAAAAGCTCGACCGGATGATCCGCTGCCACATGAAGGATCTCAAGACCACCAAGATTGCTCGCGAGGGTGAGGAGCCGAAAGGCCCGCAGACCTCTCCGGCGGAATGGGCGGCGGCACTGCTTGAGAAGGTGGCCGAGGCTGCCAACACCCCGGGCGCGAAACCCTCCGGCCGCAAGAAACACGGAAAGAATTGCGGATAACACCATGGAGGGCTTTTCCGATGACCCCGGCACACGGCGACTTGCGGCAGACAGCTTCACCAGGAATTGCGGATAAGACGTGTTCCTTGCACTTTCGGAATCGGCATTCTCCGGCCGCCGATCATCATTTTCACTCCTCGATTTCCTCCTGCAGTTCTCGATATCCACTTGGCATGTGTGCGCATAAACCGAGCCGCATAAGCCAAGCAGATATTGGCATGTTCACGCCGGAGCTCTCTCACATAACCCAAGTAGATATTGCCATGTGTGTTCTGCGACTGGAGCGCATAAGCCAAGCAGATATTGCCATGTGCGGCCGACAGACAGAGAAGGAGAAATTCCGATCAATCGATATTTCCCGCTCCACCCAGGCGGCTGAGAACCATCGTCATAATCATTCATCATCGGCGGATGTGTTCTTCTGCGGGCACTGTCATTCACTGTCTTCGACACTGTCTAAGCCAACGAAAACAGGAGCAGCCGAGGCCGCTCCCATCGTCGGGTCAGGAAGGATCAGAGGCGTTCGAGGGCTTCCTCGAGCTGGCCGTCCACGAGGTGGGTGTAGATCTGGGTGGTGGACACGTCGCGATGCCCCAATGCCCGCTGCACCACGAGCAGGTCGTTGGTCGCGCCGTAGAGGTGGGTGGCGAATGTATGCCGCAGCCCGTGCGGCGTCAGTTCCTTTTCGATCCCGGCCTTCCGCAGCCAGTGGGCGAGCCGGTTGGCTATCTGCCGCTGGCAGAGTCTGCCGTCCCGGTTCGACAGGAACAGGGCTTCCATTTCTGGGCGGCCGTGTCGACGACGCTCGGCCAGGTAACGGCGCAGCAATGTGCGGAGGTCGGTCTTGATGAACTTGACCTGCGGCACATTCCCCTTGGCCCGCACCCGCAGATGCTTGGCGTCGAGGTCGATGTCATCCATGTCGAGCGCGGCCAGCTCGCCAAGCCTGATCCCGGTGCCCAGCAGCACCTCGATCATGGCGCGGTCGCGCAGCGCGGAGAACTCGGTCCGCCCCTTGAGCTCCTTGAGCAGACGTTTCTTTTCGGCGGCGGTCAGGAAAACCGGCAGCTTTCTCGGCAACCGATGCATGCGGATGGACCGGGCCGGATTGTCATCGACCACGCCAGCCTCGACAGCCCAGGCGAAAAAGGCCCGCACCGCCGCCTTCATCCGATGGAGCGAGGCCGCCGAGCGTGGGCCTCGCTCACTCTCGGTGACCGCATCAGCGGAGAACACCTGGTCGAGGAGCCCGGCCGTGACTTCCCGGCAGACGATGCCCGGGGCCAACTCCCCGGCCACGCGGGCCACCAGGGCGAGATCCCGGCGGTATGCGGCTATGGTCGCCGGGGAGCGTCCTTCGGCCGACAGGCGGGCACAGAACGCCTCCGTTGCGCCCGTCAGGTCGAGGTCAGCCGTTCGGTTGCTCATCGCTGGACTCCTTCACCCGGCTGTGGCCCATGGGCGTGCTCTTGGGCAGCGGCAGTTCCTCGATGCGCCCCGATTCTCTGGCCCAGACCATCATCATGCGGAACACCCGAACGGTCTTGGCGACGGTGCGCTCGGCCCGCTCCTTGCTGTCGGGGAGTTTGAGCAGCAGATCGGATTTGTAGAACTTGCCGACCTGGGGAAGCCGGATCTCGGCGAGCTGGCGATCCGCGCCGAAGAAGGCCTCAACCACGTCGAGGTCCTTCCGGTAGGTGTAGAGGGTCCGCTCTTTCTTTCCGGATTCCCGCAGGTAGCCGATGAAAGCCTCGGCGGCTTGATGCACGGTGCATTCGGTCATGTCGATGTCTCCTTTGTCGGTGGCCCGGTGTGTTCAGGACAGGAACTCGTCCAGCTCCCGCAGCAGTTCCTCGACGTGGCCGAGGGAGCCGACGCTCGCCCAGGTGATGTCCGGCTGCTTCGCGTCCGCTTCGAGCTTGCCGCGAATGCCCTCGATCAGCCGGGCGATGTTCTCCTGCTTTTCTCGGTACGCCTTGAGTGCCTGCTGGCGGTTTCTGTCGTAGGTCATGGCCTGCCTCCGGTTCCGGTTTTCTTTGATGCGGGACCATCCCGCGTCACATCCAATGACGCTTCTATCTCGTTGGAAATCAAGTGTTTGCAGAGATCTTTCTGCATGTACCCCAAACCCATAAACCAAAGGAGATCAACATGTTGAAGAAGACACTCGAATGGACCATCCCGCTGGTCCTGGCCGGGATCATGACCGGCTGCGCCACCTACCGGCCTCCGGCCCAGATCCAGTCGGCAGTGGCCACCGTCAACCGCCACACACCCGAGTATGTGACCGAGGCCAACAAGGCGCTACGCGAGGTCGGCCACCCGGACGCCGAGCGCCTGACCGGTGTCGGCCTGCGCCTGCAGACCGCCGTGGACGCCCTTGACCAGTGGGCCAACGGCACGAACCAGGAGGCAGGCCAATGAAAGAGATTCTTCAGGAGAACAGCGATGCCGTTCGCCAGGCCGGTGAGGCCCTGGTCGAAATCGGCACCGAGCTGGCGGCGGGACGGATCGAGAACGCCCTCGGCCGTCTGGAAGCGGCCCAGCAGCAGTACCGGGCCTGGACGGAGTTGGACCAGGCCATCATCGACATTCAGGAAGCTGTCCACGACCGGAAGAACACCCTGGCCGTGCAGCAAATCCTGACGGAACTGGTGGGCACCATCCTCGGCAACGCCTTGAGGACGGGAATGCACTGATGGCGGTAACCGACAAGGAGCGCAAACTCGCGGCGACCCTGAGCGATCCCGTGTTGTGGGGGCAAGCCTACCTCTACAACCGGGATGGCTCAGGCCGCGACTACTGGCCGCACCAGGTGGAGGACCTGCGCTGCCCGGCCAAGAACATTATCCACCTCGACGGCCGGGACGTGGGCAAGTCCATCGTGCTCTCGACCGACGCGCTCCATTACGCCTTCACCACCCGAGGCGGCCAGGGCCTCATCGCGGCTCCGCACCAGGGGCACCTCGACACCATCATCGAGGAGATCGAGTTCCAGCTCGACAGCAACCCGGATCTGATGAACAGCATCGCCCTGACCAAGTACGGCAAGCCCAAGATCCACCGCAAACCCTATTTCCGACTGGAGTTCACCAACGGTTCGGTGCTCTATTTCCGCCCGGCCGGGGCCTATGGCGACGCCTTTCGTTCGTTGCATGTCGGCCGCGTCTGGGTCGATGAAGGAGCCTGGCTGACCGAACGGGCCTGGAAGGCGCTGCGTCAGTGCCTCAAGGCCGGGGGGACGCTACGCATCTACTCCACGCCCAACGGCCTGCGCGACACCACCTATTACCGGCTCACCTCATCGGAGCAGTTCCATGTATTCCGATGGCCGTCCTGGCTCAACCCCCTGTGGACCGAGGATCGCGAAGCCGAACTGCTGGAGTTCTACGGCGGCCGCGACAGCTCCGGCTGGCAACACGAGGTGGCCGGTGAACACGGCAAGCCTTCCTATGGGGCCTTCAATGTCGAGCAGTTCAACCTCTGTCGGCAGGATCTGCTGGAGTACCAGAAGATCGTCATCACCGATTCCGAGCTGCGCGATTGCGACACCGAGGAAGCGGCCCACGACCGGCTGGAGATGCTGCTCAACCTCACGCCCCGCAGCGGTCAGTTCTGGGTCGGCGGTGACCTGGGCTACACCAACGATCCCACCGAGATCGTCGTATTCCAGGAGATGGAGATCGGAGAGCGGACGCTGCTGAAGATGATCCTGCGCGTTCATCTCGAACACGTTTCCTATCCGCACATCGCCCAGATCATCGCGCTACTGGAGCGTTACTACACCCCGGCGGGCATCGGCGTGGACAACGGCGGCAACGGCTTGGCCGTGGTCCAGGAGCTGCTCACCCTGGACAAGTACAAGGGGCTGGAGCTGGAAGGCAGGCTCAAGGGATACGACTTCGGCGGCATGACCCGGCTGGCGGTCCGCGACGGCAAAGAAGTCAAGAAGCGCACCAAGGAGCTGATGACCAGCCTCATCAACGGAGCCCTACAGCGTAAGCAGGTCATTTTCCCCTCGGACGACCTGGAGGTGGAAGACCAATTCACCACCCACACCTACACCCTGCGGGACGGCAAGATCATCTATTCCAAGGGCAACGACCACATCATCGACGCAGTGCGCTGCGCCATGCTGATCCGGGAGGAAGGCAACCTCGACCCGGTCGGCGAAGAGGTGGTCTCGCTCAAGCCCGTGCTCACCAATCCGATCTTCATCTGATCGCATCCTCCGACGCTTTCCACCCCGCTCCGGTAAGTAACCGGCATCGAGCCGGGTTCGGTCCACACGGGCCGGATGTGCGGCTGTCATGGCCGAAACTACCGAGAGGATCACGTGGAAAGCACCGCCAATCAGGACGAACAACCCGAAAGCCTGGACACCACCGGCTTTGTCATCGCGCCGCTGGCCGCAGCGGCCGCGCTCGACTCGGCCGCTTTCAGCAAGGTCAACGCCACCGAAGCGATTCCGGCCACCTGGGAAGAACGCGCCCGCAAGGCCTGGGAATACTACGTCGAGGAGCCGCTGGTGAAGAACTGCGTCAACTCCTGGCGCACCTTCGCTGTGGGCGACGAGATCAAGATCACCAGCGACGACGAGACCCTCAAGGAGCAGGCTCTGGAGGCCGCCTGGCGGCTGAACGTCTCGCAGTTCATCAAGGACATGGTTCTTCAGCTCCTGGTGAAAGGTGACGCCATCGGATTCAAGCGCTTCACCAAGTCCGGCCAGGACATCGAGGAGCTGGTCTGCGTCAACCCGGTTTCGGTCAAGGTCAAATACGCCCAGGGAGAACTGATCGAGGCCCGGCAATTTCCCGAGGACACCCCCGGCGGCGGGGAATCCATCCCGCTGCCCGTCGAGCAGGTGGTCCACCTCAAATGGGATGCTCCGGCCTTTTCGCCCCGGGGCAACTCCCTCGTGCTTCCAGCCTTTCAAGCCATCGAACTGCTGCGCGACTACCGCCGGGCCGAACAGGCCATCGCCAAGCGCTGGGCCACGCCGTTCCGCCTGCTCAAGGTGGGTGGCGCGTTCGGCCAGAAGATGGTGATGCCGGACCAGCGGATGCTCGAACAGGTCCGCGACATGGTCAACAAGATGGACATGAAAAGCGGCCTGGTGGTCCCGTTCTACGTCAACGTCGAAACCCACGGCACCGACGGCCAGGTCCTCAACGTCGAGGACAAGGTCAAGGAGGTGAAGGAAGACATCGTGGTGGCCCTGGGTCTGTCACGCTCGCTGGTGACCGGCGACGGTCCGAACTTCGCCACCGCCTCGGTGAGCATGCAGAAGATGATGGTCATGATCCGCGAGATCAAACAGGCCGCTCGCAAGCTCCTCGACTGGGTGTTCGACGACTGGATGGAACTTAACGGCCACGGCGACAAGAGCATCCAGTTCATCTTCAACGACCTCGACCCCAGCGACGCGGTCGATTTCAAGAAGCTCCTCATCGAACTCTACGACCGCAAACTCATCAGTCGCTCCAGCCTCCAGCTCAAGATGGACCTGGACCCGGATATCGAGGCCGCCAACCGCGAGACCGAACGCAAACAGATCGACCTGATGGACGAGAAACAGGTGAAGCCGGTGGTGGATATGGTCGTCTCCGGCATCCTCAGCGTGCCTCGTGCTCGGAAGATGCTCGGGATTCCGGCCGAGGACGATGAACCCACGGCGGAGGCGGCATTAGTCTGGTCGGGCGACCTGGAGTCCACCGGCATTGCTGCCGTGTGCGACGAGTGCAGCCACTTCATTGCTGACACCAACCACTGCCGGGTCCACAACAGCGAGCGCACCTTCGACGCCCCGGCCTGTCGTTTCATCGACCGCCGGGAGCCCCGCTGATGCCGTCGGACCTCAAGCAGCGCATCCAAGCGGCCACACTGAAGAGTCTGACGGCCCGCAACCGCTACAACGACCAGGTCACGGCCCAGCTCACCCAGGCGCTCAAACAGGCCGAAGACGAGGTCGCCCGCGCCATCCTCCAGTACCGCTCCCTCGGCTCCCTGCCGGACAACAAGCTCGCCGCCCTCAAAGGGCTGGAAAAGCTCCAGCTCGAACTCGACGACACCATGAAACGGCTCAAGCGGGAGCAGACCCTGGTCTTTCGCAAGACAACCAAGGACTCCTTCAAGCTCGGCATCCAGCAGGGAATCGGCGAACTCGCCGACGCGGCGCTGCCGTTCTACGCCGACCTCAAACCCGAAGGCATCGACAAGCTGGCCACTAAGGTGTTCACCATCGTCGACACCAATGCCCTCGACTTCATGGCGCAGTACAACCTCACACTCGCCGGTGACGTTCACCGCGAACTCGCAGACGGCATCAAGCGCACCATCCTGAACGGCGTCGCCACGGGCAAGGGAGCCGACGACATCGTCCGGGATATGGGCAAGGTGATCATCGACAAGGACTCCTTTCGCCAGGCCGGAAGCCGGGTGTTCAGCAAGGCTCAGTACCGCATGGAGATGATCGCCCGCACCGAGGTCCTCCGCGCCCACAACATGGGCAGGCTCAAATTCCACGAGCGGGTCGGCATCCAGAAACTGGAATGGCTGGCCATGGAGGATGAGCGCATGTGCCCGGTCTGCGGCGGCCTGGACGGCAAGACCTTTCCCATCGACAAGTTCCCCCAGCAACCCGCGCATCCGCACTGCCGCTGTACCAACATCGTGGCCTGGCCGATGACCGTCTGCGGTAGCGAGATGGCAACCAAGGCCGCCGCCCAGGCATCGCAGGGGGACGCCTGCATTCTACCGCCCCATGTGCTGGAAGGCATGGCCGACGCCCAGGCCAAGGAGAACGCCAAGCTCAAGAGCGCCTTTGAAACCGGCGACATCGCCGACCTCGGTTCGCTGACGGTCAAACAGCTCCAGACCCTGGCGAAACAGAACGGCGTGGCCATTGCCCGGACCAAGGCCGATTTCATCAAGCTGCTCGATCTGGCCGAACCGGGGATCGATCACGGTGACCTGGCCGGAGCGGCGCTCAGCGCCAAGCTCAAGGAACACAAGATCGGTCTGCTGCGGACCAAGGAAGAACTGGTCGAGCTGCTGGGACTGAAGCAGGCGGAACTCAAACAGGCCAAGCTGCTCGCCGCCCAGATGGCGAAGATCCCGCCCGCCGAGGGGCTGGAAGGCATGACCGCCCAGCAGCTCAAGGAGATGGCGAAGGAGAACGGCATCTCCCTCAACATGACCAAACAGGAGACCATCGAGCTACTGGACAAGCTGGAACCCGGCGTGGACCACAGCGGCCTGATGGGCAAGGAACTCGCGGCGGCCAAACAGAAGCACGGCATTGGCATCCTCAAGAACAAGCAGCAGCTCGTCGAGGCGCTGCAGAAGAAGGCCGGTGCCGACATGGCCGAGTCGGTCAAGAAAAAGGCGGTCGACGAGGCCAAGCAGAAGCTGATCCTGAAACAGAAAACGGCCCTCGAAGACGCCGCCAAGGCCGTCGTCGTTCCCGACACACCGACCGGCTACAAGGATTTTCTCGACGCGATTGCCAAGGCGGAACAGGCGGTTTCCGGCGGCACCGATCTGCCCCAGGAACTGCTTGTGGCCCACAGCAAGGAAATCGCCCTCAAAAAACAGCTCTTCCAAGATCAGGTCGGCAAACTGAAATCGGCGGAGCTCAAGACGCTCGCCAAGGAGACCAAGGTCCAGTATTGGCAGTGGGCCAACAAAGACGAGCTAACCACGCTCTTCACCGAGACCGATCCCGCGAAAATCAAAGCGGTTCAGGCCAGCATCGACACCAAGCACGCAGCCTGGGCCGAAAAACATGGCGGCAAGAAGAAAACCGCACCGGCCAAGCCCGCCACGCCGAAGAAAGAGCCACCGAAACCGGCTCCACAACCGAGCCCGGTCAAGCCACCCGAGCCCAAGATCGGCAAGAAAGGCGCGGAGTTCGCCACCGTCGATACCGCGTGGAAGCAGAAGGGTCTGCCTTCGAAGTTCAAAAAAACCGGCAAGGCCGCTGTCGGCGGCGCGCACGAAAAGGAGTTCTGGACCGATGAAAACGGTGACAAATGGCTGTTCAAGCCCATTGGCCGCAAGGACGATGAGTTCATCGCCTTCGGAGAGGAAGCCGCCTACAAGATCGGTCGTCTGATCGACCCCCATTCCATCGAGGTGCGCACCATCCAATTGAACGGCCGCACCGGCTCCATCCAGAAATGGCGCACCGATCTGCGGGACGACTTCGATTTTCGCAACATCCTGCCCCAGGATCTGACCACCATCGAACTGGAGCAGATCCAGCGCGAGCATGTGGTCGACTGGCTGATCGCCAATCACGACGGACATTCCAAGCAGTTCATCCGTGCCCGGGACGGTCGCGTCTACGGCATCGACAAAGGCCAGGCATTCAAGTTTCTGGGCCAGGACAAGCTCTCGCTCGATTATCACCCCAACGGCGTCTGCGGCGAGGAAGAGCCGTTTTACAACAAGGTCTTCCGGGCGGCCAAGGAAGGGAAGGTGCGGGTCGATCCGAACGCGACCCTTCGCTACATCCAGGAGGTCGAAAAGATCGCCGACGAGGATTACCTCGATCTGTTGCGACCCTACGCCGAGGGACGGTTCGCCAAGGACCCGGCCAGGCTGCGGCATTTCTACGATCAGGCCCTGGAGCGGAAACACAATCTCCGGCGGGACTTCGAGGGTTATTACGCCGATGTGCTGGGGGATCGGGGCTTCCGTTTTGACAAGCTGAGTACCGCCACCGGCAAGAAAAAGCTGCTCTCCTCAACAGAGGAAGCCCTGGTCGAGGAGGCCCGCAAGCTCGGCTGGCAGGGCAAGACGCTGCCCTTCGACAGCGGCGACGTGGAAGACCAGAACGCGCTGATCTTCACCGAGAGCTTCAAGGGGAAGAAGCGCACCGTGGTCAAGATGAAGATCCGGCCGGACACCGACCGCCGCATCGACGAGGTGCTGCGCAGGTATGTGCAGACGGCGGCCGGGGAAAAGGGACAACCGCTGGTCGAAGACAGCTTCTTTCCGACGATTCTGGACGCCGTCAAAAACGTCAACTTCCACGTGGGCGACGGCAAGTACAACCGGACCAAGATCGACAAGGCCCTGCGCCTGCGCAAGAAACTGGAGACCCTGCAAAAGAGCGCCGACCCCAAGGTCAAGGAGATGGCGGACCACTATCTGAAATGGGTCAAGGAGATCGAAGAGTCCGTCGACTGGGACCGGGCCACCAACGGCGTTTTCGAGCAGTATCTGCCCAAGCTCGACGCGCAGAAACCCAAGGAAAAACCGCCGTTCAAGGTGGAACGTGGCAAGGTGACCCACACCAAGCGCAGGATCGGTTCCGGCACCATCACTGTAGAGGCCGACGACATCGACAATCGGGCGCTGTTCAATCACAACTCCCGCATGCAGGACGGACACCAGTACACCGTCACCTTCGAGGACGGCACCCGGGTCCGCTATCGCCCCTGGTCGGACACCAACCTCTATGCCCAGCGCGGCGAGCTGGAAATGATCCTGGATGGCGACGCCACTCCCGGACGGGTCGAGGCGATGCTGGAAAAGCTCGAACAGCTTGGGATCGACACCCGGGTGGCCACGGCGGAAAACGCGGAGCAGATGTACCTCGAAAAGCTTGCCTACATCCGCAAGACCGACAAGAGCGCCGATTACAAACGGCTGCAGAAATCCCTCGATGACCGCAACGCCACCACCACCGAGCGGGTCCAGGCCCTGCGCGGCTATTGGCAAAAGGAACTGGGTGTCCAGGACATCACCCAGCTTTCCGGATACAACCCGCTGGGCGAATACCAGGCGGGCTTTCTGGACCGCGACGCCAAGGGCGGATACCGGCACCAGTTCCGGTTCGACATCACCGAGGAGGACCTGGAAAAACAGATGAAGGGCTATTCGCTGGTCCACGATCTGACCAACGGTGAGAGCATGTCCGGCTTCATCGACTTGATCATGGAGAACAACGGAGCCATGGTCAGCACGGTCGAGAAGATGCGCATGGGCGTGGCTCCGGGCGGAATGTCCCCGGTGGCCGACATGCAGACCGGCGGCGCGAGCTATTTCTTCACCCGAATCAAGAAGCAACCGGCCAGCGACGCCTCACCGGCCCTTTACTTCAAGAAACAGATGCTGCGGCGCATGGACGCCATCAGCTATGACCATGACGCCTACGGCAAGGTGATCGACGACTACGTGCAGCGCAACCGGGGAGCCAGCATCGATGATTGGAAGCGGTTCTCGCAGCGCCATGGCAACGAGACCATCTTCAAATACTCGGTGACGCTGCTGGACAACATCGAATTCATCGTCGCCAGAAGCGACAACGAACGCCGGGAGATCATCCAGAGTTTCACCCGGCGCGGCATCAAGAAACTGCCCGACGGGCGCAAGGTGGAGGACATCGTCCATACCCCGCAAAGATGGAGCAAACGCAAACAATGACCATGAAGGACTTTATCGAACAGGAAAAACGGCGGCTGCAGGAATCGCTGCACTGGTTCAACAGCCGGGGCAGCCGCATGACCGTCAGAGAATCCGGGGATCTCTTTCTGGATACCCTGGTGGACAGCTTCACCGTCACCCGGATCGCACCCCATTTCGACGCTGCTGGCAACCATCTGCGCACCGATTTCTGGCTGTTGTGGAAGGCGCTCGGTTACGACGAGGGCTTCCAGCACGCCCACACCATCAAGGTGGTGGATGTCCGGGTCGAAGACACCCTGACAGCCGAACATGACGGTAAGAAGGCCGAAGGGTGGCTGATTGTCGATCTGACCGACGACCTGGGCCGCATTCACCATGTCGAAATGATCGAGCCGGTCTCGGAGCCCGAACTCGCGGCGGACTGGCAACGCTGGATCTCCTACAGGAAGAAAAACGCCGAGAGATTCCGCCGGATCGACGACCAGCTTCTGGCAGAGCATCTCCGGATCGCGGAGGACTGGTCATGAAACTGCGCTATATGATCGACTCGATACTCGCCGACCGGCAAGCCACCGTCCCGGAATACGTGCCCGTGGGCGTCTGGGTTCAGGGGCCGGGACCCGGCCTGGATGTGGAGATGTATTACCTCGACCGGGGGCCGAACGGGCTTGCCGACCGCAAGGACGAAGCCGCCTGGGTCGTCAACCGTCTGGTCGAGGCCGGGGCCACCTCGCTTCCGGCAGATTTTCTCGAATACCACCGGCTGTCCCGATCCCCCTATGACGGGGTCTTTTCCGAGATCACCGAGACCGACGAATACCCCTCCATCGACGCCTGCGGCAAGGCCGTTCTGGCCCGGCTGAACCCCGACAGCTGAAATTCGCCTCACCTTCCGACACATCGCCGACGCTTCCGGTAAGTAACCGCTGAACGCTCCCCGCAGGTCGCGGAGAGCACAGCAAACTGACCGGAGACGTTGATGGAACTGTTCGCCACAGACCTGGAAAGGCTGGCGTTTCTACTGGAGGCCGATGCGGCGCTGACTCTCGATCCCGACACGCTCGGGTCCGAGGCCGCCGAACAGTCCGCTCCTGAAGAGCTCCCTCCCGAGAAACGCCCCAAGTACATCACCAACTACATCGGCAGTAAGCAGAAGCTCGTCGACTGGATCTGGAAGCATACTCCGGAAGGCGTTGGCACCGTGCTGGATGCCTTTTCGGGGTCTGCGGTCGTGGCCTACATGTACAAGACCAAGGGCCTCCAGGTCATCGCCAACGACCGGCTCCGCTACTGCCACCACGCCGCCAAGGCGATCATCGAGAACAACTCGGTTCGCCTGAGCGAGGACGAGATCGAAGCGCTTCTGGCCGACACCGCCAAAGCGGGCAGCTTCGTTCAGGACAACTTCAAGGGCATCTTCTTCGCCAAGGGTGTCCATGCACTGATCGACACTATCCGCGCCAACTGCGACAAGCTCTCCGGCTTCAAGAAAGACATCGCCCTGTTCGGCCTCGGCAAGACCTGCATGAGCGGCAAGGGTGGCTTCGGCCACTTCTCGTCGTCCACCGATTATGGCCGCCGCCAGGATACCCCCGACGAGTTCAAGGATCGTCTGCGCAAGAACCTGCAGCGCATCAACGCCCTGGTCTTCGACAACGACAAGGAGAACAAGGCGTACCGGCAGGACATCAACGACCTGCTGCCGAAAGCCAAGGCGGATCTGGCCTACTTCGATCCGCCCTACGCCACCGAGTTCTCGACCACCAACTACGAGCGGGCCTACCACTTCGTGGAGGGGCTCATGACCTATTGGGAAGGGCTCGAAATCAAGGCCGACACCAAGGTCAAGTATTACGAGACCGACCACAAGACCGTCACCAAGGCCAACGCCAGCGAGTTCTTCCAGACCTTTCTCGGCAACGCCAAGCACATTCCGCACTGGCTGATCTCCTACCGCGATCACGCCTATCCCAACGAGCAGGAGATGAAGCGGATCATCGGCTCCTTCGGCAAACAGAGCCGGATGAAGTCCAAGGATCACCACTACGCCATCACCTCCAAGCACGGCGAGGCTTCCAACGCCAAGGAGCGTCTGTTCGTCTGCGCTCCCGGGGCCAAGGCCAGCGCCGAGCGGGAGGAGAAACCCGTTCCGATGGCCGCCGCCGCGAACTTCCACACAAGCATCCCCGTGGACATCCGACTGGGCGATGGTGAACGCCTCGCGACCGAGGCCATGGATGTCGGCTCGGCGGGCGACCCCCAGTTCAGTTTCGTGCTCTGCCGCACCGGCACCAACAAGAACGGCGACCACTTCACCGCCGAGGAGTTGTCCGGTCGGCACATGACGGCCGTGAACAAGAAGGTCGATCTGCAGCATTCGCAGGAGTTCAACGACATCGTGGGCGGCATCGTCGCCGCCGACTACCTGGAGGACGACAACGGCGGCCGCGTGGAATGCGTCGGCGAGCTGTACGTCCACGACACCCCGGCCGCCCGGCTGGCCTACAAACTGATGAAGCGCGGGATCATCTCCCAGGTCTCCATGGAGTGCGACTACCAGGAGGGCGAATGCTCGGTCTGCCACAAGCGCTTCCAGAACAAGGCCGACTACTGCACCCACCTGCGCAAATTCAAAGGCCGTGATTTCAACGGCCAACCCGTTTTCGAGATTCTGCACGGCGTCACTTTCACCGGACTGGGACTGCTCGACCGCAAAGGCGCGGACGAGAACGCCAGGATTCTGCAGGTGGCGTCCCTTCAGAGCCAGCCCGACCAATCCCAACCCGAAGGAGATTCCACGATGGAAGACAAAACCAAACCCACCGATGACCAGGCCGTCGAAGCGGCCAAGAAGAAACCGGCCCAGCAGGAAGGCGATCCTGCCCGCGTTACCGACCTGGAAAAGGAAAACCGGCAGCTCAAGGCCCAGGTCGCCGAGCTGCAGAAACGCGTCCAGGAACTGGAAGCCGAACAAAAGGCGGCCGCCTGCCGCTCCCGGGCCAAGAAGCTGCTCACCCGGCTGGAGAAGCAGGGACTCTCCTTCGCGTCCGAGGAGGACCGGGAAGCCGAACTGAAACGCCTGGCCGAACTGTCCGACGAAGCCTTCGCCGCCACCGAGGCTGCTTACGAGCGCCTGCCCAAATCGGCAAAAGCGGACAAGGACAAGGAAGAGAAACCCGCCGACAGCGACCAGGGCGGCAAGCCCGCCGCCAAGGCATCGACGGAAACCCCGCTGCGCAGCGACGCCGGTGTCCGGCCCCACGATGTGGACGACCGCAAGGTGTCGCTCGAGGACCGTCTGCGCGACGGGTTCATGGCCGCTTACCGCAACCGTGTCGGCGAGGACTCTCCCGAACACTCGCAAATCAACGCATAAGGAGGAAACACCATGTCATTCATCAATCCGTGTCACCGCAGCCTCGCCTATGGCGACGGCCACATCCAGGGCGACGGCCAGCTCGGCCAGGTGGTCCGCGTGGTCGGCGACGACCTGTTCGCCGTCAACACCGATCCCACCAAACGCTCCTTCGGCATCCTGATCAAGGACTACGCCGGTGGCGAAATGCCCGGCATCTACTGCGACGGCGGCGTCTACGAGACCGACGCCTTCGAAGGGACCGTCGTCGCCGGAGACGACCTGAAAGTTTCGGCGAGCGGTCGCCTGACCAACGGTGTCGCGGCCGGAGAGCATGTGGTCGCCCACGCCATTTCCGTACAGAGCGGCGTTCTCAAATTTCGCCTGCTCGTCTAACCCAAGGAGCCAACGCACATGAAAACCAATCAGTTGAAGATCCACTCCCAGGAGTACATGGAAACCATGGCGCGGCTCATGAGCGAGGCTCTCGAGTCGCCCGAAGGCATGCGGGCGCTTGCCGCCGCCATCGCCGCGCCCATCGAACAGGAGATCAAGCGCAAGGAGATCTCCTCGCTGCTGCTCACCAAGCACACGTTGCCCAAGGGCGAACGTCCGGTCTACCAGAAGAAACCGACCGTCAAAGCCCACTGGATCAGCAAGGACGGCGACGCCCAGGAGCAGGAGGTGGGCAAGGACGAGGTCGAGTTCCCCACCAACCGCATCCACTCCAACCCGATGGTGGACGTTTCCGTCCTAAAAAACGGCAACATCGGCACGCTGATGGACATTCAGACCAGCGCCGCCGACGCCATCCGCAAGGAGATGGACCGCCGCACCATCTCGGTGCTCTCCTCGGCCATCCCGGCGGCCAACACCATCGAGGTCACCGGCGACCTGCTCACCGAGGATGCACTGAACGAGGCCATCTCGATCATCGAGGATCTGGAGCTGTCGGTGAAGTACATCGTCATGCGCGGCCGCCGTTTCAACGACATGCGCGGCTGGAACCTCGATCCCCAGACCAAGCTCGAGCTGCGCCAGAAAGGTGTCATCAAAAACTACGGCACCGGCGGCATTCTGCTGACCGCCTCCATGCCGCTGGACGAGATCATCATCGTCCCGGATGAAGAGGTCGGGAAGATGCCGGTGCGCGAAAACCTGAAGACGGAGTCCATCGACCAGAAGACCCGGTTCAAAACCGGCTGGCTGGTGTGGTCCGAGATCGGTCAGGGCATTACCCGCCCCGACATCATGGCCAAGGTCAAACTGGTTCCGTAATCCGGGAGGTGACGTGAGATGAATCGAATCAAGAACATCCGTCCCGGCGTTCTGGTGATCCCCGACGCCGGGCTGAAACTCAAGCCCGGCCAAGTAGTCGAGGTGGAACGCCTCACCAAGCAGATCCAGGCGGCGCTCAAGAACGGCCGCCTGGCCATGGCCGACAAACCGAAGCAGGAACCGCTCGCCCCTCCAGAGCCAGACCAGGACGCGGAACCGGTGGACCTGAGCAAGCTCTCCGCCACCGACGCGATTTCCAAGGTCAACGAGGAGGCCAATCCGGAGACCCTCAAGGGCTACATGGAAACCGAAAAACGCCGCACGGTGATCGACGCGCTCAAGAGCCGTCTGGAGGGCCTGCAAGGTGCTGCTGAGTGACCTGATCGCCGACCTGCGGCTCGACCTGTCCGATCCGGGCGCATCTCTCTTCGAGGACCAGACTCTGGAGAGATGCGTCCGGAAAGCCGTTTTCCGGGTCGGCCGTGACCTCGACCAATCGCTGACGATCACGGTCGGAGAGATCACCCCCGATCCCACCGGCGAGGTCCGCGAGCTCCTGGTGATCATGGCGCAGATCCACGCCTGCCAGGTCATGCGTTCGGCCACCGCCAACGCCTTCTCCTTTTCCAGCGGCGACAAGAGAGTGGACAAAACTGGACAGCCCGGCCACTGGGCCAAGCTCGAGGCCGATCTGCTCGCCGACTACCGGCAGCGGCTCACCGAGCTGCGTCCGGCCACCCAGCTCGATCAGGAAGCCTACATCCTGACCCCGAGCGGCCTTACGCCGGTCATCTACGAACAAGGGATCGATCTCGATGTTGTTGAATGACCGGGAACGCGCCGAAGCCGTGGCCGATGTCGCCCGGCTGATCCTCTCCTCGGGCCAGACCGCACGCATCCTGCGCGTGGTTCCCGGCGAGCGGCTCTACGGCACCGACGATGCCGAATACACGGAAATCTCCGTCATCCCCCTCGAACTGAACGAAACCCCGCCGGAGGAGCTGAGCGGCAAGATCGACGCGCTCGCCTGTGTCCTTCCGGATGCCGATGTCCGGGGTGAAGACCGCCTGGCCTCAGACAGGGAAACCTATCGCATACAGAGTGTGGAAGAAGAACACTTCTTCGGCACCGTCACTCACAAGAACCTGCAACTGGTGAAGCTCAATGGGCGTTAGGCGGACCGGTGACTGGGACAAGGCCCGCGCCAAGCTGACCACCGGCATGGGGCCGCGCCTGGCCACGGCCCTGCGTCAGGCCACGATCCGCAACGCCCTTTTTCTGGTGCGCGAGATCCAGCGGGGGATTCGCTCCCAGGCCCCGGGCGGACAGGCCTTCGTGAAACTCGCCGAGAGCACCATCGAGCGCAAAGGCTCAAGCAAGGCGCTCATCGACACCGGCTTTCTCGTCAACTCCATCACCCAAAAAATCATGGCCGACAAGGCGTTCGTCGGCCTGCTGCGCGGCACCGTCAACAAGGACGGGGAAGACATGGTGAACATCGGTGCCGTCATGGAGTACGGGGCCACCATCAAACATCCGAACGGCGCGACCATCATCATCCCCGCCAGACCCTTTCTGCATCCGGTGATGGATAAGTACCGCGAGCAGATCCTCCAGAACTATCGCGAGGCGATCCGCTCCGCGCTTTGAGCCTCCGACACATCGCCAGCGCTTCCGGTAATGCCATTTAATCCGCCGCCCATCGCCTGGTAAAACGCGGCAGTGTTGACCAGGCGTTTTGCCTGGCCTTCTGTCAGATCGAGTTCGGTTTGAAGCCGTTGCTGCTGTGCGATAAGCAGATCGTAATAGCTTACAGTTCCAAGCTTATACCGGCGCTGTGTCGACTCTAGGGACTTCCCTGAAGTGGAATCAGCGGCAGAAAGAGCCTCCAGCCTTTTTGAATCATTCTCCAATGCCCTCAGTACATCAGCTACGTTGCGAAGAGCTTCCAGAACAACGGACTGGTAGTTTGCCGCAGCCGCATCGAAAGCGGCGAGAGCTGCTCTCTTTTCAGCGGGCAAGCCTGGATTGAACAGGGGTTGTGTCAGCTGCCCCACCAGACTCCAAACAGCAGAACCACCGCCGAACAACGCACCGGTCGTCAGTGCCTGCGATCCAAGATCGGCACTAAGGTTGAGTTGGGGATATAGTTTCGATATTGCGACCCCGTATTCTGCATTAGAGGCGTGCAGCAACGCTTCAGCACCGAGAATATCCGGCCTTGCACGCACCAGTTCAGAGGGGATTAACAATGGCAACTCCGGCGGCAAGGTGAAATCCTCCAAGGTAAACGACGGCAACAAACTCTCTCCTGGAGCTTTACCCACAAGAACGGCCAAAAAATGTTCGTTTTGTTGAAGTTGATAACGTAACGGCGGCAGTTTGGCGCGCGTTTGCTCCAACTGTGTCTGCAGGGCTAACGCATCGTCCGGTTCTCCATGACCAAGACGAATGCGTTCCCGGGTTAGTTCGAGTTGGTTTTCCTGCGACTTCAAGATGTTTTCTATAATTTCAGTCTGCCTTTTCAGGCTTGCCTGAGTGATGGCCGTTGTGACGATATTTGCCACCAATGTCAAACGAGCACCTTCCAATTGAAACTGCTGATAATCGCTCCGGGCAGCCAGAGCTTCCAACGCCCTACGATTGCCCCCGGCCAGATCAAATGTATAGCGAACACCCACGCCAGCGTTGTAGAGACTGAATTCCCGTGCTTCTCCGGTTTGTCCTAATGTTCCAGGATTGAAGCGTTGGCGCTGGCCACCCAAGTTGCCCTCTAATTGTGGATAAAGCGTCGAACCAGCCCTCGCCGCGTAAAGTTCCTGAGCCTGACGCAAAGTAGCCTCTGCCGCCATCAGGGTTGGATTACGTTCCAGGGCCTCGCTGATGAGCATGTCTAGTTTGTCGGCACCCATCGCTCGCCACCAATGTTTTGTTAGTCGTTCTGCCTTAATAATGTTTTGTGGATCACCCAGCGTGGTGGGGGAGGAATTCAAACTTGTAGCCAGCGGGGTGGGAGTATAACCAATCACATCAGGGGGTGCCGGGCGCTGGAAGTCAGGCCCAACAGCACATCCTGTCAACGTCAGAAGACACATTCCTATCAGAGCATAATGAACAACCATATTATTATTTCCCATAAAAATGCTCCTTGAAGGTTTTTCTAAAACTCTGGTGACAAGCGAGACAACTTTTTTGGAGTGTTGCGAACTGTGCTATCACCCCTTTACCGTCTTTTCTCATGGCGATTTCTTCTAATTCCTTTGCGGCTTGATGTGTCTGCTTGTCAAAACTTTTGAAGTTGCTCACATTGGAACCTGCAAAACCTAAAATGCGCATCTTCTCTGCTATCGGCGGCTGTGGATGATTGGCAATCTGCGGCGCAGTTCCCGCCACCTGTTCCCAGTCCTCTCTGGAAATGGCATCAGTCACTATCTGCATGTTATTGCTCAATTCCTGCATGATATTTCTCAGCGAGAGCGCTTTGACTGCACTATCGTTCTCTTCGGCCCACGTTGCAGAACTGATTGCGGTTAAAATAGTCATGAGCACAACCAATGCGACTCGTTTAAGCCAGACGTCTTTTGTCATTTTGAATACCTTTCTGTATTGATCTCATTCGAAACCACGTCCTTCGCCTTCTTCTTCATAGGTTACCCCGTCACGGATGTGATATATGCGTTTGAAGGTGGGAATGATTTTTTCATCGTGGGTGACGACAATAATGGCGGTCTCGAATTTTTTGGCCATATCGTTCAAGATCCGGATTACGGCCAGGGCGCGCTCACTATCAAGCGGAGCGGTCGGTTCATCGGCCAGTATTACCGGGGGACGATTCACCAAGCCACGTGCAATAGCCACTCGTTGCTGTTCTCCACCAGAGAGTTGAGATGGCATGGCCTTGGCGCGATGCTCCACATCAAGCGCTTTAAACAATCCTATTGCCCGTTTACGCGCCTCGGCATTTGGCATTCCCGCCAGCATGGGCAGAAGGGCTACGTTGTCGGTGACATCGAGGAAAGGAATCAGATAAGGTGCTTGGAATACAAAGCCTATCCGGTCCCGCCGCAAGGCACGAAGATCTTTGACCTTCCAGCCATCATCATAAATGACGTCATCTCCGAGTATCATTTTTCCGGCGGTCGGCTCGATCACCGCTCCCAAACATTTAAGGAGCGTGGTTTTGCCAGATCCAGAAGGACCTATCAGTCCAACGACCTCGCCCGGCGCAACGTGCATGTCGACGGTCTTTAGGGCATCAACGGCGGTATCGCCACTTCCATAACGTTTTTTTAACCCCTGGATACGAATACCTTTAGCAGTCATGTCAGCCCCCTATGGCTTCGGCCGGATCGACTCTGAGCGCGGCACGAATGGCGATAATGCTCGACAGTACGCAGATCATAACCACGGCGATAAAACCCATAACGGAGTCGAGTGGTTGCAGCAGCACATATTTGGGAAAGATTGGCGCCATCAATAACGTTGCCGAAATCTTACCCACCACAAAGCCGATCAAACCTAAAGCGATGGACTGTTGCATGATCAAACCGACAATGGTGCGATTTTTAGTGCCGATCAGTTTCAAGACAGCAATCTCACGAATTTTCCCGAGTGTCAGGGTGTAGATGATGAAGGCCACAATGGCGGAGCTGACAATCGAAAGGATCACCAGAAACATGAAGATCTGTCTGGCGGAGGTAGCGATCAGCTTACCAACCAAAATCTCCTCCATCTGGCTGCGGGTATAGACGGTTAAGCGCTTCCAGCGGCGGATCGACTCAGCGACTTCTTCCGGGGCATGGCCCGGTTCAACCCGCACCAAAACCGCATTGACGTAGGGGTTGGTGCTTTGCGAGGCAATAACCGCATCGAGCAGGCCTGGCACTCCGGGTCTGTTGAAAGCAGGGTTCTCGGCCGTGCGTCGACGCTGCTCTCGGATGGCGTCATTATCCTTGAGAAACTGTGCTTCCTGGGCGTCTTTAAGAGGAATGAACACCATCGGGTCGCCATTGGAAGAGACCATCCTTCTGGTCAGGCCGACTATGGTGTAGTGATTGCGGCGGATCTGGATTCGGTCGCCAAGTTTAAATCCGGAAGCTATGTCGGCGACGGCCTCGTAATGACTCCGAGTAATCTGGCGACCCGCGACTAGATATGGCGGCCACCCGGGTGTCCCAGGTTCTCCAGGAGTGACGCCAGTAACCATGGCACGTACGTCACCATCTTGTTTTCCCACCTGCATGGTGAGATAAGTGATGTTTGCCGCCCGCTCCACCCCCGGCATGCCTCGAATCCCGCGCCAGATATCATCGTAGAGACTTGATGACTCAGCGTAGGGACCAAGAGTGTCCTTCTGTACCACCCAGAGATCAGCACCGCTATTGTCGAGCAACACTTTGGCATCATCCACCATGCCACGATAAATCCCTGCCATAGACAGTGTGATGCCGATGAGTAGCCCAAGACCCATACCGGTGAAGACGAACTTACCCCAGGAGTGCATGATGTCGCGTCCTGCCAAGCTGATCATTGCGTCACCCCCGGAATATGGTCAACGACGTGAATCCGGCTATGCTCATTCAGGGCGTTTTCGCTGTAGGCCACTACTTGGTCACCAACCTTGAGCCCTTCTCGTATTTGAACACGACCCTCCAAATCGGCAATCCCCAGTGAAACTGCTGTAAAGCGAAGATCGCCATTAGTGACCTGCCACACGCCCAGTCTGCTATCCTTATGATGGATAGCGGCATTTGGGACAACCGGTGTTGCCGCAAGTGTCGGTAAGGTAATAGTGATTTCGGCCAGTTCGCCGATAGGTGGCAGCGGATCAGGAATTTGATCGAAGACAACCTTGGCCAGTGTTTCTTCCGTTACCGCGTCTGCCAGGGGTTCGACTCTCAGTACACGTCCAGCCTGCAGCTCACCTGCCTGAGAACGTAATGTGATCTGGGCTGATAAGCCTGCGGCGAGACCTCGCGCACGAATTTGATCGAAGCGGACATTGACCCACAGTGTGCTCGGGTCGATCAGCTCTACGACAGCCTGACCTGCAACCACGGTGGTTCCCGGGTCGGCATCACGCGAAACGACCAAGCCGTCAACTGGCGCAACCAGAGACAAATTGCTGCGCTGCGCCTCTAATGCCTCTCGTTCTGCACGTACACGAGATAGTTCCTCTCGCGCCGCAGTCAGCCCTGCTTTCGCAACCAAGAGGTCTTGTTGTTTAGTGGCTACCACTTCCTCACTGGTGGACCGCGCTTTAAGTAACTGCTCGTAACGTAAAGCCTGTGTCTGCGCATAATCCTTACGCGCCTGCGCTTCGTTTAACTGAGCGTTTGCACGTTTCAGCGTGGCATCTTGAGCCCTGATACGTTCATCAAGGTCGACCGGGTCCATTTCGCCAAGCACTTGCCCGGCCTTGACACGCTCACCTACGTGTACGTCCAAGCGTTTGACTCGCCCCGCAAACGTTGGGCCAATTTTGTAGGTGTAACGAGCCTCAATGGTTCCGATGCCGAATAGTTTCGGTGAGATGCTCTTGTTCTCGACGGTGGCTAATACAACTGATACCGGAGCAAGCGGCCCCGAACGCAAGGCCACATAGACAAAAAGCACAAGCAGAGGAAAAAGCACAGCTATCAGCGCCAAGGTACGTTTTTGGAAGGGCAATTTTTTCATGATGCACTCCTGATGCCCTGTTGATAGATGGCAAAAACTTTCGGTGCATTGCGACGCATATGGCTGACATCTCCAGCTATCAACGATTGCATGACCAATCCTTGAATAGTGCCGATGAAGAGCGTGGCCGCAGCCTCGTTATCAAGTTTCCCATCAAGCTCACCGCAGGCCTTTCCTTGTTCAAACAAACGATTGAGGCGCTCCCCATAACGGCGGATGAGCGTTTGCGCCATCCGCTTGGGCGCGGTTTCCTCAGATCGTTGCAATTCACCAAACAACATACGGGGAATACCGGGGTGCTCTGTTATAAAGTCCACATGCGCCATAAACATGCTTTCGAGTGCGGCAAGAGGAGAGGGCTCTGCATGAACTGCTTTTTCAATGCGGGACATTAATCGTTCGGCCACCCATTCCATAACAGCTTGTAAGATGGCATCCTTGTTTGGGAAATGACGAAAAAGAGCGCCCTGGGTCAGTCCCATGCGTTTGGCTATGGCAGCCGTGGTAATCTCGCTCGGGTTCTGTTCACCAGCCAACTCGACCACCGCCTCTACCGTCACTGCCCGTCGTTCCTCAGCCGGAAGATGTTTGTTTGATGAGTTCATATAAGCCTCCATGAAAGTGAGTAATTGATTACTATCTTTATTCCTTGTACGGGATTTGTCAACCAGTTTTTTTGAAAAACTGTTGATGCTGAAGAAAGAGCCCCTCCGCAGTACCCTCCGCTCTGAGCCTCCGACACATCGCCAGCGCTTCCGGTAAGTAACCAGGCAGAAAACGGAGGCGTCCCTTGAGCACGATACAGACCGTCACAGAAACCCTGATCCGCTTGGCCAAGCAGGCCATCCATCCGGACACCGTGCTGGTGTTTCCGGATGACCTGTTCGAGGTCCAGCGCACCCCCAGTGTCATCCTCCAGGGGCCGAAGCTGGCGGAAGACCGCTTTCGCCGCAGCCAGAGCCGCCTGTTCGAGAAGAATGTCGCGGAGCTGAGTTTCGAGGAGTGCCGGTTTCCCCGGCTCTATCACCTCGATTTCGACCTGGTGGTGACCGTGGATCGGGAGGCCGAACTGCTCGGTTTTCACGAGTCGGTGTCGCGGTTCCTCCAGCTTCACCCGGAGATCGCCATCACCGACGAGGGCAGCCTGAACCTTACCGAACTGGTTCCTCTGGGCGGCCTGGCCCGGGTGAACCTCTCCAATCTTCGGCAGAGCTCCGGACGCATCCGCATCGAATCCTGCCCGGTGTACGACGGCGACCTGCGCGACGGTCGGCTGATCCGGGACCGGACCTTCCAGTTTCACGGCGACGTGACAGAGCAACGAACCATTCAACCGTAAAGGAGAACAACCGTGATCGAGATCAGAAACCTGCAGTTCCAACCCCTGACGTTCAACCTCTCCGGCCAGGGAACCCTCCACCTCGGGCCGCGAGAGCGCAAGAGCATCGCCCGCAAGGACCTCTCCGCCGAGATCAAGACCGCCGGGAAACGCGGCCTGGTGCGCATTACCGACCTGACCGGCGGCGCGGAACCGGAGCCGGAAAAGCCCACGACGACCGAGGACGCCGGAACCGATGAGGCCAAGACCACCAGCAAGCGGAGGAAATAACCATGCCGACCTATCTATCGCCCGGGATTTACACCCGGGAAACGGACTTCAGTTTCTATGTGAAGCAGATCTCGACCTCGTCGGCCGCCATGGTCGGGGTGGCCGAAAAAGGCCCGATCAACAAGCCCGTGCTGGTGACGAGCTGGGAGCAGTTCATCAACCGTTTCGGCTCCTACATCAACGAGAGCTATCTGGCCTACGCCGCCCGGGCGTTTTTCGACAACGGCGGCTCGGTCCTCTATGTCACCCGCATCGCCCATCTCACCGATCCCACCGACCGGGACACTCTGACGGCGCTCAAGTCTTCCATCGTGCTGCAGAACCGGGAGGCGACGCCCGCCGACGCCCTGCGGATCGAGGCCGTGAACGAAGGCGTCTGGGGCGACCGACTCTCAGTCTCCATCGAGGACGGCTCCCTTGACCCGGCCAACCATTTCAACCTGGTGGTCCGGCACAAAGGCGATGTGGTCGAGGTGTTCAAGGATCTGAGCATGGACGAGACGCTGCCGAACCATGTGGAGCTGGCGATCAACGACCGCTCGGATTTCATCCTGGTCCAGGATCTGGCCGCAGCAACGGGGACTCCCGGCGACCGTCCGGCATTGGGCGTGTTCACGCTCAGCGGCGGCGACAACGGGCTGACCGATCTGGCCGATGCCGATTTCATCGGCGATCCCTCGCAGCATACCGGCCTCTATGGCTTTGACGAGATCGACGCCCTGAACCTGCTGATGGTTCCCGGCGTCACCACGGTGCCGGTGATCAACGCCGGAATCGCCTATGCCGAGGGGCGCAAGGATCTGCTGTTCATCGCCGACACGCCCATGCATCTGGAGCCGCTCGAAGCGGTCGACTTCCGCAAGGGACAAGGGATGTACAGCCACGCGGCATTCAACTCCTCCTACGCGGCGCTCTACTACCCCTGGCTGGAGATCAGCGATCCGGTCAACTCGCGCAAGAAGCTGGTGCCGCCCTGCGGCGCGGTGGCGGGCTGCATCGCCCGCAGCGACCAGAAGACCAACGTCTGGAACGCGCCCGCCGGTATCGACCGTGGCCGCATCTTCAACACGCTCTCCCTAGCCTACAAGACCAGCCGTGGCGAGCGCGATGTGCTCTATCCGGAAGGGGTCAACGTCATCGCCGTGTTCCCCGACACCGGCATCAACATCTGGGGCCAGAAGACGCTGCAGAGCCAGCCCTCGGCCGTGGACCGTATCAACGTCCGCCGCCTGATGATGTTCATGGAGGAAGCTATCTCGGAATCCTCCCGCTTCGTGGTGTTCGAGCCGAACCATCCCCAGACCTGGCGTGCCCTCGGCCGCCTGATCAACCCCTTCCTGCAGGACATCAAGGACAAGGGCGGCCTCTACGACTTCGCTTTCCAGTGCGACGAGGAGACCAACACCCCGGCGGTCATCGACCGCAACGAAATGGTGGCCCGCGTGTTCGTCAAGCCGACCAAGACGGCGGAGTTCATCGAGCTGAACTTCATCCTGACCAGCACCGGCGCGGACTTCAAAGAAATCATCTAACGGGAGAACACGGCTATGAGAAGCGGAAACATGCCCAAGAGCCTTTACCAGAACTGGCAGTTCGCCATCGAGGTAAACGGCTTCGACGTGGCCCTGTTCCACAAGGGACAGGAGCCCAAAACCGAATTCGAGGAAGTGGCCTTTGCCCCGGCCGGGTCCATGTTCGACCAGAAGGTGGCGGGCCGGGTCAAGTTCGAGGACATCACCCTCGAGAAAGGCAACCTGCAGGACGGCTCCGACGAGGCGGCCCGCGAATGGATCAAGAAACAGGTGGACGTGAATGCCGTCACCGGAGGTCTTCCGGCCGACTACATGCGCGACATCGACGTTGTCCGCTACGACCGCACCGGCAACGAGACCCGTCGCTGGACTCTGCATGGGGCCTGGGTGAAGGCGCTCGAATACGACGAGCTCGAGGGCGGCAACACCGAGAACACCATCGAGAAACTCACCATCTGCTTCCAATACTGGACCTAAACCGGAGGATCGACCATGTACAGCTTTGAACTGCCAAGCGGCACTGAACTCGAGCTCCGGGAAATGACCGGGGCCGAGGAAGAACTGCTCACCAATCAGCGTCTGATCCGCTCCGGAGAGGCGATCAACCAGGTGCTCCGCAATTGTTTCGTCCGGCTGGGCGAGAAGACCGATCCCGATCTTTCCGAGGTGATGAATCTGCTCTCGGGTGACCGGCTGTTCGCCCTGGTCCGCCTACGCCAGATTTCCCTCGGCGACGAGGTGGAGCTGGAGCTGAGCTGCCCGAACAGCGCCTGCCGCATGACCAACTTCGTGACCGTCAATCTCGAGGATCTCAAGATCACCCCTTACGGCGAAGAGCGGGAGTTCGCCTTCAAACTGCCCGGCTCGAAGAAAACCGTCCGCTTCGGATATCTCGACGGCCATAAGGAGAAGCGCCTGGCCAGCCTGCGCGAGCCCAACATCAGCTCGGCCATGCTCATCCGCATCCTCGACATCGACGGCAAGGCTCCCACCAAGAAGAGCCTGGCGGAAATGTCGATGCGCGACCGCAACGCGCTGCGGCAGGAGATGTCGCGGGTCGACGCGGGAATCGACACCTCGGTCGAGACCGAATGCGATGGCTGCGGCACCAAGATCCGCACCCGCCTGGAGGCCGAACCGGCTTTTTTGTTCCCCGGAGTTCGCTTGTAAGCGACGCATTCTTTCTCGCTTACGGCGGACTACATTGGGGCTGGTCGGAAACCCGCTCGCTGCCGCTCAGGGTCAGGCGTCAGTTCGTCGAGGCCCTCGAGCGGCAACTTGATTTTGAACGTGAGCAAACGGAACGGCGATAGATGAACAGCGATCTCGGACTGGGCATAGTGGTATCGATGAAGGATGCGTTCTCGCAGAACGCGCAGCGCATCCGTGGCTCCATGATGGACCTCGATTCCACCGTGGCGGACGCCAGTGAGCGGATGACCCGCAACCTGGACCGCATCCAGCAAGGCACCATGATGCTGGGGGCGGGACTGGCCCTGATGGCAGTACCCGCCGCCCTGGTCGCCTCCACCGCTGCGACCCAGAAAGCCCTGGGAGAGCTAGCGTCCCTCGGCGTGCAGGACCTCCGGGCCATCGAGGACGCCGCAGAATCCTTCACCAACCAATGGTCCGGTGCCGACAAGGCCGCCTTCATCACCGCCACCTACGACGTGAAATCGGCCCTGTCCAACCTCAGCGACGAGGCCGTGGGCGTCTTCACCTCCATGGCCGCCATGACCGCCAAGGCGACCAAGGCCACCACCCAGGAAATGGTCGGCACCTTCACCACGGCCTACGGGATCTTCAAGCCCATCATGGCCGACATGAACGACATGGAATGGGCGACCGCCTTTTCCGGAGCCATGGCACAGACCGTGGCCTCGTTCAAAACCAACGGCACCCAGATGGCCGACGCCATCAAGAACATCGGCGCGGTAGCGGCCGCGAGCAACATTCCGCTGAACGAGCAGCTCGCCGTGCTCGGCCAGCTCCAGACCACCATGCCCGGGTCCGAGGCAGGCACGCTGTACAAGGCGTTCATCATGAAGGCAGCCGAGGCCGGTGACGAGCTTGGCCTGTCCTTCACCGACACCAGCGGCCGTCTCAAGGGCGTGGTTCCCATCCTGCAGGAGATCAAACGCCAGTTCCCCGATCTCTCCAACGCCGCCGCCCAGGTGAAGCTGAAGAAGGCCTTCGGTTCCGACGAGGCGGTCAAGTTCCTGCTGCAGATGTCGGCGGGCATGGAGAGCCTCGAAGGCAATATCCAGTCGGTGGGCCGAGCCATGAAAACCGGCACGGCGGTCACCGAACAGATGGCCGACGCCATGAACCAGGACATCGGAGCCCGATTCCTGCTCCTGCGCCAGCAGGTGGCCAACCTCAGCGAAATCCTGGGACGCACTCTGCTGCCGGTGGTCACGCCGGTGATCAACGGAGTCTCCCGCTTCATTCTGTTCCTGCAGCGCATGGCCAAATCGATGCCGGGCGTGACCCGGGTGGTCCTGGGGTTGTCCATGGCCCTCGGCACCATTCTGGTCGTGGCCGGAGCCGTCACCGCCGCCGTAGGCATGGTGGGACTCATGCTGCCCGCCATCAAGGCCGGGTTCGTGGCCATCAGCGCCGCGCTGGCCGGGGTGGGTTCGGCGGTCGCGACCTATTTTCTGCCTGTTACCGCGATCATCGCGGGCGTGATCCTCTCGGTGTATCTGCTCAAACGCGCCTGGGAAACCAACTTCGGCGGCATTCAGGAGATCATCACCGGGGCCTGGAACAAGGTCACGCTGGTCTTCCAGGGGATCAGAGAGCTGGTTGGATCGCTCAGCGGCGGCGTCGGGCAGATGTCGGCCGAACTGGCCCAGAAGCTCGAATCCGCCGGACTGCTGGGTTTCGTGGTCACCGTCTTCAAAGCCTATTAGCGCGTTCGCGAGGCGCTGGCCGGATTGTGGGGCGCTTTTTCTCATGCCTTTGTCCGCATCCGCGCCATCCTCGAACCGACCGTTCGCACCCTGATGAGCGCTTACGCGGCACTGGCCAGCGCGGTCTTTTCAGTGGTGGAGATCTTCGGCGTGGCCGCCAGCGCCACCGACGGGTCGTCCTGGCGCACCTTCGGCACGGTTATCGGCACCGTCGCCGGTGTGCTTCTGCAAGGTTTGGCATTCGCGCTGAAGATCGTGGCCTGGAACCTGTCGCTCATCGTCCGAGCCCTGGTGGTGGTGGTGCGCAGCGTGGTCTGGGTCGGCAAGGCCATCGTCGGGTCCCTGGTCGGAGCGGCCAAGTTCATCTACAAGTTCCTGTTGCCCGTGCGCATGATCGGCGAGGCCTTCGTGGCCGCCGGGAAGATCGTCTATTCCGTCTGGCAGGTGCTGACCGGCGACATCTCCCTGCTGGATGGGCTCAAGGCCATTGGCGGCGCGGTCTACGATTTTCTTGCCACCCCGTTCCGCTGGGCGCGGGATGTGGTGGTCGGCGTCTGGAATTTCATTTCCGGCATCTTCACCTCCATCGGTCGCCTGGTGGCCGACGCCGCCGGGCAGATCGGCCAGGCGATTTTGAATCTTCCGATCATCAGCACCCTGCGGGATCTGTTTGCCACCGTGCGCTCCTTCTTCGCCGGGGACACCACTTTCTTCGAGGCGGGCAAGAAGCTACTGATCACCCTGGGAGAAGGGATCTGGTCGGCGGTGACCTATCCATTCACCATGCTCAAGAACGCCCTCGGCAAGCTGCGCAATCTGCTGCCGTTCTCCGATGCCCGCGAGGGACCACTCGCCAGCCTGACCGCCTCCGGTTCCGCGCTGCTCAAGACCCTCGCCGACGGCATGAGCCTTACCCAGACACTGCCCGCGAAAGTGTTCGGTTTCGCCGCTCGCGGGATTCTCTCGGCCGCTGCGGGAGCGTGGCAGCAGGTCAAAACGGCGGGCGGAAACCTCATGGACGCCGCCTCGGCTCCCTTCCGGATGGCCGGGAAACTCTGGGATGGGTTGACCTCCGGCGCACAAACCGTCGCTGCCAAGGCCGGTGCCATCTTCGGCGGTCTCAAACAATCCCTGTTTGGCAACACGCCCGAACTGGCGATCAAGCCGCCCCAGGTCAATGCCTGGGACGCGCTGGCCACGGGAGCCGTCAATCTCCGCGACCGGATCGTTGCCACGCTGTCCGCCGTCCCCGGGGCTGTGGGCCGAATCTTTGCCAGTGCCGGTACCGAGGGGCAATCTCTCTGGCAGAGGCTTTCCAGCGGCGCAAGCGCGGGCATTCAGGCGATCAAGGATAGAAGCGCCGGGATCGCCAACGGTTTGCTCTCCTCCGCTCGCGCCATGCTGGGAGTCCAGACCCCGATTCCGCAGGTGGCCGAGCAGAAGCAACCGCTCAAGACCGCGCAGCCCGCCGAATCGATTGGGCAACGCATCATCGAAAGCGTGCTCAGTCTCGTGCCGCGTCTGGACGAGCGCCTGGTGCCCAAGGTCCTGAGCGCCATGCTGATGCTCCAGCCGGTCATGGCCACGGCCGCGCCGCATCCGCAACAGATGAACGGCACCGTGCAGACCGTCGCGGCAGCCGTTGAGCCGGTAAGTAAGAGCTATATCAAGCCGTTCGCGGTGGAACCGGCACCGGAAATCGGAAGTGCCTCTCTGGCTCCGGCCGGGATTGAACGGCCCAAGACGGCCGCGCCGACTCCGATAGCGAAGCCCCTGCAATCGGGACTGGCCGAGACGGTGCCTTCCGAACGGTTGATTACTCCGGCCCGCACCGCTCCCGCGACACCCCTGCGTGCAGAGGAAAGCGGTCCGGGGCTGCGCGAACTACTGGAATCGCTGCTCTCGCGCCTCGATGGCCTGGCCGACCGTCCGGTAGAACTGAGCGTGACCACCAACATCGATGGACGGAAGGTGGCCGAGGCGGTCTACAAGGACCTTCGCGAGCGGAAGATCAGAAACTACGAAACTCTTTGAGAGGACCGATGAAACGCATCTTTGTCTGCAGCCCGTTCGCGGGTGACATAGCCCGAAACGTCAAGGTAGCCGAGGCGCTTTGCCGACGGGTCATGAGAAACGGTCACGCGCCGTTCGCGCCGCACCTGTTGTATCCAACCTTTACCGATGACAGCGTTCCCGAGCAGCGGGAGACGGGCATCGCCTGCGGTCTGGCCTACATGGAATGTTGCGACGAGGTGTGGGCGTTCACCGGCAACGGTATTTCCAGCGGCATGCGGCGGGAACTCGACCGGGCCGGACAACTGGGCAAGCCGATCCTCGAGATCGCCGAGGTGTAAGCAATGGCCTGGGATCAACAGCCCATCAAGGGATATCTGGTGGACGCCGACACGGGGGAGCGGCTCGAATTCCAGTACAACCCCAACTCCATCAGCGACGAGAAGTCGACCGACTACGCGACGATCAAGATCCCCGGCATGAGCCACCCGCGCTACCAGTATGTCGCCGGGGAACCGCGCCGGATCGCCTTCAAGGTCGAGCTGTTCAAGGGGCCGGTGAAGCAGAAGGTCGACTGGCTCCGCTCGCTGCAATATCCGGAACACGCCGGAACCATGCTCAAGAACGCGCCGCACCGCGTGCTGCTTATCTTCGGCGATCTCTACCCGGGCGTGACCTGCATCGTCCGGCAGGTGAAGGCGCGGTTCTTCGGCCTGTTCGACCGGGACAACCTGCTACCGCAACGGGCCGAGGTGGACATCGTCCTCGAAGAATACGTGGACCGTTCCATTAACTGGTCGGAGGTACGTTCATGATCGGCCGTGATTCCCGCTACGCCCGCTGCCTTCTCTACCGGGACAGTGATGGCACCTCCCTCGGCATGCGCCAGCGCATCGACACTACTCCGAGATATGACGACCGCCTGCACACCGTAGTCGAGGGCGACCGTCTGGATCTGCTCGCGCACCGCTATATGGGTGACGCCCGGCTCTGGTGGATCATCTGCGACTACAACGACCTCTTTTTCCCGTTGGCGCTCGAGCCAGGTTTGGCGCTGCGCATTCCCTCCCGCGAACACGTCCAGATGCGCCTGCTCGACTGAAGCGTCCGACACCTCGCCATGCCTTCCGGTAAGTAAGCAGGGAACTGCGAACCGCCGGAGAAACGCATGGATCTGGATACCTTCAAGCCGACATTTCTGATTCAGATCGAGGGACAAGACCTCTCGAAGGACATTACCCAGGAGATCACCTCGTTCGTCTTCACCGACAACGAGGAGGAGTTGGATGTCCTCGAACTGTCGGTAACCGACCGCAACCTGCAGTTCGTCGACGATCCGCTGTTCCAGGAAGGCAACGAGATCGTGGCCCGCTTCGGCTACGTGGGGAACCTCTCTCCGCGCAAGAAGGCGGTCATCAAGGACATCGATTACGACTTCCCGGAAAACGGCGATCCGACCATCCGCATCAAGGCCTACGACAAGGGCTTCAAACTCGCGGGCAAGGAGAACCAGAAGGTCTGGCAGAAACCCGCTCCCGGCATTCTCTATTCGGAAATCGCCGAACAGATCGCCGCCGCCAACGGCCTCACCCCGGTGGTCACGGCCACCAAGGGGACCCATCTCCGCGTCACCCAGAGCAACATCTCGGACGCCCAGTTCCTCAAGGAGCTGGCGGAAAAGGCCCGCGACCGCGATGGCGACGGTGTGAGCGGCTATGTCTTCTACATCCAGGACGACGAACTCCATTTCCATCCCCGCGAGCTCGATCAGACGCCGCTTCTGACCCTCGAATTTTTCACCGACACCAAGGGCCTGCTGCGCTCGTTCCGCCCTAGCACCCAATCCCAGGGAGCCAAGGGCGCGGGTGTCGAGACCAAGACGGTCGGCGTCGACCCGCGCAAGAAGGACGTGGTCGAGCACAAGGCCAACAACGCCACCACCCCCGAGCGGACGGCCCTGGGCAAGCAGACCTATCTGGTCGACGGCAACACCGGCGAAGGCAGCTTCAAGGAACAGGAGACGGGGCAGATCGTGCCCAGCTTCGACCGATCCGAAGGCTTTCACGAAGAGCCGCGCCAGGAGCCCGCCCAGGACAGCGCCGAAGGCAAGTTCCGCGAGGCCGAGCTGCGGCAGGTCGAGGCGGATGCGGCCACCATCGGCATTCCCCAGCTACGCGCCAAGAAGAACGTCGAGATCAAGGGCGTGGGCCGGAAGTTTTCCGGCATCTACTACTGCCACTCGGTGCGCCACAGCATCAGCGGCGCTGGCTATCTCTGTGAACTCAAACTCAAGAAGAACGCCCTCGGCAAGGGCGCGGGCGACAAGTCCGCCGAGTCCCAGGGCAAACCCAACGATAAGGAGGCCCCGCCCACGCCGCAAAACGAGCCGCCAGCCATGGTGACCATCGACGCGGACTCCGGCGCGGTCACACAAGGAGGCGGCAATGGGTGATCTCAGTAAGAATTTCAACCGTTCGGAATTCGCCTGCAAGGGCACGAACTGCTGCGGCCATTCGGCTGCAGTCCATCCCGACCTGGTCGACGCCCTGCAGACGCTGCGCGACCGCATCGGCAAACCGCTGTCCATCACCAGCGGCTTCCGCTGCAACCGGCACAACAAGGCGGTGGGCGGCGCGGAGCAGAGTTTCCACACGCTGGGCATGGCGGCCGACGTGAGCTGTCCCGCAGGTGTTTCGCCCGAGGAACTGGCGGTCATCGCCGAGGAGATTCAACTCTTCCGCGAAGGCGGCATCGGCGTCTACGCCTCCTGGGTCCATGTCGATGTGCGCCAGTCGGGCAAGGCGAGGTGGCGGTCATGAGCGCCGAAACCAAGACCCTGTTTTCCGGCACCGCGCTGGGTCTCTCCGGACCGCTCCGGGTGGAGATCCTGCCCAATGGAATGACCGCGAGGCTGACCCAGCCGTTCCGTGTCCGCACCGGCGCTGGCCGCATCATCGAAGTGCCCGCTGGGTTCGAGACCGACTTCGCCTCGGTGCCGCGCCTGTTCTGGCGCGTGGTGCCGCCCTGGGGCCGATATTCCCCGGCGGCCGTCGTTCACGACTACCTCTACCACACCGGCAAGGTCTCGCGGATTGCTGCCGACCGCGTCTTTCTCGAACTGATGGCTGCCCTGGGTGTGCCTCTGTGGAAAAGGCAGGTCATGTATTGGGCGGTTCGCCTGGGCGGCTGGCTGGCCTGGGACGCCAGTCGAAAACGGGAGGCGGAGCATGCTTGAAACCCGCGACCGTCAATCCGAGGAGCGCTACCGCAACCGCTGGTACGGCAAGTACCGGGCCTTCGTGCGCGACAACAACGATCCCGAACGCCTTGGCCGGGTCCGCCTGGAAATCCCCGCCGTGCTCGGCAGCGGGCGGGAGAACTGGTCCGAATGGGCCGCGCCCTGTTTTCCCTACGGCGGCAACGACGACACCGGCATGTTCCTGATCCCAGAAGAAGGAGCCTCGGTCTGGGCCGAGTTCGAGGGCGGCGTCGTCCAGCATCCGATCTGGACCGGGGTCTGGCTGGCCAAGAGCAATCCCGGTGAGCAGCCCGAAGAATCCAAGCGCACCTGCGCGAACGCCTTCTGTCATGACTGCGAGGACAAGGTCGAGCATCAGGCCAACCGGCACGACGATCTCGAACACAAGAAGTACCACGGCCATCCGCCGTATTACTGCCCACGCCTGAAGGTCCTGCTCAAGACCGAAACCGGCCACACCATCCTGGCCGATGACCGCGACGGCGACGAACTGCTGCGGATCATCGACCGCGCCGGACAGATCCTCACCATGGAAGGGAAGGTGAAGCCGGAAATGCAGAGCGGCAACGCTCTGCGCCGAGGCACGAAGGACGCCGAGAAAGGCGACCAGCTCGACATCGCCTCGCAGATCGTCGGCTCCCGCGCCCGCATCCAGCTCACCGACCTCTCCCGCCAGCAGGTGATCCTCGAAGCCTGGCAGGACAAGGAGAAGGTCCACATCCTCTCGTGCGACAAGGGCCGCTCCCGCTGGCAGAAGATTCTCATCGATACCACCAAGGGTCGGGAGAAGGTTCACATCTGGGGACTCAACGGCACCCAGGAAATCCTCGTCGATTCCACCGCCGCCGCCGAACAGATCCGGCTCACCGACAAGGCCGGTCAGGTGGTGCGCATGAACGCCGCGCCCGGCCAGGAGAGCATCAGCGCCACCGACAAGTCCGGCAGCCTCGTGTTTATGGATGGGGTGGCTGGAAACATCATCATTCGCTCGACGAACACCGTCTTGATCAACACCTGAAGGAAGCATCGCATGGGAGAAAGAACAACAACGCCCTCCGGACTCTCGGCCAGCGAGGAATTGCTGGCCAGGACCTTCGAGCATTGGCGGGAGGAATTCCGCAGCATCCTCGAAAACCACCGCCGGGAAATCCAGGACCGCCTCGAGAAGATCGAGCGCGAAATCGAGAAGAAATCGGACAAGGAAAACGTCGAGGTGCTGGTCCGCTCGATCTATTCCGATCTGCACCGGCACGCCGAGGAGATCGACCGGCTGCACGCCAGGGTCGGCTCCAAGATGGGGACCGAGACCATGTGGAAGATCGTCGGCCTGGTGTTGACCATCGGCAGCACCATCGGCGGACTCGTCGGCTTTCTGATCCATCTGTTGCTGAAGGTGAACCCATGAGCTCCCAGGCGCGACTCGGCGACATCAGCAGTCACGGCGGCGTCATCATCACCGGGGCGAGCCGGACGCTGGACAACGGCATGCCGGTGGCCCGTATGGGGGATCTGCACGTCTGTCTCATACCAGGGCATGGCGTGACGCCCATCGTGACCGGCAGCTTCGACACCATCACTGAAGGATTGCCCAACGCCCGCATCGGCGACATCACCGCCTGCGGAGCCATCATCGTCACCGGCAGTCCCGACACCATCGACAATTGAGGGGGACGCCATGAACAATCTCGAACAGCCGCAGGAACCGCACTACTGGGATGTTTTCCCGAAGCTGATCCGGGTCTCGCGATCCCCATTCGTTCAGCGCATTCCGCTCTCGATCCGTGGCCTACCCGAAGCGCCAGTGTTCGAATCGTCCAATCCCGACGTGGCCAGTGTCGATGAAGACGGCAATGTCGAATGCGGCTTCGTTCCCGGAGCGGCCATGATTCTGGTCTGGGATTCGCCCGAGCGGCTCAGCCTGCGGCACGTTCAGGTCGAGGTTTATGGCGGCGGCGTCTCCGCACCGGTGGAGGTTCCTTCATGACGGATACCCCGCCAACCTTTAGCCACTGGGAGGTTCAGCCTCGCTCCATTCGCCTCTCCGCTGGCGAGTTCGAGCAACGGGTTCCGCTCTCCCTACGCGGCGACGTGGACGCCCCGGTCTTTGCCTCCAGCAACACGGAGGTCGCGGAGATCGGGCCGGACGGTGTCGTTCGCTGCGGCTGGACCATCGGCAACGCCGTGCTCATGGTCTGGCGATCCTCGGTCCGGGACAGCCTCCGACATGTACTGGTGGAGGTCCGCGATCCGTCCTGGTTCGCCGACCACCCGGACTTTGCCAGCGGAGCATCGGTCTTCCTCAGCGGCATGGTGGTCAACGCCCTCAACACCAGCGGCGTCGGCAACGCGCTGATCGAATTCCGCCGCTCGGAAACCGGCCCGGCGGCGTTCCAGACCTTTGCCAACGCCTATGGCGGGTTCGAGCTGACCGTGTCCGAGGGGTTTTATTACGTGGAGGTCACCGCGCCGGGATACATCGCCTGGCATGGCTGGGTGAACGCCGACCCCAACACCTCCGGCGACATCCAGATCGTTCTCTCGCCCGAACTCGACGGCCAGGTCGCCCGCATCGTGTTGCAGTGGGGGCTCAACCCCCGGGATCTCGATTCCCATCTCACCGGACCGACGCCATCGGGCGGTCGTTTCCATGTGTTCTATTCCCACACCATCGAAAACGAGGCGGCGGAATTGGACGTGGACGACACCAGTTCCTACGGGCCGGAGACCATCACCATCCATCGGCTCATTCCCGGCGTCTACCGCTACGCGGTCCACGACTACACCAACCGCAACGCCAATCCGAGCACCGGCCTGGCGCAGTCCGGAGCATCGGTGAAAGTGTTCCTGAGCGATGGCCGTGAGCAGACCTTCACCGTTCCCAATGCCCCGGGCACGGTCTGGACCGTGTTCGAAATAGACGGTGCGACCGGGACTGTGACGCCGGTCAACGCCATGAGCTATCAATCCCAACCCGCCAATGTCGGCATGTAATGGAGGTTGTCGATGATTTCCGAAGAACCCGCCGACTTGCAGGCCACCATCGAACAAACCGATTCCGGCGAACAGCAGTATGTACTGCGGGCGCTCTGCGATCACCTGTCCGGCATCCGTGAGGAGCTTTCCGGCATCCGCACGTTGCTGGAGGCCGGTCACGCCGCCTCGGAGGCGATGCGCGGGCAGGCCCAGGCCTATCTGGAGGCCCAGCAGGCCAGGACCCAGGAGTACCTGGAGCAGGTACCGATCGAGCCGGAGCCCGATTTCTATCCCTTCGTCGAACTGCCTGCGGGCACCGAACCCCGGGATCTGCCGGACGGCAACCGGCTCTTCACCTTGCCTGACGGCATGATCCTGCGGACCACGGACGACCAGCGAATCTGCGTTATCGACGCCGGGGAACAGCAGGTCATCACCCCCGGACCCGGCACGGCCATCGAGGTCGCCCCGGGACGCCTTTACACCCTGGTCGAGTCCTATCTGCGTTCGACCCAGGAGGCAGCCGGTATCAGCGGACTGCCTGCCGGGATCGAGCCGACCGCCATGGGCGCGGAACGCTTCGCGGTGGTTCTGCCCGAGGGCATCCGCCTCGACGTCGATCACCGGGAGAGGTTCATCACCCTGATCAACCCGGCCGGACCTATCGACATCATCGGCATCGGCCGCATCGATGGCATCGGCGAAACCATCGCTGCCCGTCTGCTCTCCGGCGGAGCCAAGGGATTCCAGTGCGGCCAGTCCGGCCACGGCGGGCTGATCGAGGCGGACGGAACCATCCATCTGGGACTCAAGAGCGGCCTGGATCTGGTGGTCCGGTTCCAGGGGGAAGCCATCGACGACGGCGCACCGGAAAATGGCTGCTCAGGTCAATGCGGCATCGACTGCGAGGAGCGTACCTGATGAGCTACGATTTCCTCGGCAAGGGGCTGCGGTATCCGTTCCGGTTTCAGTCTGTATCCGGCGGCACCCAGATTTCGACCGCCACCTCGCGGGAGCACGAGCATATCCGCGAAAGCATCCTGCAGATCCTCGGCACCCGGATCGGCGAACGGTTCATGAATCCGGAGTTCGGCTCCAGGCTGAAGGATCTGGTGTTCGAACAGAACGACGAGGTGCTCAAGGGCCTGCTGCGCCATTACGTGATCGACGCCATCAAGCGCTGGGAAAAGCGGGTGATCATCACGGAGGTGCGCTTCGACGACCGGCCGCTGAACATCGACGGCAACCTGCTGCTGGTACATATCGCCTACCGGGTGATCCAGAGCCAGGTGGACGGCAACCTGGTCTATCCCTTCTACAGAGAAGACCCGAACAATCCCGCGCCCAGCTATCCCCAGCCGGAACCCGAGCCGGAACCACCGCCGGTGCGCAGCGTGCGCCTGTCGCCAGACGTGCGCTCGCTGTTCAATCTGCTCTGGTTTGACGCGGCCGAGATGAGCCCCGACCCGAACGATTTTTTGGTCTGGCCAGCGGGGGAATACGAAGTCGCCTACATCGAGGGAGCCTTTCAGGACCGCAACGGCAAGTGGATCGTCAGCGATCCGGGTGACAACCACGGCCATTACCTGACGTTCGAGGGAGCGCCCGAAACGGAAACGCCCCAGGCCGAGCACGCCCTCTATCTGGCCGCGAGCGGTCTGGGCTTCGACACCCAGAGTCAGGCGGAAGACAACGCCGCTGGCACCGTTCACCGGATCAGCACGTCGGAGCCGGGCCGCATCGGTCTGTTCTATTTCGAGGGCAAGAAGGAATCCCACTACCTCAACAACACCTCCGGGCAGCCCAATCCCGTCTGGCAACTGCGCGGCCCGCTCTGAGGCATCCCGCCTCCGACACATCCAGGCCCCTTCCGGTAAGTAACCGGCGTGGCGAGAGCATCAGGCGCTCTCGCATAACCGCCGAAAACCGGAGAGACCATGGGCCGCGCAAGCATCGGATACATCAACAAGGATTACGAATCGATCCGCCAGGAGCTGTTGGCGAAAATCCCGCAGCTCACCGACCGTTGGACCGATTTCAACCACTCCGATCTCGGCGTCGTCCTGCTCGATCTGTTCTGCGGCGTGGGCGACATGCTGGCCTACTACCTGGATGCCCAGGCGGCGGAGGCTTTCCTGCCCACGGCCCGCCAGCGGCAGAACGTCATCAACCTCTGCAAGCTCATCGGCTATCGGCTGGATTCACCGGTGGCCTCCACCACCACGCTGCGTTTTCGGCTCTCCGCCCCGCTTGGCAAGGACCTGACCATTCCGGCGGGAACGGCCTGCCGCGCCTTGTTGAATGACGGCGAGGCTGATTTCGAGACGGTCGAGGACGGCCTGCTACCGCGAGGCGTGCTCTCGGTGGATATTCCGGCCCGGCAAGGCGTGCGCCGCACCGAGACCTTCACTTCGACGGGGCTGCCATTCCAGCGCATCCGCCTGACCGGCGACGTCATCGCCCAGGGCACCATCACCGTTACGGTGGGGGACGACGCCTGGAGCGAGGTCGATCACTTCCAGGACAGCCTGGCCGACAGCCGCCATTTCATGGCCGACCTGGACACCCTCGACATCTCCCCCCTGATTTTCGGCGACGGGCAAAGCGGCGCTGTACCCGCTCAGGGAAGCGCCATCGCCGTCAGCTATCTGCAGACCATCGGAGACCGGGGCAATCTCGGCCCGAACCGGATCACCCAACTGCTGAGCCCGATCTACCTCGACGGAGGCCAGGTTTCCCTGACCGTCACCAATCCTGTGCCCGCCACCGGCGGCGCTTCGCGGGAAGCCCTCGAACACGCCCGCCGACAGGCACCGGCGGAGCTGCGCAGTCTCTGGAAAGCCGTCACCCTGGAGGATTACCAGGCGCTCGCCGAAGGTTACCCCGGCGTCGCCAAGGCCAAGGTGCTCGACACCAATGCCTGCCAAAACATCCGCTATTACAACGTCCAACTGGCCATCGCCCCCAACGGCGGCGGAATGCCCTCGGCGCTGCTCAAGCGGGACCTCGCGGAGTTTCTCGAACACCGCAAGGTCATCACGGTCGAGATCAACCTGTTCGACCCGATCTACCGCCCCGTTTCCATCGACGCCGAGGTCTACGTCTGGCCCGGTGAACCGCTGGAAAACGTGCGCAGCCGCATCGAAGCCGCGCTCACCGATTTCTTTTCTTTCGACCGGGTCTCCTTCGGCCAGACCATCCACTTCTCCGACCTGGTGGCCCTGATCGATGGCGTGCGCGGCGTCAGCCACATGCATCTCTACGCGCCCCAGCAGGACATCGAGCTGCGCCACGGCGAAATCCCGGTTCTCGGCAGCGTCAACCTCGATCTGCGGAGGGCCGGTTGATGTCGGATTGGTTCAAGGACAATCTGCTCGGCCTGCTGCCGCCGCTTTACGAGCACAACGACGAGGCCGGTGACCTGCGCACCTTTCTGAGCCTTCCCGCCGGAACGTTCGACGAACTCAAGCAGGCCATCGACGACTTCCCGACCATTTTTGACGTCGACCACTGCGACGAACGCTTCCTGCCGCTGCTGGCGAGACTCGTCGGCCTCGAAGTGGACGGCACCTGTTCGCCGGACTGCCAGCGCCGCCGTGTGCGGGAGGCGGTCGAGATCTATCGCCGCAAGGGCACCATTCCGGCCATCGAACGCGACTTCGACTCGCTCGGTTGGCAGGGGGAACTGCAGGAGACCTTCCGCTCGGCTCTGCGTCTCAATGCTCGCTCCCGACTCAGCAACGCCAAACTGCCCGGGCTGGTGTTCAGCCTCGGCGTGTTTCGCGTGCTGTGTCTCAACCAGACCGAAGGGCTGCGGGACGCCCTGGTGTTTCACCATCCGGCGGGCACGCGCTGTTTCTGGCTCCAGTTTCTCCTGGAATGGATCGAAGGCGGCGCGATGCTCGACTTCGGGCACGCCAATGCCGTGCGCCGGATCGTATTGGCGTTTCTCGACGAGACCTTCGTCCTTGGCCGCTCCTCGCTCGGTTCCTGCCGTCACCTGACCAACAAGCAAAGGGCCTGGGAGCTGCTGCAGCTCACCAGTACAACGGAGATGGTCCCGGAAATCGACCGGGCCGCCGTGAAGGTCTCCCGTTTTCACGGCCGCCAGAACCGGATGCGCCTGAACCACAAGGCCCTCAACGACTGGCGGCTGCCCTACACCCGTGTCGGCGAGGATCGGGTTTCCTTCTGTACGCCCGTCTACACCGGCCGCGACTTCGAAGGGGATGTGCTGGAAAGCGGCTTCGGGCTGGGCGAGAGCCATCTCAACCGCAAATCGCTGACCCATGGCGAGACCGAGCTGCGCTACTGCTTTCGGCAGAAGGACTTCTTTTTCGACACGCAGGCGGAACCGGTCGAGCGTGCGGAGGCCAAGTACGATCTGCGCCTGCCCCTGGAATCCCGGCACCGCCTCTGCTTTCAGCTTGGCCGCGCCAGGCTCAACGCCGGTCTCGACCTCACCGCCAACCAGGGCGGCATCAGCAATCTGCTGCTCGCCTCCACCGCTGGCTGCGACGCGGACGTCACCCTGGCCGTGGACCGGATCGACCGATGGCGGCGGAGAGGGCCTGTGTTCCGGCTCAACGCGAACACCCTGAACACCCGGTATCTGAGCAATGCGAATCTGACCGGCGAACGGGCCTCGCTTGAAGTCTACGTGGACACGGGCTCTCTCCAGCGCCATCGGGTCGAGACCATGAAGCTGGGCGCGAGCCCGCTCAACACCACCGGCCTGCGCCTTTCCGTGGATCGGACCCGACCCATGCGCGTCAGCCGCATGCGCCTCAACCAGGCCGGATTCCGCTGGTCGCGTCCTTCCTTCCGCTGGCTGTTCCGTCAGCAGGATCTGCACGCGCCGACGCAGGCCGGGTTCGAGTCCGCCACCAACAACTATCGCGCCACCCAGTGGCCCATCTGAAGGAGAACCCATGGCGATTCACCTCTATCTTGACGAAGCGCTGACCCAGCAGATTTCTGAGGGGGATTTCAGCCACCCCGAGGCCGAGAGCTACAACGGCACCGACGGCGATATCAAGGATCGGCAACTCTACGTCGCCAACGAGCAGACGAGCCTCGCCTCGGCCATCGACGCGGCGCAGACCGCCATCGCCCTGGCCGAACCGCGCTTTTCCGACGGCGAACTCATCATCATCGACGGCGAGCAGATGCTCGTCGAAAGCGGCGGCGGCACCGCCAATCTCACCGTGCAGCGGGGCGTGGCCAACACCGCTGCGGCCGCGCACGACGCAGGGACGAATGTCTATTCCGGCTACGACTACACCGGGCTGGTGCTCGATCCCATCGACGAAACCGGCACCGACGAATCGGTCTGGTACCGACTGGCCCTGACCCAGGCCGAACTCGACACCGCCACCCAGGGGGCACCGCTCAACCTCAACGATAAGACCTTCCAGCAGACGCTCTCTTTCTGGCGGCGCTGCACCGTGCTCCCGGGCACCCCGGTGCAAAACAAACTCGACATCAAACTGCGCCTGACCGGCACGGAAAACCCGATTCTCTAAGGAGGCCGCCATGGCATACCACAGCATTCAAGGACTCGCCCACGGTCGGCTCGACCTGCTCAATCAACTGCGGACCTTTCTGGTGACCACCACCGGATGGACCCTGCACGACGACCAGTCGGCCGACCCGCAGCCGTATTTCGTCTTCAAGTCCCACGGGGAATCCGGGGCCGAGGACGTCTATCTGCAGTTCCGTATCAGCACCACCTCCGGGCGGATTCACGTCGCTGCATTCCAGTATTGGGACGCGGCCACCCACACCGGCGTCAACGAGGCTTCGCACACCAGTTACACCTACCTGCGGGTGGAGGACAGCGCCGACTTCATCTTCTGGCTGTTCGCCGACCTGGATCACGTCTTCGTGGTGACCAAGCTCGTCTCCACTTACTACGGCCATTACAGCGGATTGCTGAAACGGTTCTGGTCCGGGGCCGTCGCGCTCACGCAGGCAGCGGTCACTGCCGGAAGCGGCGTGGTGATTCAGGTCAACGACGCCACCGTGGTCACGCCCGGACAGGACTATGTGATCAAGGACGACGCGGGCATCGAACGCGTGCGGGTGAGCGCCATCGACACCGCTGCCACGCCGAACACCATCACCGTCGAGACCCTCGTTCGGGATTACGCCTCGGGAGCCAAGATCGGCGAGGACCCGCAGCCGGTCGTCAACAGCTACTACAACGCGCCGGGCACCTTCTACGCCGTGAACAAATTCGACGGCTGGACCTCGGCGTCCGGGCAGCAGGGCCGCTGCGGCGCGGCAAATGGCGGGCTCCAGGGCGAAACCGATCCGGAGATGCGCTATGGCACCACCATCCTCTTTCCCTGGCTCGCCTCGATGTCCGGCTCCGCCGCCTACCAGGAACTGCGCGGCGAACTCATCGAAATCTTCGCCGTGGGCGGCGGCAATGTCGCCTCGGAAGACACCATTCAAATCGGAACGGACAGCTACCGCGTGTTCAACCTGACCACCGGCGGCTGGTGCGCGGTGAAGGAGTAACGCCATGGCAACTCAAAACGGAAAGCTCAAAACCGTCACCACGATCACCGGCCAGCGTCGCCCGGAAACGCTCCTGTCCATGAACCGTGGCCGGGCGCTCAAGCTCAGCGGGAGGATTCGCCGTGGCCGTGCATAAGGGACAACTGGCATCCATCACCACCCGCCGAGGTATCCGGCGGCCAGAACTGCTCGCCATCGGCGCGGCGCAACCCGGAGCGCTCTTCGAGCTGTTTTCCGGGGCACCGGCCAGGCGCACGGTGATGGTCCGGGCCGACAGCGCGGTGCGGGTCGCCCATCGGCTCGAACGTCGATCCGACCTCGCGCTTCGCGTGAACAACCGCCTGAACCGGAGCGCTGACCTGTGGCTCGTCGTCCATGGTCGACTGGGCGTCGATGCCGACGCGGCGGTGCGGGTGACGCGCCCCTGGCTGCGGAGCATCGATACCAGCGTCCGGACATCCGGTACACACATCAGCCGATCCGACACCGTTCAGCGCATCGCGATCCCGGCCGGGCTGCTGGCCGACACGCGCCAGATCCTGTTCGCGGTGCTAGTCGATCAAGACCACGAAATTCAGACCTAAAGGAGAACAGCAATGGCACTGGGACTCATCGTCAAAACCGGCCGGATACTGACGGCCAAACTCCTCCTCGGCCAGGCCGTGGACGGCATCACCCACTGCGCCATCGGCGACGGGGATGCCAGCTTCACCGACCCGCAGAATCCGCCCGCGCCGGACATCGGCCAGACCGGACTCAGAAACGAACGCGCCCGCAAGCGCTACTACAAGCGGACCTTCCTCAAGGAGGACGCCGAAGGGGCGCTCCTGGTCAACGGCGTGCGCTACCTGGAAACCGGCGAGGAGACCAACACCATCGGCATCTTCTTTCGCTTCGACGAGGCCGAGGCCAACGGCATCACCATCCGCGAATACGGCTTCTTCGGCGGCGACGTGCAGTACGTGGAAAGCGTCACCGGGGATCTCGCCATGGGCGGCGTGTTCCATCAGGACACCAACCCGACCGGCGAGGTGCTGCACCCGGGCTACCTGTACGAGGTGAAGAACATTCCCGACTTCAACAAGATTTCCGACACCCGCGTGGAGCTGGTCGGGATCATCAAGATCTAACTGGAGGATTCAAACATGAGCATCTCACGCGAGACATTCGACCCGACCAAGAACTACAAGCGCATCCGCTACCATCAGGATCGCGACCTGCTGGATTCCGAACTCAACGAGCAGCAGGACATCATCAACCTGGAGCGGCGCAAGATCGCCGACATCCTGTTCAAGGAAGGCTCCATCATCATGGGTCTGGAGGTCAGCGCGGCCGCCAACGTCCTGACCCTGGCCCCGGGCGTGGTCTACATCGACGGCCATCTGGAACAGGTGAGCGGAGCGACCCTGACCTATGATCCGGCCACCACCAGCGGGGCCGATTACGTTTATGTGGAGCTGCTGAAGTACAACTACGGCTACACCCAGGACCCGGCCCTGATCAATCCGGCCACCGGCGAGCCTACCGCCGAGCGGGAAAAATGGGTTCTCTCTCTCAAGGCGACGGATACCAGCGGCCAGACGCTGCCCAACAACGTGGCCGAGCGCCGGGTGATCCCGATCTACAAGTTCGACCGCGAGAGCGGCGACGTCACGCCCACGGTGCAGGAGAAGTCCAACCTATACCTGCGGGATCTGCTGGGCACGCTGCCGGGCAGCCGGATTACCGTCTCCTCGATCACCGAGGATCAGCTCTCCTTCGCCGCCGCCGAGGGGCTCAACTCCCTGATTCAGAACCTGGCCGAGCGCACCTTCGACCAGGCCGGAAGCTATCTGGTGCGGGGCTTCGACACCTTCATCGGCGGCGTCGACGACGACAGCGTGGAGGCGATCACCAACGCCGGACGCGCCTACATCCAGGGCTTCCGCCATCAACGCGATCTGCCCACCTCGACCCTGGTGCCCAAATCCATCGCCACCAAGTCGGTACGCGGCGAGCAGAAGACCTTCGACATCAACAAGCGCCGCTATCCGGTCAACTCCACGCCGCTCAAGGAGACGACCCAGGTGGAAGCCATCGTCGAGATCACCCGCAACGTCACTCGCGGATCGGTGGGCGGCGGCGAAGACCTGCTCGACCCCAATCCGGTGGTGGACATCCTCGAGGTCAGCCAGGGAGCGACCATCTTCCAGGAGGGCGTGGACTGGCAGCAGTCGGGCAACCATGTCGACTGGCTCGGCTCCGGCAACGAACCGGCCATCGGCACCACCTACACGGTGCGCTGGACCTACACCAAGCAGATGGTCAAGGGCACCGACTATGTGGACAGCGGCTGGTTCGGACAGGCCAACCATCCGGCGGCCGGGAACTATTTCTATCTGGTGACCGCCTACAACGCGAGCGGAGAGACGGCCTTCAACGCCGCTGCGGTCATTGCCCGAGCCACCGCAGCCGGGGAGATGAACAAGCTCTCCTGGCTGCCGGTCAGCGGCGCGACCGGCTATCGCGTCTACCGGGCCGCCACCAACGGCGCACGCACCGATTACAAGCGCCTGATGGAACTGGGCAGCGAGGCGCTCTCCTACGTCGACGACGGTGTCGAGGAGATCGGCACCGCTTCGCCTTCCGCCACCAACACGGCCGGACTCAACATGTCGCCGGTGCAGCTCGAGCTGGGCAATCTCAATGTGATCAACTTCGGGCGCGGCAGCCTCGGCGACCAGCCGGTGAACGGTTCCAACTGCAGCCTGGACTACGACTATTACCTCGGCCGTCGCGACATCGTTTACGCCACCACCACCGAGATCAAGCGGCTGGAAGGGGCTCCGGCCGATTTCCCGAAGCTGCCCATCGTGCCGGAAAACGCCCTGGGGCTGGGCAGCATCGACTGCCCGCCCAACTCCACCGACATGGAGATCCGCAACTTCGGTCTGACCCGCATCACCATGGACCAGATCCACGACATCATTCAGGACGTCGAGGATCTGAAGTACAACGATGCCCAGTACCAGATGAACAACGAACTGCAGAACCGGGACGCCCAGACCAAGAAAGGCATCTACTCGGACGACTTCTCGAACACCGCCCAGTCGGACATCTACCACGCCGAATGGGACGCCCGGGTCAACGAGATCGCCCGCTTCGTCGCGCCGGACCGCATTCCGCACTCCACCGTGCTCTCGGTCGATCAGGCGGGCAGCAACGCGAGCTTCTTCGGCAGCCTGGCGCTTTTGCCGGGCAACGAGACCGTGCTGGTGGAGCAGAACGACTGGTCCGAGGAGCGCAACATCAACCCCTACGCGGTGTTCGACAAGCCCCCGGCCATGCTGCAGATCACGCCCAACCTCGGGCGGCGCGGCCAGACCGGCATTGCCGTCACCGGTATCAACTTCACCCCGAGCAAGTCCGGCATCGTGCTGCGCTGCGACGGCCAGGTGATGGCCAGCAACCTGATCAGCGACGAGGCCGGTCGGGTCAGCGCCTCCTTCACCATTCCGACCAACGCCCGCAACGGAAACCGCATCGTGGAGATGGCCGACGGCGTCTACTCGGCTCGGGCCAGCCTGCAGATCAACGATCCGCTGGTCATCACCCGCATCGAGCGCATCATAGAGAATCGCATCATCCGCGTGCCCGTGGTGCAGGTGGTCTGGCGCACCCAGACCATCTTCGTACCCCGCGATCCGCTGGCCCAGACCTTCAGCTTCACCCAAAACCAGGTGATCTCCAGCATCGGACTGCAGTTCACCGCCAGGGACCCGAGCATTCCGGTCACGGTGCAGATTCGCGGCGTTACCACCGGTCTGCCCAACGGCGTGGTGTTCGCCGAGAAGGTGCTGGCCCCGAACGAGATCAGCCTGAGCGGCGAGACCCGCATTCGCTTCGACGACCCGTTCTACGCCGAGGCCAATACCAGCTATGCCGTGGTGCTGCTGACCAACAGCACCAATTACAAGGTTCGCACCGCCACCCTTGGCAAGATGGGCCGCTGGGGCATCATCACCCGGCAGACCTACATGGAGGGCGTGCTGCTGGAGAGCTCCAACGCCGAGACCTGGACGCCGCTCAACGGCTCCGACCTGGCGATGAAGATCTACGGCTACAACTTCCAGTCCGAGGGGATGATCCGCTTCCAGCCGATCACCGGCGTGCAGTTCTCCGATATCAACCTCGACGAATACTCGGCCATCCCCCAGGGCACCGGCCTCGACTGGGAATACTCCACCGACGGCGGCGTGACCTGGGACGCCATGGTTCCCGCCGAGGAGGAACGGCTGCCTAACCTCGCCACCCGGGTTCAGGTCCGCGTGCGTCTGAGCAGCTCGCTCTCCAACGACACTCCGGCCATCAACTTCCGCGACGTCAACCTGGTGGGCTACCTCAACAAAACCACCGGGGCCTACCTGACCCGCGAGAACGAGCTGACCCAGGGGGTGGAATCGACCAAGGCCTACGTGCAGATGCAAATCCCCAGCGGCACAACCCTGCAATGGTTCGCCAGTAACGACGGCGGCCTGACCTGGGAGGCGATGACCATCCAGGACACCCGGCCCATCGACGAGAACTGGACCGAATACACCCTGGTGCGCACCTTCACCGACAACACCGGCAACAAGGTCCGCTACAAGGCCGAGATGACCGGCACGCCGCTGATCTACCCGCGCATCCATTCGCTGGGCGCGACCCTGAGCTAAGGAGGCACGGCCATGATCGTTCGACGCAAAGGCGGCCTGACCGAGTTCATCCCGTCGCCGCAGGAGAAGCGCGACGGCCTGATCCGCGACCACGCCCTGGGCCTACTGGAGAATCTGCACCAGCGCCTGGCGCGGCTGGAACGGGCGTCAAAGCTGCCGACCGACGAAGCGGAGGCCTTCACGGCGCTGCTGGCGCGGATGCGGGCCGACGAGTCGCGCAACCTCGAGCTGCACGCCAGCCTGATCACCGGCGAAACTGCTTCCGGCTGACCGGCTCGCTGCCACCGCCAACCCAGAAACCCCGGATACGGCCTGCCCGTTCCGGGGTTTCTGCCGCCTGTGCCCCGCCCAATCCGGCCAAGTTCGCAAGTGATTGAAAATAAACGTGTTAAATGTCGGCTTCGGCTGTTCTTCTACTTGATTTGTGTCCGGAAAGAAGCATTCATTCATGGTGTAAGCAGAGGCTGAAAAGCCTTGCCAGACAACGACTTAGAAGCGCCATGAACGACGGAGGCACGCATGAACCTGAAAGAGATCCACTACGGGATCGAGATCGAGACCGTAAAACGCACCCGGGAACAGATCGCCTGGGCCATCCACTCGGTGGTGGGCGGCACGGTCCGCCATGTCGGTATCCCCAGCAGCTATGACCCCTGGGAAGTCGAGGACCTGCGCGGCCGGGTCTGGAAGGTGGTGGGGGACGCCTCCCTGACCAGCGTCCCGGCCCATCTGCGGGCCGAGGTGGTCAGCCCGGTGCTCGGCTACGACGACATCCCGCAACTACAGGAGGCGGTCCGGGCCATCCGCCGCGCTGGGGGCAAGATCAACAGCCAGTGCGGCATCCACATCCATATCGATGCCGCGCCCTTCGATGGCAGGCACCTGGGTAACCTGGCCAAGATCATCTACAAGCAGGAGCCGCTGATCCTCCACGCCCTCGGCATCAGCCGCGACCGCCTCAACCGCTACACACGGCCAGTCAGCGACGAGCTGATCCAACGCATCGAACAGCATCGCCCCCGCACCAAGGATCAGCTCAACCGCATCTGGTACGGCTACCACAACCGCCAGCCCCAGCACTACGACAGCAGCCGCTACCACGGGGTCAACCTGCACAACGTCTGGTACCGGGGAACGGTGGAGTTCCGCTGGTTCGAGGCGACCCTCCACGCGGGGCGAATCAAGGCCTACCTGCAATTCTGCCTCGCCGTCGCCGCCAAGGCGCTCAACGGCCGGGCCGCTTCCAGCCGCAAGCGAGACTTCGATCCCCAGAGCGCCAAGTACGACTTCCGGGTCTTCCTGCTCCACCTCGGCCTGATCGGCGATGAGTTCAAGACCGCCCGCAAGCATCTGATGGCCAACATGCCCGGCGACGCCGCCTTCAAGAACGGACGGCCCAAACCGGAGGACGTCCTTCCGGATGAAACCGAAACCACCACTCTCACCAACGAGGCCGGGCAAGTTCCCGGCCTCACTGTTTAAGGAGGTGCCCCATGAAGATTCTGATCCGCTCCACCACGCTGGACGGCGAACCGATCCCCGGCAGCGGGGAAACCATCCAGGCCGCCGACTGCCTCGAAGTTGTCGAGCTGATGCGCGGCCAGACGCCGTTCACCGCCAACCGAGCGCCCCGCGACTACATGACCGAGGTGCTTTCCGGCATCGAAGGCGGACCGACCCAGCCTCTGCCGGAGGACACCGCCGCTGCGGCCGCCGAGTTTCTCACTCGTCTGGCTCGGCACGGACTGATCGAGTTTCTGCCCGACGACAAGGCCAGCGATCCCTGGCCGGAACGCTTCCTCGAAGCCCTGGAAACGGTGCGGCTCTCCGGGCGCACCAACATGCTCGACCACCCGGAGGTGACCCGGCTGACCGCCGAGATGGGCTACCCGGAGGTGGCCGAGTGGCTGGCGGGTCACCGGCGCGAATACTCGACCTTCGTCCTCGAAGGGACGAGACCGCTCGGTAAGAACTTCGGCGGCAAGGAGGACCCGGCTCCATGTGCGGACAAGTAGGCATCATCTTCGGCCGCAAGCGCAGGCGGCCCGACGAGCGGGATTACCTGCGCGAGGTCTTCATCCGCATGCTGCTGCACAGCGAGGAGCGCGGCCCGCATGCCTCCGGTCTGGCCTGGCTCAAGACCGACGGCAGCTACCGTATCTTCAAGCGGCCGATGCGGGCGCACGAACTGGTCTACGAGAAGCCGTTCCAGGAGCTGCTCGGGCAGGTCGACAACGAGACCACCATCCTCATGGGCCACACCCGCTGGCGCACCCGGGGCAACGAGTTCAACAGCCGCAACAACCATCCCATCCGGGCCGGGATCGTCATCGGCACCCACAACGGCACCATCTACAACGCCGATTATCTGTTCCGCCGTCTCGGGCTGCCGCGCTACGCCGAGGTGGACAGCGAGCTGATCTTCCGCCTGGCCGACCGTTTCGCGCCCGAAGGCCCCATCGACCAGGAGGGGCTAAAGAAGGCGCTTGCCCTCTGTCGCGGCCAGATGAGCGCCGTGCTGGCCTCGCGACTCGACCCCGGCACCATCACCGTGCTCAAGGGCAACAAGCCGCTCTGCCTGCGCATCCACCGCCAGCACCGGGTGGTGCTCTATGCCTCGGACGACGCCTTTATCGACTTTGCCGTGGACAACGAGAAGGTTTGGCGCGAGCTGGAGGTGCCGCCCATGACCATGCTCACCATCCGCCACGCGGATGTGCGGGCCATCGAGAACAGCGAATTCCGCTTCATACCCCAGGAGCGCAAAGGGACACTGCCCGAAGGAGCGAATGCATGAACATTGGAGACACCGCGAAGCTGAACACAAACCCGGAAGACACTCCCGAGATCTTCCTCCGGCTCTTCGTCTACGGCACCCTGAAACGGGGCTACTGGAACCATCAACGCTTCTGCGCCCAGGCCCGCAGCATCGAACCGGCCGTGGTTTGGGGCAGGCTCTACCACCTCCACGCCGGTTTCCCGGCCCTCGAAGTGCCGGAAGGTCTCATCCTGGCCCGGGGCAGCGTTGATCCACTGGCCGACGCCCGCAGACAGCACGAGATCGGCACGCCGCGCTTCGGACGCCCGACCGGCGACTGGGATCTGATCCATGGGGAACTGGTGACCTTCACCGACCCGCAACGCGACCTGCCGCCCATCGACCGGCTGGAAGGATTTTGGCCCGGTGGGCACAGCATGTACCAGCGGGTGATGGTGGCGGTGCTGTGCGGGCGTACCTCGATTCCTGCCTGGACCTACTGGATGCCCCGTGTTGAAAACGGCACCCGTCTTGACTCCGGCGTCTGGCATCGAGCGTGATAGAAAATAATCGGCTCAAATCGGTAAAGATCGTTTGACATAGCACATAGCGTCTTTGTATATTGATGGAGTTTTTTAACCTGGGAGAGGTGCGTCCAGTCTCTCCCGTTTCGCCTCTGGCGGACGTTGCAAACAACCAAAGCGCCCGTGGAGCAAGAGAATGAACGAGATGGAAGACCGCTGGTTATCAATAACCGAGATTTGCAAGTACCTCGGGGTCAGCAACGACACCGTTTACAAGTGGATCGACAAGCATGGTATGCCCGCCCACCGCATGGGTCGTCTTTGGAAGTTCAAGAAGGACGAAGTGGACGCGTGGGTCAAGGCTGGCGGCGCGGCCGAGCCTGCGGAAACCGACAAGAAGCGCAAGGAGTAATAACGGGCTATGAACCATGTGATCCACAACAGCATCGTGAATTTTATCTGGGGTATCGCCGACGACGTGTTGCGCGATGTCTACGTGCGCGGCAAATACCGCGACGTGATCCTGCCCATGACGGTCATCCGCCGCCTCGACGCGCTTTTGGAGCCGAGCAAGGAAAAAGTCCTCGGCATGAAGAAGCAGCTCGACGGGGCCGGGATTGCCAACCAGCACGCCGCGCTCTGCCAGGCTGCAGGCGAGGCCTTTTACAACGTCTCGCCCTTTACCCTGCGTGACCTGAAGAACCGCGCCAAGCAACAACAGCTCAAGGCCGATTTCGAAGCTTATCTGGACGGCTTTTCACCCAACGTCCAGGAGATTCTCGACAAGTTCAAGTTTCGCAACCAGATCCCCACGTTGATCGAGGCCGACATCCTCGGCCACCTGATCGAGAAGTTTCTCGACGGCCGCGTCAATCTGAGCCCCAAGCCGGTGCAGGACGTGGACGGAAACGAACTTCTCCCGGCGCTCGACAACCACTCCATGGGCACCATCTTCGAGGAGCTGATCCGCCGCTTCAACGAGGAGAACAACGAAGAGGCCGGAGAGCACTTCACGCCCCGCGACGTGGTCAAGCTCATGGCCGATCTGATCTTCCTGCCGGTGGCCGACGATATCGAGTCGGGCACCTACCTTGTCTATGACGGAGCCTGCGGCACCGGCGGAATGCTGACAGTGGCTGAAGAGCGCTTGGCCGAATTGGCCGAAAGCCACGGCAAGGACGTCTCCATTCACCTGTTCGGCCAGGAGGTGCAGCCGGAAACCTACGCCATCTCCAAGGCCGACCTGCTGCTCAAAGGCGAAGGGGCCGAGGCAGAGAATATGAAGTACGGCTCCACGCTCTCCAGCGATGCCTTCCCGTCGCAGGAATTCGATTTCATGCTCTCCAATCCGCCCTATGGCAAGAGCTGGAAGACCGACCTGGAGCGCCTGGGCGGCAAGGGCGATATCAAGGACCCGCGCTTTGTCACCCAGCACGGTGGCGACCCGGAATACAAGATGATCACCCGCTCCTCGGACGGGCAGCTCATGTTCCTGGTCAATAAGCTCTCCAAGATGAAGCACACTACCCGCCTCGGTAGCCGCATCGCCGAAGTCCACAACGGCTCGTCGCTCTTCACCGGCGACGCCGGTCAGGGCGAGAGCAATGTCCGCCGCTGGATCATCGAGAACGACTGGCTGGAGGCCATCATCGCCCTGCCGGAGAACACGTTCTACAACACCGGCATCGCCACCTACATCTGGGTGCTGACCAACCGCAAGTCTGATACGCGCCGGGACAAGGTTCAGCTCATCGACGCCACCGAATGGTACGTGCCGCTGCGGCGCAACCTCGGCAAGAAGAACTGCGAGTTCTCCGAGGAACACATCCGCGCCATCTGCGACCTGGTGGTCAATCCGGTCGAGACCGGGAAATCCAAGATCTTCCCCAACGAGGCCTTCGGCTACTGGAAGGTGACGGTGGATCGTCCGCTGCGTCTTGCCGTTGATCTGAGCCCGGCCCGGCTGGGTCGGTTCGAGCGGGCCTGCGCCAAGGCCAAGGAAGAGCCGCTGGCCAACCTGGCCCGCCGCGTGGCCAAGACGCTTGGAGCCGGTCCGCACCTGGATTTCAACGCCTTCGTGGATGCCTGCGACACCGATGCCGACAAGCACGGTGTCAAGCTCACCGCCAAGCGCAAGAAGCTGCTGCAGAGCGACCTCTGCGACACCAGCGAGGACGCCGCGCCGGTGCTGAAGAAGGTCCACAAGCCGGGCAAGACCACGCCCGACCCCATCCACGGCCTATTCGAGGCCGAGGTGGTCGGCAAACACTGCGTGGTTGAATACGAGCCGGATACCGCCCTGCGCGACACCGAACAGGTGCCGCTGCTGGAAGAAGGCGGCATCGAGGCGTTCTTCCAGCGCGAGGTGCTGCCCTACACCCCGGACGCCTGGATCGACCCGGGCAAGACACTGGTGGGCTACGAGATCTCCTTCACCCGCCATTTCTACCGGCCCGCGCCCATGCGCACCCTGGATGAAATCAAGGCCGATATCTACGCCCTGGAGCAGGAGACCGAAGGCCTTCTGGAACAGATTGTCGGGGAGGCTGAGTGATGAAGCTGGCCCCTTATCCAGAATACAAAGACGCGGGAGTGAGCTGGGTCGGGAGCATTCCAGCACATTGGCCTGAGATGCGGGCAAAGTATTACTTCAAAGAGATTGATGATCGCTCCCAAACAGGCGATGAAGAAATGCTCTCGGTGTCTCACATCACGGGAGTGACTCCCCGCAGCCAGAAGAACGTGACCATGTTCAAGGCCGAGTCGAATGTCGGTCAGAAACGTTGCCAACCCGGCGATCTGATCATCAATACGATGTGGGCCTGGATGTCTGCATTGGGCGTCTCGAACCATGCTGGAATTGTGAGTCCTGCCTATGGTGTTTACCGACCAAGAAGCAACCAGGATTACGACTACTACTATCTCGACAGCCTGTTGCGGATTGGAGGATATCGCTCGGAATACATTTGCCGGTCAACGGGCATTCGCTCTTCCCGGCTCAGGCTCTATCCCGATAAATTTCTGAGCATGCCGGTGGTCTGCCCTCCTCAGGAAGAGCAGCAAACCATCGCACGATTCCTGAAGGCACAAGACCGCTTGTTCCGAAAATTTATCCGCAACAAACGGCGGTTCATCGAACTGCTCAAGGAGCAGAAGCAGAACGTCATCAACCAGGCCGTGACCCGGGGGCTCAATCCCAACGTCAAACTCAAGCCCAGCGGCGTGGAATGGATCGGAGATATTCCGGAGCATTGGGATGCCAGACGGCTCCGCACGCTGGCGGCGGTCAGGGCAAGTGGCGTCGACAAGAACACGAACGAGGACGAAGTCCCGGTCCTGCTCTGCAACTACGTGGACGTTTACAAGAACGACCGCATCACCGCCGCTATCGATTTCATGAAGGCCACGGCCACGCCGGAAGAGATTCGCGCTTTTGAGCTGAAAGCGGGCGACGTAATCATCACCAAGGACTCCGAAAGTTGGGACGACATCGCCATTCCCACTTTCGTGCCCGAGGCTCTTCCCGGCATCGTTTGCGCCTATCACTTGGCCTTGATCCGACCGTTCTCAGGTGAAATCGAAGGCGAGTTTCTGTTCAGGGCATTCTCATCCGACCCAGTGGCAGACCAGTTCCGGATTGCCGCTACCGGCGTGACCCGCTTTGGCTTGGCGCAAGGTGCAATCAAGGGGGCGTTCTTCCCGCTCCCGCCGTTGGAGGAACAGCGGGCGATTATTGCTCACATCAATGAGAAGTGCGCCGAGATAAGCCAGGCGATTTCAAGGGCCGAGCGTGAGATCGAATTGATGCGCGAATACCGCACCCGACTGATTTCCGATGTGGTCACCGGTCAGGTGGATGTGCGCGGCATCGAGGTGCCAGAGATTGCCGACGAAGAGCTGCTGTCGCTGGATGAGGACACCGCCGATGCCGATGACGTGATTGATGACGAGGGGGACATGGATGAAACCGACTGACAAAACCCCAAAAAACAGCCTCGGCAAACCGCAGGACTACCCGGGCCTGCTGACCGAGATCAAGGAGCGCATCCGCTCCGCCCAGTATGAAGCCCTCAAGGCGGTCAACAAGGAGCTGGTCGGCCTGTACTGGGATATCGGCCGGATGATCGTGGAGCGGCAGGATGTTGAAGGCTGGGGCAAGGCGGTGGTGGAACAGCTCGCCGCCGATCTGCGGACGGAGTTTCCCGGCGTGGGCGGTTTCTCGTCCTCCAACCTCTGGCGGATGAAAGCCTTTTTCGAGGCGTACACCGGCCTGGAAAAACTCGCACCACTGGTGCGAGAAATCGGCTGGAGCCACAACCTGGCCATCCTGGAGCGCTGCAAGGACCCGCTGGAGCGGGAATTCTATCTGCGCATGACCCGCAAGTTCGGCTGGTCCAAGAATGTCCTCATTCACCAGATCGACAACCAGAGCTATGAAAAATCCCTGCTGGGCCAGACCAACTTCGACCAGGCGCTGACGCCGGAACTTCGCGCCCAGGCCAAGCTGGCGGTGAAGGACGAATACACCTTCGATTTTCTGGAACTGGGCGAGGAACACAGCGAGCGGGAGCTGGAGCGGGCGCTCATCGCCCGGATCGAGGATTTCCTCCGGGCCATGGGCGGCATGTTCGCCTTCATGGGCAGCCAATACCGGCTGGAGGTGGACGGCAAAGAGTTTTTCATCGACCTCTTGTTGTTTCACCGCCGTCTGCGCTGCCTTGTCGCCATTGAATTGAAAGTCGGCGAGTTCCTGCCGGAGTTCGTCGGCAAGATGCAGTTTTATCTGGCGGCTCTGGACCGGCAGGTCCGCCAGGAGGACGAGAACCCCTCCATCGGCATCATCCTGTGCAAGGAGAAGAGCCGCACGATTGTGGAATACGCCCTGCACGACGCCCGCAAGCCCATCGGCGTGGCCACCTATGAAATCACCAAGACCCTGCCCAAGGCGCTGAAAGGCCAACTGCCGTCGCCGAAGGACATCGCCCATTTGCTGGAGGATCTATGAAACCGACCGACACCAGCGAAAAGGGCCTGGAGTCCATCATCGTCGCGTCCCTCGTGGAGGAGGCCGGATACGTTCAGGGCGACCCGCAGGACTACGACCGGGAACACGCTGTCGACCGGGCCAAGTTGCTGCAATTCCTCTCCGCCACCCAGCCCGACACCTATGAGGCTCTTGGCATCGACGAGGAAGGCGGCTCTTCCAATCCTCGGCGCACCCAATTCCTGCACCGCCTGCAGGGCGAGATCGCCAAGCGCGGCGTGGTAGACGTGCTGCGCGGCGGCATCAAGCACGGCCCGGCCCATGTGGACCTTTTCTACGGCACGCCGACGCCAGGCAATGTGAAGGCGGCCGAGCGGTTCGCGGCCAACATCTTCAGCGTCACCCGCCAGTTACGCTACAGCCGCAATGAGACTGCGCTCTCCCTCGACATGGCCGTGTTCATCAACGGCCTGCCCATCGCCACCTTCGAACTCAAGAACAAACTCACCAAGCAGACGGTGCTTGATGCCGTGCAGCAGTACCAGCGCGACCGCGACCCGAAGGAGCTGCTGTTCCAGTTCGGCCGCTGCGTCGTCCATTTTGCCGTGGACGATCACGAGGTGCGTTTCTGCACCCACCTCAAGGGCAAGGGCTCGTGGTTTCTGCCGTTCGACAAAGGCTACAACGACGGCGCTGGCAATCCGCCCAACCCGGCCGGGCTCGCCACCGACTACCTGTGGAAGGAGACCCTCTCCAAAGAGGGCCTGACCGATATCCTGGAAAACTACGCCCAGGTGGTGGAGGAAAAGGACGAGAAGACCGGCAAAAAGAGGTACAAGCAAATCTTCCCTCGCTACCACCAGTTAAAGGTGGTGCGCATGCTGCTGGCCAATGCCGCCGAGAGCGGCATCGGCAGGCGCTACCTGATCCAGCACTCGGCGGGCAGCGGCAAGAGCAACTCTATCGCCTGGCTGGCGCACCAGCTTGTGGGGCTGGAACACGAGAGCAAGGCGTTGTTCGATTCGGTCATCGTGGTCACCGACCGACGGGTGCTCGACAAACAGATCCGCGACACCATCAAGCAGTTCGCCCAGGTTTCCGCCACCGTCGGCCATGCCGAGCATTCCGGCGACCTGCGCCGCTTCCTCAAGGCCGGTAAGAAAATCATCATCACCACGGTGCAGAAGTTCCCGTTCATCCTCGATGAGATCGGCGATGAACACCGCAAGAGCAAATTCGCCATCATCATCGACGAGGCCCATTCCAGCCAGGGCGGCAAAACCACCGCCGCCATGAACATGGCCGTTGCGGAAAAGCCGGGTGAATACAAGGCGGAATGGGATGAACTGGATACCGAGGACAAGATCAACAAGATCATGGAAGGCCGGAAGATGGTGACCAACGCCAGCTACTTCGCCTTCACCGCGACCCCAAAGAACAAGACCCTGGAGATCTTCGGCGAGCCGGACCCGCAGCCGGACGGCACCGTGAAGCACCACCCGTTCCACAGCTACACCATGAAGCAGGCCATCCAGGAGGGCTTCATCCTCGATGTGCTTAAGAACTACACCCCGGTGGAGAGCTACTACCGCCTGGCCAAGACAGTGGAGGACGATCCGCTCTTCGACGCCAACAAGGCCCAGAAAAAGCTGCGCCGCTATGTGGAGTCCCATGAGCACGCCATCCGCGAGAAGGCGGAGATCATGGTGGACCACTTCCACGCCCAGGTGATCGGCCACCGCAAGATCGGCGGCCATGCCCGGGCCATGGTCATTACCAACGGCATCGAGCGGGCCATCCAGTATTTCCACGCCTTCAGGGACTACCTCAAGGAGTGCAAGAGCCCTTACGAGCCCATCGTGGCTTTTTCCGGGGAGCACGACTTTTCACATAAAGATTGGGGCGGCAAGAAAGTGACCGAAGCGACGCTGAACGGCTTCCCCAGCAGCCAGATCCCGGACAAGGTGCAACAGGACCCGTACCGCTTCCTGATCGTCGCCGACAAGTTCCAGACCGGCTACGACGAACCGCTGCTGCACACCATGTACGTGGACAAGGCGCTCTCCGGCATCAAGGCGGTGCAGACCCTCTCGCGACTCAATCGCGCCCATCCGCAAAAGCACGACACCTTTGTGCTCGATTTCTACAACGACTCGGAGACCATCCAGAAGTCGTTCGAGCCCTATTACCGCACCACCATCCTCAGTGACGAGACCGACCCCAATAAGCTGCACGACCTGAAGTCGGATCTGGACGGCTACCAGGTCTATTCGCAGGCGCAAATCGACGATCTGGTGGGACTCTACCTGAACGGCGCGGACCGCGACAAGCTCGACCCGATCCTGGACGCATGCGTGGCCACCTACAATGCCGATCTCGACGAAGACGGACAGGTGGACTTCAAGGGCAAGGCCAAGGCCGTCGTGCGCACCTACGGTTTTCTGTCCTCGATTCTGGCGTACTCGAATGCCGACTGGGAAAAGCTGTCGATCTTTCTGAATTTCCTGATCCCGAAACTCCCCGCGCCCAAGGAAGAGGATCTGTCCCGGGGCATCCTGGAGGCCATCGACATGGACAGCTACCGTGTCGAGGTGAAAACCAGCCTGAAGATAGGCCTTCCGGATCAGGATGCCGAAATCGGACCGGTGCCGACCAGCGGTGGTGGCCGCAAACCGGAACCGGAGCTGGACCAACTGAGCAACATCATCAAGGCGTTCAACGACCAGTTCGGCAACATCGATTGGAAGGACGGCGACAAGATCCGCAAGGTCATTGCCGAGGAGATCCCAGCCAAGGTAGCAGCGGACGCGGCCTACCAGAACGCCATGAAGAACAACGATAAGAAGACCGCCCGGATCGAGCACGACGCCGCGCTGCAACGCGTCATGATCGACCTCTTGTCCGACCACACCGAGCTGTTCAAGCAGTTCAGCGACAACCCGTCGTTCAAGAAATGGCTGGGCGACACCATCTTCGGCGTGACCTATCAGCAACAGGCCGAACAATCCGCAACGGGGGCGAGCCATGGACGTTAGAACGGCCGCCATTCAGGTTTTGCAGCAGGCCGGAACGGAACTGCACGCCAAGGATATCGCCGAGCAGATCATGGCTGCCGGTCTCTGGCAATCCGGAGGGAAAACCCCAGACGCCACTGTCAGCGCCCGGCTCTACTCCGACATCAAGAACAACGGAGACAAGTCACCCTTTGTAAAGGTCGGCCCTCAGACCTTCGCGCTTCGGAATTCCGCTGAAATACCGAGCAGCACTGGGCCGGTTCCTGCGGCCGTCGAGGAAGCCCCAAAACCTCATCCTACCAACGCGGGATTTTCCTTCACCGATTGTGCTCAGAAGGTGCTTGAGGAGTTCGGCGGGAAGAAGCCGATGCACTACAAGGAGATCACCGAGAAGGCCCTGGCGAAAGGATGGTTGGTGACAGGTGGCAAAACGCCCGAAGCCACCATGTACGCCCAGGTGATCACCGAGATCAAACGCCAGCAGAAACGCGGTGAGCGGCCCCGCTTCGTCCAGCACGGCCGTGGCTATGTGGGCCTGAGCCAATGGATGGGGCGTGGACTCGCATTCCAAATCGAGCAGCACAACCACCAGGTCCGCAAGGTCCTGCGCGAGCGCTTGCTGGCCATGAAGCCCGGTGAGTTCGAGGAGCTCATCTCTCAGTTACTGGCGGAGATGGGTTTCGAGATGGTCGAGGTAACTAAACTCAGCGGCGACGGCGGCATCGATGTCAGGGGCACCCTGGTGGTTGGTGACGTTGTCCGCATCAAGATGGCCGTCCAGGTCAAGAAATGGAAGCTCAAGAACAACATCCAAGCCCCGGTCGTGCAGCAGGTGCGCGGCAGCCTGGGGGCGCACGAGCAAGGCCTGATCATCACCACCAGCGACTTCAGCCCCGGAGCCGTCAAGGAAGCTGCCCAGTCCGACAAGACACCCATCGCCCTGATGAATGGGGAACAGCTTGTGATGCTCCTGATGGAACACGGCATCGGCGTCCATCGTTCGACGCCTGATTTGTTTGAAATTGATGAAGAATTCGGACCGGTGATGAAATGACGGCGCGGATAGTTCGATTCTCCAAGACCGCAGAATGCATGCGGGACTGTCGATTGAGCGGGGTGAGAAATGAATAGAGTTGATTTTTTGCTGGATGCCGACGAACTGGTTCCAGTCATTGGGACACTGCAGGACGCTTTAACAAGACGCCCCAATCCTGAAGGTGAGCCGCATTTCGATCTGCAGACTGCGCTTGATAGTTGCGACGAATATTTTCAGAGCATTCGGGAGCTTACGGAAGCCACCGGAAGGCTCTCTACTCATGATCTGCTTCAGGCAGCAAACGGTATGTCATCGGGTTACCGGTGCTTTTGGGAGCGGCCATTCCCCCAGGGCCTGGAAATGGGACAGCCTCTGTTTTCGGCCGTTCTCGAACGGCCCATGCGCGAACTGCTGCGGACGCTTCAGTCTCTCACAGAGGCTGAAAGCGGAGATTCTCTGGGTGAACCGCTGATTACTCTTGATGCAGAGGAGGAACTGAATTGTTTCAACTCGTGGCTTGATGGCCTTGCAGCCCATCAGAGAATTGGTTTGCGGCCTTCACAGGGGTATGGATTAGGGTCCTTGGCAGCCTCCTTCTTGCTGGGATGGTGGTTTGGGCGGGATTGATACGTGTTCGGCAAGCGCCATTCTCTTTATGGTGTGTCATATTCTGACGCAGACATTGATTATCTTCATGGCGAACCGAGCGGCATGCTGCGATAAAGGAAAAAGGAGGATTGAACGATGATTGCAACCGGGGATAAGGTGCGACACCCCAAGATGCCCGATTGGGGTATAGGGAAGGTGTTGGAGGTCACATCGGATGGAAAGGCCAGGATATTTTTCATCCATGCCGGGGAAAAGACCATTCTGTTGAGCCATGTCGATTTTGAAAAGATCGAAGGTGAAGAAGCTGCACACCCAATACTCGACAATCCATCTTTTTTCGAACGCGCCACGGTCAAAGGGCACAGAAGTCTGCCCGACGCCCGGTTGGATTTTTTGAAGCTTTTCCCTGATGGGTTTGAGGACGCCGGTTATCTCAACGAGGAACGTAATTACAAAGTCGCTGCCAGGGAGCTTCTGCTGGAATTGCTCAGCGAGCAGGCTTTCAGGGAACTTCTCGGAAGCGGAAATTTCGATGAAATCGTGCGACGGGCTCTCCAGGTAGCCAATAAGACCAACCTGATTTTCCCCAACGAAAAGATGGGCCTCAAGGATGGCCTGAAAACCCCCGAACACATCCAGCTTTTTGCCGAGCGCTTATTCGACCTTCTTTACGGCAATGGCGAATTCAGGAAGCGATTTGAAACTTTCGCGGAATGCCTGGAAGAGATTGAGGCGGCCAAATGGACCACCATGACCTACTTTACATTTCTCGCATTCCCCGAAAAACACATGTTTCTCAAACCTGAAGTCACCAAGCATGCCGCTGCACTCACTAAGGCCGAGCTGAACTACAAGTCCGACCTGAATTGGGTGACTTATTCCTGCCTGCTCGATTTCGCCAGGTATCTCAAAGATGAGCTGGTCGCCATGGAAATGAACCCGCGTGACATGATTGATGTACAGTCATTCATGTGGTGCATTACGCCCGGGAAGTACGACTGATATGCCTTCCGTCCTTGCATGGATTGACCATGACTCGAAAGCGAGGGAACGCACGCTTCGCATCCTTTCCCTTTTCCAGGAAAAGGAAAGTCGTGACGAGCTTGGGCTCGGTTCCGTTCGGGACAGCTTTGCCGATCAGTTGTTCCCAGGAACGAGTACGATCCAGACGCGCCTCCGCTACATGCTTTTCGTGCCATGGATTTACCATTCGCTGGAAGAGAAGCGACTACCTGCAGAGAGTTTTTCGATCCAGGCTGACAAGCTGGAAAGAGACCTGGTTCAGCCATTGATGGATTCAGATGATCAGGCTGGCGTCTTTGGTAAGACCGCAGGAAAGAGGCTCAAACGTTTGCCCAGCTCCGTCTACTGGGCCGGTCTCGGTGTCTGGGGAATACGCATTACGCCATTCTCGCAGGACGAATATCACAGGCGCATCGAAGAAACTTACCGTCGCCGGAATGCCCTGAAGGCTCTTGAGAAAGACGCAAAGGCACGAGGAGACGATGTCGACGTTGATCAGCGGATGGCCGCTCTCAGTTGGCATCCTCGATTGCCAGCACCTCCGGAAGATTTTCCGGGGGCGGTGAACTTCGCTTTAACCAGGGAAGAGTCTGAATTTGTTCGGGATCGCATCCAGGTCGCTTGCCCCAACAGTCTCCTCTCTTTCTTGGCACTGCACTGCGAACCCGCCGACACCCAAGCCCCATGGGAACATCCGGACTACAGCAGCTATTCGGAACAGCATAAAGAACTTCTGACCCACGCACGGCTGTTCTCGGAGGTGATGCATGGAGCGGCGCTCTCGTACAACGTTCAGCTCGCCAGGCTTCGAAACCATGACGACCTTGTCGCCGAGCATCAGGCAAGTTTCGACGAATGGACCGCAAATCTTCCCCTGGAGGAGATTCGCGCCTGGTCTGTGAGCCGCCTCTGGGAGTTGACGATAGATCATGGCCACACCATCACCCCGCAAACGAGATCCTTCGTTCAGCAATGGATCGACCATACCCGGAAGTCCCCCAGCGACCTCCTTTCTTACGCCGAGGCGCTCACCCTGATCAAAAGAAGAGAAATGAAACTCAAGGGCACGCGTTCCCGATTCAGGAACCAGAGGGCGCTCGAGCAGTGGGGCGGGTACTCCGGCGTCGGAAGACTCGTTTATCGCTGGCCGAATGTGAAGGTGCTTTTGAACGACCTGTACCAGGGGATGAACCGGGAGGAGCAATGCTGAACCCAAACTCCCGGAGCCTTTATACCTCTGCACTGACCCCACCGCCGGGGATGATGTTCGATGAGGCTGTTGCGACCACCTTTTCGATGGACCCAGCCCTACTGCTTGAGGCACCTGTCTATCTGGCGTTAATGGCGGCGGATGGTCAGACCGATCCTGACCCGTTGTCTGTGCTTGAAGCCATCCGCAGGTACTCGAAACGCATCACCGTCTATGTGCAACGAGGACGGATTCAGGTGCCCCAGATTGCCAAGCCCAACCCCTTGTTTGGGTTTCTGGAGGAAATGGTTGTCGAGGTAACGGCCCCTGGCGGAGGCGTCTTCCATCCAAAAGTCTGGGCAATCCGCTTTATCAGCCCTGATCAAAGCAGCTCGATGTATCGTCTGGTGGTCCTGACGAGGAATATGACCACCGATCAGTCCTGGGACTTGTCACTTCAGCTCGAAGGCACGATTACAGGTAGGAAGTCCAAATCAAATAAACCGCTGGCACATTTCTTCAAGACACTTCCTGATCTGGCTACCGGACCAACGGAATCGGGCAGGAGCGAGCAAGCTCTCAGATTCGCGGACGAGCTACATCGAGTCCAGTGGGAACTCCCCGACGGCTTTGACGAGCTGACCTTCTATCTTCCAGGAACGAAAGGGTTTGACTGGGAGCCTCCCATGGCAAATCGGATGGCCGTCATCTCGCCGTTCTGTTCTGACGAAGCCCTGCGGGCACTGACGAAAAAAACCAAGGCCGCTGATGCTCTCATCTCACGCCCTGAGTCATTGTCAGCCCTGAAGAAGGAGACTCTCGAGATCTTCACGCAATGTCTTCATCTGGACGACGCGGCGGAAACCGAGGATGGCGAGGAAGAAGAAGCCACCGAACAGCCGCTTGCGACCGGTCTTCATGCAAAGGTCTATCTGTTTGAGACCCGATACTATTCGGATTACACCCATGTGATCATGGGGTCCGCGAATGCAACCAACGCGGCGCTGAGCGCTTCGAAAAATATCGAGATTCTGGTCGGGCTGGTTGGCCGGAAGAGTAAAGTTGGCGGCATCGACGAGCTTCTTGGCGCTGACGGATTAGGTGAATATCTTGTCGATTTCGACACGAGCAAGGAAGCAGAGATTGATGCGTTCCGGCAGGCGGCTGAGGAATCCGTTGAGAGGGCTCGCTCCCGGATAGCTGAAGCAGCTCTGTCCATCGAATGCAGCCCGGGATCGAAGGACGGCCTGTGGGCATTGGTGTTGACGGGCAAAATCCCATCCCTTGAGGGGATTGTCAGTGCTTCGGCATGGCCGATAACCGTTACCCGGGACTTTGCTGTGAACATCCAGGACAACGATGCTCATGGCGGGATCAGGCTCGGAGATTTCTCCGCCTCTTCTGTAACGGGCCTCATCGCGTTTGAGCTTAAGACCAACCATCCGGACGTTACGGCCAGATTTGTACTGAATATTCCCGTTACCGGCGTTCCAGACGAACGCAACTCTGCCATCCTGCAAACCGTGATCAGCAATCAGGAGGGATTCCTGCGTTATCTCCTGCTCTTGCTGGGCGATGATAATGTATCCGGACTTGATCCAGATAGTGGCTCCGGGTTTGCCAAATGGTTGGCCCGGTTGGCCGACGGTGAGGACATCCCGCTACTGGAAGAGCTGACCCGCACGTACAGTCGACACCCGGAGAGACTGGCGGAAATCTCGGGGCTGGTTCGTGATCTGTCCCAGGGAAGCAAGAATGCGATTATCCCCGAGGATTTTTTAGACCTCTGGACGGTTTTTGAATCGGCTATCGGGAGGCGTGATGCGTAGCAACCGCTTTTTATCAACTCCCGCCTTGGCCGGTCTGAAAAATTTCCAGAGGAAGACCGTGGATTACGTCTTCAAGCGGCTCTATGACGATGACCCAACTTCCCGTTTTCTGATCGCCGATGAAGTTGGACTCGGGAAAACGCTTGTCGCCCGGGGAATTATCGCCAAGACCTTGGAGCACCTTCAGGACGAGGTGGATCGGGTCGATGTGATCTATATCTGCTCCAATGCCGCCATCGCAACCCAAAATGTCAATCGGCTCAATGTCAGCGACACTGATGGTTTTTCAATCGCCACGCGGCTGACTTACCTTCCCAGACAAGTGCGGTCACTGCGAAAGAACAAGGTGAATTTCATCAGCCTGACGCCCGGCACCGCCTTCGACCATGCGCGTAGTCGAGGGGGGCATGCCGACGAACGGGCTATCCTCTATCGGATGCTGTACGACTTGCCCCTGGCGCAAAATGAACGGCGTAGACGGCTGCGCGTAGGCCTCCTCAACATTCTTCAGGCGACAGCAGGGAAGGATAACTGGCGAGCCAAGGCCAAAAACCTACCAGCGGAGGATCTGGATGCAGACCTTTCCAAGGCCTTCCGCCGGGCAGTTCTAGAGGATGCCAAATTATATGCAGCCTTGAAGGAAGGCTGTGAACGCTTTGCTCGTTACCGGGACTACAGCAGAATCCCCTGGGAGGACTCTGAGCTTCGCTACGACCTGATCGGAAAACTCAGAAGCAAGCTGGCGTCAGTGTGCCTTTCCGCGCTTGAGCCCGATTTGGTCATCCTTGATGAGTTCCAACGATTCAAACACCTGTTGGATGGCGATGACGAAGCCTCCATGCTGGCGACCGCGCTCTTTGAACATCCCGACGTTCGCGTTCTCCTGCTGTCCGCAACGCCCTACAAGATGTTCACCCTCGACCAGGAGAATGACGAGGACGACCACTATCCAGATTTCATCAGGACGCTGAACTTCCTCTTCAATGATTCCGGTGAGGTCGATGCGGTCAAAAATCTCTTGTCAGAACATCGAACGACGCTCCATGCCTGCGCGAAGGGGTCGGTATGTCAACCGGGGAAAAAGGCCGAACTTGAACGAGCGCTCCTGAAGGTCATGTGTCGAACAGAACGGGTCGCGACGACTCGTGATCATAACTCGATGCTGACCGAGATTGAACGGATGGCTCCCCTTACGCCAGCGGACCTTCAGCACGCCGCGACGGTTGACGCAGTGGCAATCTGTGTCAAGGCCGGGGAGCCAATCGAATACTGGAAGTCTGCGCCTTACCTGATCAACTTTCTGAAGCATTATGAGCTGCGGCATAAGCTGGATGCCCAGTTGAATGCCCCTTCAGATGCTCTTCGCGGAACTCTTTCGTCGGCAAATGGGCAGTTGCTGACGAAGGGTAAATTTGAAGGCTATCAGGCTCTCGATCCTGCCAATCCGAGGATGCGCGTACTTTTTGAAGACACGATTGATAAGGCCATGTGGCAGCTTTTATGGATGCCGCCTTCCATGCCGTATATCGAGCCTGGCGGCGCATACCAGGACAAGGATGGCTTGACCAAGGCCCTTGTGTTTTCCTCTTGGAGTGCTGTTCCGGACGCGATTGCGTCGATCTGCTCCTACGAAGCCGAACGGAAGATGATCGCCGGAACCTCGGTTTCCCACAGCGAACTCTATGACAAGATTAAGCCATTGCTGAGGTTTGCGGTGGCCTCAAATGATAATCGCCTGACTGGTATGCCGGTTATTGCCTGGTTGCTGCCGTCCCCAACCCTTGCCACCAAGATTGACCCGCTTGAGATTGCTCTGGGCCGTGGAACCGGACCACTGGACGTCCAGGAGCTGAGGGACGAGGTCAAGGCTATTTGCCGCAGTTTGGTCGAGACCCTGCCTGATGCCGGGGAAGGGACGCGGGCTGATGAGCGATGGTATTGGGCGGCTCCCATTCTTCTCGATTCCCATAATAGATTGTTGGACTGGTGTAAGAGCCATTCGGGATGGAGATCCGCTACGCCGGACCATGAATCAGGCACCCGTTTCAAAGATCACATCGACCTGCTGGTCAGCATGGCGGAGGGCAACATTCCTCTCGGTCCTCAGCCAGATGATCTGGTCGATGTGCTTTGCGATCTGGCTCTTGCCGGTCCAGGCGTGTGTGCCTTGCGAGCACTTCGCCGTATCGGTGTCGGGATCGATGCGGGCGATCCGAACCTTCTGTCGGCCGCAGCCAGAATCGCATCCGGCTTCCGATCTCTTTTCAATATGCCGGAGACGATTGCCATGCTGCGAGGCTCCGGCGAGGACACTTATTGGCGGTTAACGCTTCAGTACGGTATCGACGGCAATCTCCAATCGGTGCTCGACGAATATGTGCATGTCCTTCGAGAGTCTTTGGGTCTCCAAGAGCACTCACCGGAAGGACAGGTGGCTGGCATAGCCGAGTGCATCCAATCGGTGTTGTCACTGCGAACCGCGCAGATTCGAATCGACGAAATAAAGATGTCGGGCGACGGCTTTGCTCTCGATGATTTCAACACCCGCTGTCGTTTCGCGCTCCGGTTCGGGGATATTCGAGACGACAACAACCAGGCTCTCGTTCGCGCAGACTCGGTACGGGACGCCTTCAACTCACCGTTTCGTCCCTTTGTTCTGGCGTCGACCTCGATAGGTCAGGAAGGGTTGGACTTCCACACTTGGTGCCATGCCGTGGTCCATTGGAACCTGCCTTCCAATCCCGTTGATCTTGAACAGCGCGAAGGCCGGGTTCATCGGTATAAAGGCCATGCGGTCAGAAAGAATGTTGCGGAACGGTATGGTCTGACTGCTCTCTCCGTGGCGCATGAGGGAGGCGATCCGTGGCAGACCCTTTTTCAGATCGCGGCCCAAGGCAAATCCAATGGGCATTCCGATCTCATCCCGTATTGGATCTTCGAGGATGGTTCCGCCCGGGTGGAGCGCCGCATTCCTCTGCTCCCGTACAGCAAGGAGGTTGGGAAACTCAAACGGCTGAAGCAAGGGTTGGCCCTCTATCGGATGGTTTTCGGTCAACCCCGCCAGGAAGATCTGCTGTTCAGCCTTAGCCAGAACGGTAACCATGAGTCAGCGGATTTGGCCGACTGGCTGATTTCGCTTCAACCCCCGGAAACTGTTTTGAATGATGAACCGGCCGAGGAAAACGCACTGATCCTGCCTCCGGCAAAGTCTGTTCAGGGTATTAGCAATTGATACGAGGGACCGCATGAGTTTTTCAAAGGAAATCGTCGAAGATGCATTAGTCGCCTGTGGACGATCATGCTGCATTTGCCACAAATTCTGTGGGGTACGAATTGAGACGCACCATCTTAAACCAAAGCACCTTGGTGGTGACGACAGCCTTGAGAACTGCATTCCCCTCTGTTTTGATTGCCATGCGGAAGTCGAACACTACAACAATAACCATCCGCGAGGACGCAAGTTCTCGGAGGGAGAACTCAGGAAACATCGGGACAACTGGTACAGCATGGTTCGCGAGCTAAATACGCCGCTTCCACGTCCTGAAAATTCTGTCCACGTTATTCAGGCGGTGAATGGCAAAGGAAATATGGTAGCCGGTCGAGACCTGAATATTGTTACCGAGAGAGTGGTCAAAAAAACTGTCGTACAGACTGATCCGGGCGGTAAGCACATTGCAAATTCTACAGCTCGAAAAATCCAAGAGCTTGTAAAGGAATTTATCGATCTCCATACGGCGGCCGAAAAAGATCCCCAGCGTGCTGCTCAGCGTATTTGGAGTGGCATCAAGAAGGAATTCAATGTCACCACGTACAAGGAGATACCGGCCGAGAAGTCTGATGAAGCCATTCAATGGTTGTATGCTCAAATTGCCATGGCTCGTCCGAAGATCAGGCGCAAGGCTCCGGAGCGGTGGAAGCAAAGTTTCTATAAGCCGATATATGCCCGAGCTAACGAACTTGGGATGTCAAAAGAAGAACTCTATACGATTGCACAAACACGACTTGAATTGAAGAAACCGGTCGGTTCACTAAAAGACCTGACCCAGAAGAACCTTGAAAAATTACACCATATTATGATTGGCGAGGTTAACAAATCGAAGCGCGGGGATTGATCAGTGGAAAAGCCAGATACGCCTTTTGGGCCAAATAAATTGGGTCGGAAACACATCAAGAGCTTTGCCAGCGGCATCGCTCATATGTTTTCCTGTTCGGCCCAGCATTATGCCTGGCTGGCGTATCAGCACCAGTTGCCGACGGTGACAATTGACCTCCTGGAGCTGCGAATCGAACCCGCTGAATTCGACATTGAAAGGAACCGGATTCTCGCCGGGATGTGTCAGAGAACACTCCTCCGAAACGCCGGGCAACTGGCACCGCCTGGCGCTGTGGTTACGGCGTCTCTCTCTGCCCACTTCGGGATTGATGACTATTCGGAAGACGGCCGTTCTGCCTCGATTGGCAGGTCCGTTTTCACCGTGATCCTGACCGATGACCGAGGCAAGGAGTGGCGTGTTGACCATGCTGAGGAGAAGATGCTGATAGATGATTGAGGACACGCAAAGGGCGGATATGCACGCTATCGCAGAATTTCAGGAGAGGAGGCATGCTTTTGACCAGCTATGTAATCAGCTCTGGAATCCTAACGGGGAACCGTATGAGGTTTTCAATCGCTGTGCCTGTCCCGCGTGTGGGTACCCAACCATCGGCGAGCGTTCTCGATACGATATGTGTCTCTTGTGCAAATGGGAGGATGACGGCCAGGACGATGATAGTGCCGACGAGATTTGGGGTGGGCCAAACGGAAATTATTCGTTAACAGACGCGAGGCTGAATTTTTCCCGTTTTGGCAGCATGTACCCTCCGGATGATATTTCCGGATCTGAGTGGGCGAACAAAGACGTTGAGGAAAAGAACAGGCTCAGAAAATTGTATGATTCTCTGCTAATTATCTCTGACAGGAAAAAGCTCGCGGAACAGATATTGGCAGTGAAAAGGCTTGAAGGGTCACCGGCGACACTTGAGGAATATCTATCACGGAAACCTCTGCGCTATGATCAGCGAAAGGGAGTGTTCCTCGATGATTGGTGGTTAGCTCACCCCGTTTGGGAGGGGACCCTTTACGGATATGGAAGGGTTACCCGAGAATCAGCAGTTAGATATTCTCTTCAGCGCTTAAGCCGAATGGAGGATCTCTGCGAACGTCTCAGAGGGAAAGTTCCTGCTTTTGATCGTTGTCCCTGTCCGGCTTGCGGGCTTCCAACTGTACCAACAGGTGATCAACGATGTCTGTTATGTGGCTGGCCGGATAATCGATCCGAACTGGATGTCTCCGGCAGCGAAGATAAGCCTTCGCACCTGGATTATTCTTTGACTGAGGCGCGGATAAATTTTGAAAAGTATCTGACAATGTATTGCCCGGAGGATGAGCCGAATTTCAGTGGAAGCCAGACAAGTCTGTTGAATAAATGCCTACTAATTCGGGCGTATTTGGATCTCTCTGCAGGCAGCTTCCAGCTTGAAAACCAGATACGTGAGATTCTGGATCTTGAGAAAGAAGTCCTGAACGAGAGGGAGTTATAGGTCACCGCCTTCGCGGCAATGCCAATTCGATTCCCATTTTGGGAACCGAACCTGCGTCCGAAAACTGGATTCGAAGTTGTTGCTGCTCGACGCCAGGTATCCGGTTTTACTGCAAACCCGTAACCCTCGTCCGGTGCCGGGAAATCAGGGGAGAAATTCGTTTCTCTGGTCGGGTTGGTGGGAAATGGTTGTGCGAGATGACTTCGGCGTTTATTATCAAGGGGTTACGAGGATCACGGGCTTTGAGACTGATTTGCGCCAGGTCGACGCACCCTCCACCATTCAAAAAAGTCAGACCCGTCCACTGACCGCGTCCGGTTGCTGGGCGGGTTTTATTTTTATACGTATTGTCAGCGAATTACGTCGGCTTCAGGGCGTCGGCGCTGCCGCCGCAATCACTCCCTTTTCGGGAAGCTTGTCATACCCCGCTTGTCTTTCGCCTCAAAATTCTCCGCATTCTTACCCCCATTCTCCGGACCTCGTCCGGACTCCTGCATTTTTTCCCGCAGCCGCTGTTCGGCGATCTCGTCGGCAAACTGGTTGATACTCTTCATAATTCCGTCAAACAGGTCGTTGATGTCCACGGTCGGTCGCTCCTCGTTGTGAATTCTGATTGCTTCCCCGCTTACTTACCGGAGAGATGGAGAAAGTGTCGGGCGGTGGCTGATTTTTTTCATGACTGCTCCCATGGCCCTTACTTTCCGGGTGGCGTTGGCATGTGTCGGAAAATTCTATAATATTCGCAGACTTTCCGTTTTCCACATGCGTTGTCACCTGCTATATTGAGGGCCGTAATTGTACATTGGGCACATTGCGCGCGCTCGCTGCCAATGAATTAGTGGCGCATCAGGAATTGAGGCAAACCGATATGGCAAAGGCACCGGAAAATTTTGCAGAGACGGTCAAGGAGCATCTCCCCCACGAGCCACGCTGGCCCAACGTCGGCGAGAAGCTCATCGCCCAGGACCGCCGTATCTACGTCTCGACTTATCCGACCATGCTCAACATCATCCGGGACGAGTCGCAACAGCTCTCGCCACACTTTTTCGATTTCATCGTGGTCGATGAAAGCCACCGCTCCATCTACAACACCTATAAAGAGGTGCTGGACTATTTCAAGACCATCACCCTGGGCCTCACCGCCACGCCCACCGATATCATCGACCACAACACCTTCCAGCTCTTTCACTGCGAAGACGGCCTTCCCACTTTTGCCTACACCTTTGAAGAGGCGGTCAACAATGTGCCGGGCTATCTGTGCAGTTTCCAGGTGATGAAGATCCAGACCCGCTTCCAGATGGAGGGGATCAGCAAGCGCACCATCTCGCTGGAAGACCAGAAAAAGCTGCTGCTGGAAGGCAAGGAACTTGAGGAGATCAACTTCGAGGGTTCGCAGCTGGAAAAGCAGGTGATCAACAAGGGGACCAATGCCCTCATCGTCAAGGAGTTCATGGAGGAGTGCATCAAGGACGGAAGCGGCGTGTTGCCCGGCAAGACCATCTTCTTCTGCTCCTCCAAGGCCCATGCCCGGCGTATCGAAGAGATCTTCGACAAGCTCTTCCCTCAATATAAAGGCGAGCTGGCCGAGTTGCTCCATGCCGAGCACCCGCAAATCACCGAAGACCTGCTGCGCCAGGTCTACAAAAACCGCAAGGCCCGCTTCATCCAGTTCATCCGCCACATCCTCGGCATCGAGATCCTGAAGAGCTTCCCGGAAACGGTCAGCGAAGCCTTCGATCAGTTCATCGGACAGCACACGAACCTTTCCAGTCGTCAGCTGGAGTTCCTGAACCTGCTCAAGGGCTTCATCATCGAGCGCGAGAAGATCGAGAAGAAAGACCTCATCAACGCACCGTTCACGGTCATCCACCCGCAGGGGATTCGCGGTGTGTTCAGTCCGGCGGAGATCAACGAAATCTTGCAGCTCACCGAGCGACTGGCGGCCTGATGAATATGAACCGGGAAAAACACGACAACGGGGTCGATATCGACCCCTTTAGATATGATGAGCATCTGCAGATTACGCGCATGAGAGCAGATTCTAATTATGGCGAATTCGCCACAATTAACCTGGAGAAATATTATGCCTAAGAACAGGAAAATAGAAGTTCAAGGCGCTGAGATAGCCGTCGTTAATAATCAAGAGCAGGATTTTATTTCACTGACAGATATTGCACGGTACAAAACAGATGACACCAGCGCTGTTATAGGCAACTGGATGCCCAACCGGAATACGATTGAGTTTTTAGGGATTTGGGAGTCGTTATATAATCCCAATTTTAAACCCCTCGAATTCGAGGGTTTAAAAAACAGGCGGGGCTCAATGCATTTACCCTTTCTCCTCAGAAATGGGTAACGACCACAAATGCCATCGGTTTTGTCGTTAAATCAGGTAGATATGGAGGCACATACGCCCATAAGGACATTACTTTCAAGTTTGCCAGTTGGATCTCTGTCGAATTTGAACTCTACGTTGTTAAGGAATTTCAACGCCTTAAAGAAGAAGAGCAAAAGCAGCTTGGATGGTCCGCCAAGCGAGAATTGGCCAAAATCAATTACCGCATCCACACCGACGCCATCAAGACGAACCTGGTCCCGCCCGAGGTGTCGTCCCAACAGATCAATTTCATCTATGCCAGCGAAGCGGACTTGCTGAACATGGCCCTGTTCGGCAAAACAGCGAAGCAGTGGCGGGACGAGAACCCGGACCACAAAGGCAATATCCGCGACGAAGCCAATGTCTCCCAGCTTGTCTGCCTAGCCAATCTTGAAACCCTGAACGCCCATTTCATTCATCAGGGACTGCCGCAGGCCGAGCGGCTGAAAATCCTGAACCAGACCGCCATTCACCAGATGAAACTCCTGCTTGCCGACAGAAACGTCGGGCGGTTGGAAAAAGATTGATGAACCACGAAACACACGAAAATCACGAAAAGGTTCTTTTTAAAGAGGAGTGCTATGCCATTCAGGGAGCGATTTTTGAGGTCTATCGTGAAATGGGCTGCGGTTTTCTGGAGGCGGTTTATCAGGAATGTCTGGAGCGAGAGTTGACGACACGAGGCATTCCGTTTGTTGCCCAAACTGATTTGACGCTGAACTACAAAGGTGAACCGCTCAAACAAACCTACAAACCCGATTTTATCTGCTTCGGGAAGATCATTGTCGAGCTGAAGGCGGTCAAGGAGATTGCCCCTGAGCATAAGGCTCAAGTGATCAACTATCTCAAGGCAACCGGCATGCGGCTTGGATTGCTGGTCAACTTCGGTCACTACCCGAAAGTCAAGATAGAGCGAATTATTTTATGAACCACGAGATACAAGAAAAGCACGAAAGAATAATTGTTTTTAAATTTTGTGTGGTTCGTGTGTTTCGTGGGTAAAAAAGGAATCTAACCATGCTCCAAAACAACCCCAACTCAAAAGCAAGATCGACCAGCTCTGGAACAAATTCTGGTCCGGCGGCATCTCCAATCCGCTCACCGCCCTCGAGCAGATCACCTACCTGCTGTTCATGAAGCGCCTCGACGAGCTGGATCAGAAGAAGCAGGCCGATGCCGAATGGACCGGCGAGCCCTACACCTCGAAGTTCGCGGGCCAGTGGATTCCGCCCGAATACCGCGACAAGGACGGGGCCGACCACTACTCCGTCGACAAGCGCACCCTGCGCTGGAGCGAGTTCAAGCGCATGCAGGCCGAGGAGATGTTGCAGCATGTGCAGACCAAGGTCTTTCCCTTCCTCAAGGACATGAACAGGGCCGAAAGCAACTTCACCCACCACCTGCGTAACGCCGTGTTCATCATTCCCAAACCGGCCCTGCTGGTGGAGGCGGTGAAGACCATCGACGAGATCTTCGAGATCATGGAGAAGGACTCGCAGGAGAAGGGCCAGGCCTTTCAGGACATCCAGGGCGATGTCTACGAGATGCTCCTCTCCGAGATCGCCGGCGCGGGCAAGAACGGTCAGTTCCGCACCCCGCGCCACATCATCAAGCTGATGGCCGATCTGGTGCGGCCGCAGCTGGGCCACCGCATCGCCGACCCGGCCTGCGGTTCCGGCGGTTTTTTGCTTGGCGCTTACCAGCACATCGTCACCGAACTGGCAAAGAAAGCTGGTGCCAAGGATTTGCAGGCGGACGAAGACGGTTTTGTCCGCACCTCGGTGGCCGCCGGACTCACCGAAAAGGCCCAGGCTATCCTGTAAGCCTCCCTCTTCGGTTACGACATCGACAGCACCATGGTGCGCCTGGGGCTGATGAACCTGATGATGCACGGCATCGACGAGCCCAACATCGACTACTAGGACACCCTCTCCAAGAGCTACCTGGAAGAGGCCGAATACGACATCGTCATGGCCAACCCGCCCTTTACCGGCAGCATCGACAAGGGGGACATCAACGAAAACCTCACCCTCGCCACCACCAAGACCGAGTTGCTCTTTGTCGAGAACCTCTACCGCCTGCTGAAAAAGGGCGGCACCGCCTGCGTCATCGTGCCGCAAGGGGTGCTGTTCGGCTCCGGCGGCGCGTTCAAAACGTTGCGGCAGCTGCTGGTGGAGCGCTGCAACCTCAAGGCCGTCATCACCATGCCGAGCGGGGTGTTCAAGCCCTGCGCCGGGGTCAGCACCGCGATCCTGCTCTTTACCAAGGTCTGGGGGGCAAAGGACAAGGTGACGCAACCGGCCACGGAGCACGTCTGGTTCTATGAGATGCAGACTGACGGCTACTCGCTGGACGACAAGCGGACCAAGCAGGAGGGGTATGGGGATTTGCAGGATATCGTGGCGCGGTTCCATGGGCGGGATGCGGAGAAGGATACGGATCGCACCGCGAAATGGTTTTGTGTGGCGCGGGCAGACATCGAGGCCGAGGGCTATGACCTGTCGCTGAGTCGGTATAAGGAGGATGTGTTTGAAGAGGTGGAGTATGACAAACCTGCCGATATTTTGAAGCGGCTTATTGAGGCGGAAGTGGGCGAGGCAGACGACGACGAACTCGCCAAAGTACAAAGCGGCATTGTGCGCGAGCTGCTGGAGCTGAGGGGGATGGTTGGATGAAACAGGATAAACTTACCAACCTGTTTGACTTCCTCCCCAAGTCCAAGGTCAAAGCTGGCGACGGACTTGAGGCCGGCAAATACCCTTTTTACACATCCAGTGAGAACCAGTCCAAATATCTGGATGAATTTCAGCATGAGCCAGGCTGCCTTGTGTTTGGCACAGGGGGCAAGGCCAGCGTGTATTTCACGACCAGCCGTTTTGCCACCTCAACGGATTGCATCACCATACGGCCCAAGCCAAAGGCCACGATTGATGCAGGCTATGTTTTCCAATTTTTCAAGGGCAATATGCAGGTCCTTGAAAGCGGTTTCAAAGGGGCGGGTCTCAAACACATTTCCAAGGCCTATCTCTCGGCAATTCAAATTCCTCACCCTGAAGAGATCGACGACCAAAAGCGCATTGGTCATCTGCTCGGCAAGGTGGAAGGGCTGATCGCCCGGCGCAAACAACACCTGCAACAACTCGAGGACCTGCTCAAAAGCGTCTTTCTGGAGATGTTCGGCGACCCCGTGCGGAATGAGAAGGGGTGGGATACAGAGCCACTTGGAAAACTTGCAACAATAGAGCGCGGTCGGTTCTCACCACGCCCACGAAATGACCCGAAATTTTATAACGGGGCCTACCCATTTATTCAAACTGGTGACATTAGCCGGTCAAATGGACGGCTTCGAGAATACACTCAGACGCTTAACGATTTTGGCATCAAAGTAAGCAAGAAATTCGATGTCGGCACGATTGTGATCGCAATTGTTGGCGCGACAATCGGTGAAACAGCCATTCTTCAAATTTCAACCTATGCTCCCGACTCCGTCATCGGCATTACGCCAAGAGCTGTAAGCAAAGAAACAGAATCAGTTTTCATTGAATTTTTGCTCCGTTTCTGGAAACCCGTGCTCAGAGCTAGAGCACCTGAGGCGGCAAGGGCGAACATTAATATCGAGACATTACGTCCTTTGCCCATTATCTGACCACTGGAGAATGACCGAGAAAAATTCGCCGCCATAGTCGAAAAAGTCGAAAGTATCCAATCCCGCTACCAGCAAAGCCTGACCGATCTGGAAAGCCTCTATGGCGCATTGAGCCAGAAGGCGTTCAAGGGTAAGCTGGATCTGTCGCGGGTGGTGCTGCCAGCGGAAGGCCCTGAGATTCTTGAGAAAGAAAAGATCGATATTGAGGAAAAACAACCCATGGAGCCACTGTTCGAGTTGCCTGCACCCGAAGAGCTTGCCGTATTGCAAACCGCCGAAGGCCGTAAATCCCTGCTGGGTGAGTGGCTGAACGCCTGGCTGGAGCAACTGGGTGGTGCACCCTTTGCTGCGCAGAAATTTATGGATGCCGCCCGGCAACGGCTGTGGGAACTGGCGGAAGATGAAGCACCGGACTGGGGCGCGGCGGAATACGACGAAATCAAGGCCTGGGTCTTCGAGGCTCTGGAACAGGGCCGCCTGACCCAGGGCTACGACGATGCCAACAACCGCGTGCAGATTATAGAGGCAAAGGGATAACGCCGGATGAAACTCCTGCGCCTCAAAATCACCGATCCGAAGGGCTTTCGCAGCCTGCAAGCGGGGTTTGAGTACCAGTTCCGCAGCGAGTGGGATTTGCAGGAGGAGCAGGGCTTTGCCCCCTTCGTCTGCGCCGGACCCAATGGTAGCGGCAAGTCGAACCTGCTGGAGGCGCTGGCGGCGATCTTCTACCACCTGGAGTGCATCTATCTGGAGAACCTGCCGGACAGTTTCCCGTTCGAGGAAGAGGCCAACCCCGGCGGCTTTCGCAGTGAAACAGCGACCCCGGATGGTTTCGAAATCGAATACCTGATCCGCCCGCTGGATGCCTTGAAGACCAAGGGCCACGAAGGCCAGGCCCATGTGCGCATCGCAAAGCAGCCCGGCGAAGCGCCCCGGTGGTTCCTGCTAAATCATGCGGAGCAGGAAGGCGCGTTGGAGCTGACCATCGGCCAGACCCTGGCCCGCCAACTGCTGCCGGATTACATCCTCGGCTACTCCTCCGGAGAGAACGAAATCCTCAGCCTGCCGTTTTTCAAGATGCGCTTTGTCCAGTTCGATAGATACGGGCAGGCGCTGAAGCAGCAGTTACCCTATCCCGGCCGCCCGGAATCGCGGCTGGTCTACCTCGACAGCGGTTTCAGCCAGGCGATCCTGCTTTGCAATCTGCTGTTTCAGCATGCCGATGCGCTCACGCCCTTCCGCGACGATGTGAAAATCAAGGAACTCAAGGAGTTCCGCATCATCATCCGGCGCAGCATCGAGGTGGAGGAAGGCCAGATCCCGGCCTTCGGCAGTCAGGATGAGAGCAAGCGAGAGTCCATCGAAGAGATCATCAGAAACCACCCGGCCCTGAGCGCCATCGAAGACGAGAGCCAGACTAAGCGGTATCGCGTCAATCTGGTGCAGCTGCTCGATGGCGGCGACACCAGCGACAAGGTCATCCCGCGCCTGATGCGCTGCGCCACCTGCTGGTATCTCGACGAGGCCAGCGACACCCTCTATCTCGATTACCGGGTCAACGACGCCACCCGGCAGGCCTTCCGCGAGAACTTCGACTTCGAGGTCAACGGCTCGCCCATTACTTTGTTCCAGGCCTTTCAGGTGCTGCTGACGTTGAATCTCTTTTCCGTAAGCGATTCATTGAAGGCCGATCTCTACCAGTCCGACAGCCACTATGTGAGCGAGACGGTGCCGACCCTGGCCTCGGACGAGCGCATCATGCGCTTCAAGTTCGTCAAGTTCCGCAAGACCGACGAGGCCGAGCCGGTGATGCTCAAGAACCTCTCCGACGGCGAACTCCAGCTGCTGCACAGCCTGGGCCTCTGCCTACTGTTCAAGAACACCCAGAGCCTGTTTCTGCTCGAAGAGCCGGAGACCCATTTCAACCCCGACTGGCGCGACTATTTCGTCACCGGCCTGGAAACCCAGATGGTCGAGGTGCGCGAACGTAGCGAACAGGTCATCCGCCGCGACGTACTGGTGAAACAACACGGCCTGAACGAGCGCCAGGGGAAGGCGCTGGGCTACCTCCTCCAGCATGGCCAGCTGACCATCCAGGATTTTGAAGCGCTCTGCCCGACTGTCAACCGCCGCAGCCTGCAGCGGGACCTGAAGGGGATGCTGGACAAGAATCTGATCACCGCCGAGGGGGCGACCAATCAACTTGTCTATCGATTTCCTGGGTGACTTCCGGGGTAACTTGCGACAAACTCGCGACACAGGTCACGGCATGAGGCTTATGCGCGGATGGACCGAGCTATTAAGCAGCGCTTAACAACTGGCGCGTGAAGCCCACGACACGGCTTGCGAAAGACCGCCCCACCAGCCTCACCGATCAAGTACCGACCAAGTAACCGATCAAGTAGGTTCAACCCCATTCAGGAACTGGCGTTATGGACACCGAAGATCTGACTGAAATGGCTTGGGGCGTCATTTTCAGTGCATCCCAAGTCTCGGATACTTTGAAAGCCGAACTCGGAGCAATGGCCAGCCGGTTCAAAACCGAGGATGAATGGCTGCGAGGAGTTTGTGCTCATCTGGGGGAAATCTTCGAAGACCCAGCCGAGTACGTCGACTCCTGGGACATGCAGGACACTGAGGCTGTTACGGCAACCATGATCGGCAGCATTGCAGTGGAACTCCGTGATAGAGTGGAGAGCGTTTTGTCCACGCCAATGAACAAACGAGGCTCACGGTCATGGTGATTATAAAGATGCCGGAACGTATCAAGCCAAGGTTCAGTCGCTATATCGGCATCGACTACTCTGGTGCGGAAACCCCGGACTCCAGCCTGAATGGACTCCGGGTCTATGAGGCTGATCGTGAGTCTATGCCGGTAGAGATGGAGCTGCCGCCAAGCCCCCGCAAGTACTGGACCCGGCGCGGCCTGGCGGAATGGCTGGTAGCGCGGTTGTCCGAAGATGTGCCGACCATCGTTGGTATCGACCACGGTTTCTCCTTTCCCCTGCGGTATTTCGAGGTTCATTGGCTGGAACCGGATTGGCCGACCTTCCTCGATGATTTCCAGAAACACTGGCCGACCGATGCCGAACACACCTACGTCGATTTCATTCGCCACGGTTCACGGGGCGTAGGCGAGGCCCGTTCCGGCAGCGCCCGCTGGCGGCGGATCACCGAGGAGCGGGCCGGGGCCAAGTCGGTCTTTCACTTCGACGTGCCCGGTTCGGTAGGCAAATCGACCCACGCCGGGCTGCCCTGGCTGCGCTATCTGCGCAATCAGCTTGGGGAGCGAGTTCACTTCTGGCCCTTCGACGGCTGGGAGATCCCTGCGGGCAAGTCTGCGCTGGTGGAGCTTTATCCGTCGTTGTGGAGCAAGAGCACTCCACGGGAGGGCCGCACGCCCGACCAGCATGATGCCTACGTTGCAGCCGCCTGGTTGCGGCAGGTTGATATGGATGGCAGCCTCGGCAAATTTCTCAAGCCGGACATGCTACCCGGTGAGTATCCCGTTGCCCGGGTCGAAGGATGGATTCTGGGGGTGATGTGATGCGACAGATTATTTTAGGAAGCGGCACGAACCTAAAATAAGACGAGCCGCTATTTTAGGTTCGTGGCTCCATCTCCAACAAAAACCGCCAGACCGGCACGACCTGAATGGTGCCGAAGCCCACGGGGATGATTTCATCGGTGCGCCAGGTGACGATGGTCCCCTCCGCCACCGCCAGTTCGACCATGGCCTCGGAGAGAGAGCGCACCTCGCTTTGTTTGACGCGGGGATCGGCCAGCGAGGCGCAGACCTGGACCAGCATGACGTCGGCGACATCGTGGTTGATCTCATTTCCCAGCCGCAGGAGTTCGGCCCGTTCCTCGGGCTTGGGGACAATGCGCTGGTCGTCGACCCGGTCGCACAGCATCCTGATCTGGAACATCAGCAGCTGCATGCAGACGTCGTATTTCGGTAGAAACCGATGCGCCAGAAAGGTGAAAAGAACGAACAAAAGATTGAATTTCATGCCCAAACCACGACACTGCACAGGAATCATATCCTATTGATTTCAATAGTTTTTAAGCGGTGCATATGTTTCCGCACCCCTGGGAAGGCCCCGGATTCGGCCCACCTGCGAACTCGGCCCGTAAGAAGCCGACAATCCATGCCACGGATCTGGTGAAATCTTAACGAAACGATGTCGGCGGGAGGCAATAAGGGGGAAAGTTGGGGGGCTATTTCCGGTATCCGGCTGAACTGCAAACCCGTTACCCTCGTCCGGTGCAGGGAAATCGGGGAGGAAAAACGCTTCCTTTGACATAAACCGCCGCAGGATGTCGGCTGGCATTAATTTTGATTTTACATCAATAGCTTACATGGAAAGTGCAGGTGGAGACTGTTTTGCGCCAGGTCGACGCGCCCTCCAGCCCGCTCTTTCTTTCCGGATTCCAGGAGATGGGGGTCGGCGAGCGGACGCTGTTGAAGATGATCCTGCGCGTGCATCTGGAACACGTTTCCTATCCGCACATCGCCCGGATCATTGCCCTGCTGGAGCGTTACTACACCCCAGCGGGCATCGGCGTGAACAACGGCGGCAACGGTCTGGCCGTGTTCAGGAGCTGCTCACCCTGGACAAGTACAAAGGGCTGGAGCTGGAAGGCAGGCTCAAGGGATAAGACTTCGGCGGCATGACCCGGCTGGCGGTGCGGGACGGCAAGGTAATCAAGAAGCGGACCAAGGAGCTGATGACCAGCCTCATCAACGGGGCTCTAAAATAGGATATTCGCTTAATCTGTATTTAATTTCATGCGTTATCATGGGAAAGTTTATATGGGTTGGGTGCACATAGATATGATCTATATGGTAATTATGACCCTTGAAACGATAGAAAATCAGACCGTCATAGGCGCAAACACCCTTCAGATAAAAAAGAGGCTGCAGCTTGTGACCGCAACCTCTTGATTTTCCTGGTGCCCCCGGCGCGACTCGAACGCACGACACCCAGATTAGGAATCTGGTGCTCTATCCACCTGAGCTACGGGGGCGCAAAGTTTTTTTCTACCATAGTATCCCTAAAAGTCAATGCTTTTGAGTGGCGGCATTGAAAAATGTGTTGCCTATGAGGACAGAATCATTATAATGATGGGATATGAATCTGATCACAGAAGGGGTCAGATGACGCGATTGCCACAACGGTGTGGGGATGTAGCTCAGGTGGGAGAGCGGTACGTTCGCAACGTACAGGCCAGGGGTTCGAATCCCCTCATCTCCACCATATTTTTTTCCTCGTGTACCTTCCAAGGCCGATGTGGCTTTTTCGGCCGGGCAGCGTCCACTCTCGGGCAGAGGTGGAACGAAAACCGGCGGAGATTGAGACCAGCGGATCACCGACCCGGGTCTCTCCCAGAATCACCCAGCATCTTCTTCTTTCCTTAATCGCTAGAAACCATTCCTACCGGGGTGAAACCTCATGGGCCGAACTGCTGAAGTATATCGAAAGACCAAGGAAACCGATATCACCTTGAAGCTCGACCTGGATGGTCATGGGCAGAGCCGGATCGCCACGCCTGTGCCGTTCATGGATCACATGTTGACCCTTTTCGCTGCGCACGGATTCATGGACCTCCAACTGACCGCCGATGGGGATACCCAGATCGACGATCATCATACCGTGGAGGACATGGGCATCTGTCTTGGACTCGCGGTACGGCAGGCCCTCCAAGACAAACTCGGCATCCGGCGCTACGGCGCTGCGTCCGTCCCCATGGACGAGACACTGGTCCGCGTCGTTCTCGATATCTCCGGCCGTCCTTTTCTGGCCTATCGTGTGGCGTTCCCGGATGCTTTTTCAGGCCGGTTCGATTTCGGGCTTCTCGAGGAATTTTTCCGGGCGGTTGTTCTTCATGCCGGGATCACGCTGCATATCGACCTCCTTGCAGGAAAGAATGCCCACCACATCGCCGAAGCGGTTTTCAAGGCTTTCGGCCAGGCGATGGACCGGGCTACGATAATCGACCCACGAAGGGAAGGTGCTGTCCCGTCTACGAAGGGAGCCATTTGAGGCCGTAGTGGAAGAAAGGAAAGAGGTTACAGCCATGTTTCACTCATTATTGCTGCGGATCATTTCTGCAGCAGCTTGTCTTTCGATTTGCATGACTCTTTCAGGCTGCGCTGGTGACCGCAAGGCATCCACCACAATCACTGAGCCAATCGTTATCAAAAAACTCGTTGTTTTCGGATTCTCCCGAGCCCTGGCACCCGGTTCGACGCCCGACGTCATTCGAGACCCGATCTCCGGCTCCCTTTTCAGCGCCGAACCCGTTCCGGAAGAGGGTTTGGCTTTTATGAACGAAAATCTCTTCACCAGGATCCTTGCCCTTGGCAGCTACGAACTGGTCTCCCCAAGCCAGGCGCAGGGGGTTTATCAAAAACTGATCGCTTCGGGAACGCTCGCCGGGAGGGGCCGACTCGACATGCTGAGGGAGATAGGTCTGGCGTTCGACGCGGACGCGGTGCTCGCGGGCTATCTCTACCGATGGCAGGAACGGGAAGGCACCGATTTCGCCGTCAATCGACCCGCATCCGTCGCCTTCTCTTTCAATCTTCTCAGCCCCCCCAGCGGAGAACTGATCTGGCACAATAAATTCGATAAGACACAGCAGTCGCTGACGGAAAACATATTTGATTTCAAAACATTCATGAAGGGGAAAGGCCGTTGGATGACCGCACGGCAATTGGCTGAGATCGGCCTCGAGGGGCTGGTTGCAGCCATGCCTCTTGAAGGCGATTAATGGCCCGGATCCCAGTTTATTTTCATCCGGAAATGATTTCCCGGTAGAGCCCGGTTTCCAATCCGGAAATGAGGATTTTTCCTCACACCCTTCGGGTGCTCAGTCCCACCGCTTTGCGGCGGGTCCCGGTTTGGCCAATATCAAGGAAATGAAACGTTTGCCCGTGCGGCGACCTGCAGTCGCCGCACGGGCAAACCTGCAGGCTGACGCCGAGCTCGGCCGACAAGACCCTTTTCGGACGAACCTTTAGAAAAGGAGAATGGAGAGATTGATCATCATACCCGCGATCGACATCAAGGGAGGCCGTTGCGTACGGCTTCAGCAGGGCCTGATGTCGAAAGAAACCGTATTCTCGAATTTCCCGGAAGAGATGGCGCAACGTTGGGTGGACAAAGGGGCTCAGCGGCTTCACATCGTCGATCTTGACGGGGCGGTCCAGGGTCGTCCGGTCAATGCCGAAACCATCGCCCGAATCGTCAAGGCCGCCCGGATCCCGGTGGAACTGGGCGGGGGAATCAGGGATTTTGCCACGCTGAAGGCCTACTTCGACCTGGGCATCGCCTATGCCATCCTTGGGACCGTCGCCTTGAAGAATCCGGATTTTGTAAAAGAAGCCTGCAATGCCTTCCCCGGAAAGATCATCCTGGGAATCGACGCACGTGGCAATCGCGTCGCCGCTGAAGGGTGGACCGAGGAGTTCGCTGAAACCCCTCTCGAACTCGCCCGCAAATTCGGACCCTTCAACCTTGCCGCCATCATCTACACGGATATCTTCAGAGACGGTATGCGCACGGGACCCAACACGGAAGCCACCCGTGCCCTGGCGCGGGCATTGGACACCCCTGTCATCGCCTCCGGCGGCATCGCCGACATCAGCCACGTGGAAGAACTGCTGCAGATCGAAAAAGACGGGGTCATCGGCATGATCACCGGCCGAGCGCTCTATGACGGAACCCTGGACATCGAAGAGGCTATCCGCCTGAGCGTTGAGTTTTCTTCTTGACATAATGACATGAAAGAATATACTGAAAGTTTTCTATGAGGTTTGATATGCCTTTGGAAGCCAGGATTGCCGAAGACCTCAAGAACGCTATGAAGCAGAAGGACGAGTTACGCGTCTCCTGTCTTCGTATGCTCAAGACCGCTTTGAAGCGAAAACGGGTAGAGCTCAACCGGGACCTGACCGATGAGGAAGTGCAGGGGGTGATCGCTTCCGCCGTCCGCCAGGGGCAAGAAGCCGCCGAGGAATTCAAGGCTGGGGGACGAACCGATCTTGCTGAGAAGGAAGAAGCCGAGATCCGGATCTTTTATGAATACCTCCCGCGGCAATTGAACCCCGAAGAAATCGACGCGATCCTGAAAGAGGTCATCGCCGAGACCGGCGCCAACAGCGCCAAGGACCTGGGAAAAGTCATGAAAGCAGCCATGCCCAGGCTGGCCGGTAAAACCCAGGGCAAAGAAGTGAACGAGAGGGCGCGGCGCTTGCTCTCTTGAGATTCAGGATTATATTTTTTCGAGGGCCGCGATACACCGATTCTTATGAAGAGGGTCATGGCCACACTGCAGACAGCCAAGGAAGAAATCCGCCGCAAGGCCGATATCGTAGAATTCATCAGTCAGTTCGTTCAGCTGAAGAAGGCCGGCAAGGACTTCGTCGGATTGTGCCCTTTCCACGGAGACAACGACCCGTCCTTTACAGTCAGCCCGGACAAGCAGATGTTCCATTGCTTCGGCTGCAAAAAGGGCGGGGATATTTTCGCCTTCTGGATGGCTTATCACGGCGGCTCTTTCCCGGAGGCCATGAAGGATCTGGCGGAACGCTATCATGTGCCGATCGAGAGCGAGGCATGGAGCCCGGCTGATCAGCGCAGGGCGGATAAACGGGAAGCCCTTTTCCGAATCAACGAAGCGGCCGCGGCTTTCTTCGAGTCCAGGCTGAAGGATGGCGTTGCGGGAAAACCCGGCCGGGATTACCTCCAAAGCCGCTCCGTCTCGGAAGATGTCCGCAGTAGCCTGAGGCTAGGTTACGCACCGGACAACTGGCACGGGCTGGCGAATGAGCTGAAACGCCGTGGCGCCGACCTGTCGGCCGCCGCGGAGGCCGGCTTGATTGCTCAAGGCGAGCGGCAGGGCTATTACGATCGGTTCAGAGGGCGGATCATCTTTCCCATTTTCGACACCCGGAAAAAGCTCGTGGGCTTTGGGGGCCGCGTCCTCGGGGATGGCCATCCGAAATACCTGAATACACCGGAGACGCCTGTTTTTCACAAGGGCGCCGTCCTGTACGGCCTGCACATCGCCGTGAACCCAATCCGCCAAAGCGGCAGGGTTGTCGTCGTCGAAGGCTACATGGATTTCCTGACCCTTTTTCAGGCAGGGCTATCAGAAGTGGTCGCCACTCTCGGAACCGCGCTGACCCGCGAACATATCCGCTCTCTCAAAGGCTGCGCGAAGGAGGTCTTTCTGGTTTTCGACGCCGATGCTGCAGGCCGCAATGCGGCGCTTCGCAGCCTTCCTCTTTTTCTGCAGGAAGGCATGCAGGCGCGGGCAGCCGAACTACCCCCGGGTGAAGATCCAGACAGCCTGGTAAGAAAGGGTGGTCTGGCCTCTTTCAACCATTATCTGGAGAATGCCCCTCTGCTTTTCGATTTTTTCCTGGCCCACAAGGCCCGCGTCGAAAGTCCCGATCACATCGAAGCACTTATGGCAACCCTCAAAGAGGTCCTGCCGGTCCTGGCCGAAATACAGGAGGAAGCGCCGCGGAGGCTTTACGTCAAGCGGCTGGCCGAGCACCTCCACCTCCAGGAGGAGATCATCTGGCCTGAGCTTGCCAAGGTCTCCGGTGTAAAGCAGACGAGCACGCCGCAAGCGGCGCCGATCGAAACCGTTCTGATCGAAAAGGAAACGGCAAAGCGCTTCGGAAGCGACCTGCAGCTCCTGAATCTCGTCCTCCACCACCCCGAAAAGGCCCTCGAACTGTCAGCTTGCCAGTGGCGATGTCTCGCTGCGGACCGGGCCGTCATCGAAATCATCGAAATCATTTTCAGACATTGCGACTCTCGACAGCCACCGAGTTATGAAGAACTGCAAGATCGTCTGGACAGCGACGAGGCCCGGATGATCCTGCGTGAAACCCTCATTCGGCCCTCGTTTTTTTCCGAGGCGGATGCCCTGTTGGCGGTCACGGAGTTTAAACACCGGATTGAACAGAAGGAGATTGCCGCCTCGATCCAAAAGGCAAAGGCGGAAGAGGATATAGACATTCATGCACTGGACCGACTCCGCAAGTTGAAGGCACAACGTCTTGCGGAACTTACCAAAGCTTAGCGCGCAGCGCACAAGGGCGGAGGGTGAACTGGAATGGGTAAGAACAACGATATCAACGGATTGAAACGCTTGATCGATATTGGCAAGGACAAAGGATACATCACCTACGAGGAGTTGAACGGCGATTTGTCGGACGAACTGATGTCTTCGGAAGACAGCATCGACGATCTGATCATGATGTTCGAAGACCTCGACATCATGGTGGTGGACGAGGCCTCCAAGGAGCGGATCGAGAAATCCAGGGGCGAGCCCAAAGACAGTCTGATTACGGAAGAGCGGGAAAACTTCCGCGTCGACATCGCCGATTCCGCCTCTCGTGCATCGGATCCCGTCAAGATGTACCTGAAAGAAATGGGCTGCATCTCGCTTCTTACGCGTGAAGGTGAGGTTCAGATCGCAAAAAGGATCGAAGCTGGAGAAAAGGAGGCCTTGAGCGTACTCGTCGAGTGTTCGCTGGGCGTCGAGCACATCATCGAGCTCGGTAGAGAACTCGAGGAAGGGCAGATCAAGCTCCGAGATATCATCAACGACCTCGAGGATGATGAGAACTACACGCAGGTCGGCGAACGGAAAGGGTCGTTGATCAACTTGATCAACGACATCGATCAAATCCACAATGACATCCAGGGCAGGAGGCTGGAACTGTCCAAAGGGCGATTGTCCGACGAGGAGAAGAAAAAGCTGCAGTCCGAGATCAAAAGCGGGCAAATCAAGATCAAAGAACTGGTTAATTCCTTCAAATTGGAGAAGGCCCAACTCGATGGAATGTACAAGAAATTGAAGACTTTGGCGAATGAAATCGAGGAATGCGAAAGGCAGATCACCGATTGCATGCTCGCTGCAGGAGGGAAACCCATCTCCTATTTGAAGAAGTGCATTGCTAAACTGCCGAAGGTCTGCACCGACGACGAACTTATCATGCCCATCGGGATGAAACGGGCGGAGCTCGAAGAACTGAGATGCAAGCTCGAGCATGCGCAGGAGGCCATCCTTCAGGCCAAGCAGCGGACAAACCTCACGCCCCGACAGCTGAAGGACAAGCTGAGGCGCGTCGAAAGCAGTCTGGACAAAGCCAAGCGCGCCAAATCCGAACTGATCGAGGCCAATCTGCGGCTTGTGGTCAGCATCGCCAAGAAATACACCAACCGTGGGCTGCAATTCCTTGATTTGATTCAGGAGGGCAACATTGGCCTGATGAAGGCCGTCGACAAGTTCGAATACCAGCGGGGGTATAAATTCAGCACTTATGCCACCTGGTGGATCCGGCAGGCCATCACCAGGGCGATCGCAGACCAGGCCCGGACCATTCGCATTCCTGTGCATATGATCGAGACTATCAACAAGCTGATTCGAACTTCCCGCTATCTGGTTCAAGAGCACGGCCGTGAACCCACCCCTGAAGAAATTGCGGAAAAAATGGAATTTCCCCTGGAAAAGGTGCGCAAGGTCCTGAAAATCGCGAAAGAGCCTATCTCGCTGGAAACCCCCATCGGAGAAGAGGAAGACAGTCATCTCGGGGATTTCATCGAAGACAAACGGATTCTTTCCCCTGGAGATGCCGTCGTCAATTTCAGCCTTTCCGAACAGACCAGGAAGGTCCTCAGGACCCTGACCCCCAGGGAGGAAAAGGTTTTGCGGATGCGTTTCGGAATCGGTGAAAAGGCGGATCACACTTTGGAGGAAGTGGGCCGCGACTTCAACGTGACACGGGAGCGGATCCGGCAAATCGAGGCCAAGGCCCTGCGAAAACTCAGACATCCGAGCCGCAGCAAGAAGCTCAAGAGCTTTATCGAGAATTGAGGCCGGGTCAACGGCTCTCAGACTCGGCGAGGGATCTTGCCTTTGATTCACAGAGTCGTTGATCGTTGGAAATGCCGCCCCGGCATGAGTCGGGCTGGGATTTCCCTTGACAAATCAGGTGCAAGCCCGCATTTTAGACAGTGGTGGATACATTCAATGGGCCTATAGCTCAGCTGGAAGAGCCACCGGCTCATAACCGGTAGGTCCCTGGTTCGAACCCAGGTGGGCCCACCAGACATGTTCAGCAGTCCCGCAGTTTGTCGGGGTATTTAGGATCGTATGGATTTGGATTGAGCCATCTTCGTGGCAAGGCGCATAGCGAAAGGATGCGCCTTTCACGTTTGTGATCCTCTGCCCCGACCCGGTTACCCCATGACCCCTACGCTGGAAGACATACTGGAGTTAGTCGAATCAGTGGCGCCGGCCCACCTGTCGGAACCCTGGGATAACCCGGGTCTGCAGGTGGGCGACCGGTCGAAACGGGTCCAGAAAATCCTGCTTGCGCTGGACCCGACCCTCAGAGCCATCCAAGCCGCCGTCCGACTTCAAGCCCAACTCCTCTTCACCCACCACCCCCTGATCTTCAAACCCGTCTCACAGCTCGACCCTGCAGCTTACCCCGGAAACGTTGTTTTTCTGGCTATCCGCTCCGATATAGCCGTAGCGTGCGCCCATACGAACCTCGACAGCGCTGCAGGGGGCATCAATGATTGCCTTGCCTCCATTTTGGGTTTGACACATGTCACGGTCCTCCAAGAGGTCCCCGGGAACCCGGGTGCCGGGCTGGGGCGACTGGGGTCTCTGGAGAAACCGATCACGCTGGGGGTGATGGCCGAGACCATCAAAGAGCGTTTGCAGACCCCGAGCTTGAGGGTCATTGGTCCCATGGAAAAGCGGATCGAGCGTGTCGCCGTTGTCGGGGGCTCCGGCAGCGACTTGGCAGAACTGGCCTACCGCAAAGGCGCCGATCTCCTGGTAACCGGTGATGTGAGTCACCACAAGGCGCTCGACGCAGCCGCCCTTGGCCTGGCCATGATCGATGCAGGCCATTACGCCACAGAGCGGGCAGCCTTACACGCCTTCAAGGATTCGCTCGAGGCTGTTTTTGAAAGAAAACGTTGGAATACTGTAATCATCTGGGATTCGGAGGAGGAAAACCCCAGCCGGCCTGTCTGAGACCGAGACGGATGGCTCCTTCGACACCCCGACCGGGGCCGAACGCATTTTGTGCCGGTGTGTCTCCCATTGCTGTTACCGCCAAAGCATGTTGAAGCAAAGATGCAGGAGAGGAAGAATCCATTGGAAGAAACAATTAGACTTTTGATCGGTTTGCAGGATTGTGATTTACGGATCAGAAAGATCCATCAAAAGCGGGCCGAGGGACCCGAGATCATCAAGCAGCTGGCTGAAAAGGCCTCTCAAGCAGAGGCTCAGCTCCAGGAAACCCGTCAGGGACTCGAAAATGCCAAGAAAGAGAGGCGGGCCAGGGAGAATAATCTCGATGACCTTCGGAGCAAGATCCAGAAGAGCAACCTGAAACTCTCGAACATCAAATCCAACAAGGAATACACTGCAGTTTTGAAAGAGATCGAAGACCTCAAGCGGGAAAAGGCCATCCAGGAGGATGGCCTTATTGAGATCATGGAGGAGCTCGAGCGCCTCGAAAAAGAATGCGCTGCAGGAGAACACCGGCTCGATGACGCCAAAAAGCGGTATGAAAGTGATCAGGCGCAAATCCTGAACGAGCTCTCGGAACTCGAAAACGACCTTTCAAAACTCCTGCAGGAGCGAAAAACCTTCGAGGGCTCGATTGACGCGACGCTTCTGAAACATTACACTTCTCTTATGAACCATCGAGGTGGGCCCGCCGTGAGCCCCGTCATCAAAGGTGTCTGCCAGACGTGCCGCCTCCACATACCGCCTCAGAAATTCAACGAACTGATCCGGGGTGAAGCTGTCATGAGCTGTCCGAATTGCCATCGTATCATCTACTGGGGCGAGGACGAACGGTTTCAGGGTTTGATGATGGATATATCTTGAGGTTCCTGGGTATGCCGGAGTAGAACAGGTGGCCGCTGTCCTGCCCATATCGGCAGGGTGGAGGAAAGTCCGGGCTCCGAAGGACAGGGTGCTGGGTAACGCCCAGTCTTGGCGACAGGAAGGAAAGTGCCACAGAAAAGATACCGCCCGCGCAGGATGCCTCCCATCCGGCGCGGGTAAGGGTGAAAAGGTGAGGTAAGAGCTCACCAGTCTCTCCGGCGACGGAGGGAGCTAGGTAAACCCCACCCGGAGCAAGGCCAAATAGGGGAACGTTCGAGGGCGGTCCGTCCAAGTTCCCGGGTAGGCTGCTTGAGCCCGTCGGTAACGGCGGGCCCAGATGAATGGTCACCGGCCCGACGGTGGGTAACCCCCTCGGGACACAGAACCCGGCTTATGATCTGCTCCGGCATACCCTACCCAAAAAAGTTGCAGGAAGAGGCCCAAAAGCCCATGGCTGAGAGCTGTTTGAAAAGGCCGGCAACCGAGGGCCGCACCGTCCTCGTCGTCGGGGCCGGACGTTTTGGAGCGCGAGCGGTGAGGCTATTGGGGTCTCATCCGATCGACGAAGCCCGCATCCTCGTGCTGGATAATGATGAGGCACGGCTTTCGTCGATCGAGGATCCCGCCATAGAGACCTTTCATGCCGACGGGGTTGATTTCCTCGTCGAGCACTTTGCGCAGCTCCACCCGCATGACCTCATTGTTCCGGCTGTTCCTGTTCATGTGGCGGCCGAGTGGCTCAAGAAGACCCTGTCCGGATCTTTTCGAATCACACCCCAGGCTATCCCTGACGGTTTGGAAACAGAGCTGCCGAACACCTGGCGCATCAGCGAAGACATCCTGTTGACCAGCTACGCGGATTTTCTGTGCCCGGAGGATTGTGGCGAACCGGAATACTGCACGGTTTCAGGCGAGAAACGCGATGTCCCGATGCGGGAACTGCTCAAGCGTTTGAGGGTGGAAGGGTTTTCCGTCCATGTGGTTGCAAGCGCACAGCTCGCACCGGGGCTGGGCGGGTACGAAGCCGAGGCCTTGAAAACCTTGAAAGAAACCGTCCTATCAGACGGGCATAACCGAAAGTGGCTGGTCGCAACGGCATGCAATTGTCATGGCGTCCTGACTGCTTTCGAAATCGCTCTGCCTCCGCTGTCCGGCACGACCGGGGTTCCAATCCGGCAATAAGCCTTTTCCTGGCGATCTCGAGCAGGCCGCACGCTTGATCTGAAGGCTGCCCCATAACTGGACGTGTACGTTGACACCCGGATTGGCAAAAGAGACCCTTTCCATAGGGAAGCCAGCTGAACCCTGCCCGAAACCTATTCGCGGACCGGAGGTACCAAAAAGGATATGTTCGTGTTTGCAAATTTTCTTGGCGCCATCGCCAGCATCCTGGATATCGTCCTCTCCCTTTACATGTGGATTATCATTATCCGGGCCATCATCTCGTGGGTCAACCCCGACCCCTATAATCCCATCGTGCGTGTTCTGGTCTCCGTTACAGAACCGGTCCTCTATCAAATACGCCGCCGGCTGCCTTTCGCAATGGGCGGCATCGATTTTTCACCGATCATCGTCATTCTGGCCATCATCTTTATCAAGCGGTTCCTGGTGCAAAGCCTTGCCCAGATGGCCATGCAAATGGGCTGATACTGCATAGGATCGCCGGACAACAAGGTTCACGGAGATGAAAAGATCTGAAGCCGCCCCGTCGACCATACTTCGGATCAAGGTCATTCCGCGATCCTCCCGCAATCAGTTGGCCGGCGTCGAGGACGGCTTGGTGAAGATCAAACTGACCGCACCACCCGTTGACGGCAAGGCGAACAAGGCCCTCTGCAGCTTCCTGGCCGAGCTGTTCGGAAAGCCCCAAAATGCGGTTACTATCTTAAACGGCGAAAAGGGGCGTTTGAAGACCATCCGGATAGCGGGAATGAACTCCGAAAAAGCCGACCGAATGATCAGAGAGAGCATAGAAGCAACTTCTTGACGGCTTCGCCCCCAAGGAAGAAGAACGGCGCCTGCTCAGGATTCCCTTTGGAACGAAGCCACCATCTCCTGGTGCAGAACCGGGTTGGCGGCCAGGACGCTTTTCGCGTATGGCGTGAACGGCTCGCCTTGCAGGGTGGTGACGAGTCCTCCGGCCTCCTCCACCATCAGGACGCCCGCCGCCGTATCCCAGGGTTTCAACCCGACCTCCCAGAATCCGTCAAAACGCCCCGCTGCTACATAGCACAGGTCGATCGCAGCCGAACCGGGCCTTCTGACTCCCTGGGCGCTCAATACCATTCTCGCAAAGCGGTCGATGTGCAGCTCCGGATCCTGCCGGAGGTTGTAAGGAAATCCTGTACCCAGAAGGGCTTCGCTCAGACGGGCCGTCCCGGCCACGTGCACAGGATGGCCGTTCAGGCGCGCGCCCCAGCCCCGCCTGGCTTCGAAGACTTCTCCCATGACCGGACAAGAAACAACCCCCAGTTCCAGCCGACCCTCGATCTCCAGCGCGATAGAAACGGCAAACAATGGAAATCCATGGGCATAGTTCGTTGTCCCATCCAAGGGGTCTATCAACCACGTACGCCCTGAATCACCGCGGTATCGGCCCGATTCCTCGGCCAGCACGCCGTCGGAGGGGAAATGGGCGGCGATCGTCTTCACAATCAAATCCTCCGCTTGAACATCCGCATCGGTCACCAGATCGACCCTGCCCTTTTTCCTGACGTGAATATCGTTCCCGTACAGCTCAACAAGCAAAGCGCCTGCCGACTCGGCGGCCTGACGCGCCACATCTATTTCCCGCTCGAACATCGGTCCTCCTGTTGGAAGCATACCGCAAGACCCACAGTCCATCAGCTTGCGAGGAAAAATTTCGGCCCCGAGGGCTGCGAACCTCCGCCGAATGCATCATGCGAGCAGACGCGACGCGCTGACGAAAGTTGAGTAAAGCTCAAAAAACGGGCTTTGCTCAACGGCCAGTCAGGGTTTCTCACCGGGAAGCGAGCCAGGCAAGAAGCTCCCCCTTCCGCGGATTCGGACATCCCCTTGTAAAATCGGCGCAGCCAAACTCCTTTTTATGATAACATGTAATGGAGGGCGCATTCAAATGCTCTGCAGCTTCAACCCAACCGATTTAACGGGAGACCGCCTCACAAGGTAGGAATGAAGCGTTACAGGGATTACAATACCTATCTGCAAGAGATATTCGGGGAGCGCGTACAGAAGATTCCTCTCGATGCCGGTTTGAGCTGCCCGAATCGCGACGGGACCCTTTCCTCGGAGGGATGCATTTACTGCGATGCCCGCGGCAGCGGCACAGGCGCCTTTTCGTCCAGGGGAGAATCTATAGTTGAGCAGATCGAGCATGCGAAGAACTTTCTTGTCGAGCGCTACGGCGCGAGGAAATTCATCGCCTACTTCCAATCCTTCACCAACACCTACGGGCCGCTGGGCCAATTGAAGGAGCTCTATGATGCGGCCGTTTCCCGGCCGGATATGGTCGGTCTGAGCGTCGCCACACGACCGGACTGCGTCGACCGGGAGAAGCTCCGGCTTCTCCGCTCCTACCGCCCCGGCCATCTCGTCTGGGTGGAATTCGGGCTGCAATCTTCCCACGATGGAACCCTCCGCCTGATCAACCGCGGGCATGATTCGACCTGCTTCAAGGAAGCGGTCCGATCGGCAAAGGACTGCGATCTAAGCGTCTGCGCCCATATCATCCTGGGACTTCCCGGCGAAACCTCTGCTATGATGGTGGAAACGGCCCGATTCCTCGCCGATCTGCCCATCGACGGGATCAAGATCCACTCCCTCTATGTGCTGCAGGGCACCGTCATGGGCGCTCTTTTCAATTCCGGACGATACGAGCCGATGACGCGGGCCCGCTACGTCGAAACCGTCGTCGAAATCCTGGAAGTACTGCCGCCTGGCCTCGTCATACAGAGGCTGACCGGCGATCCACCCAGAACGGGACTCCTGGCTCCCTTATGGACGCTCGAAAAGCAGAAAAACCTGAATATGATAAGAAACGCTTTGGAACGGAAGAATACATGGCAGGGCAGGCTGTACGGATGATCCACTGCTGGAGGCTGAGGGTGGGGCGGCTTTCGGTCAGCGTCGCATCGAGCACTCTGGGCGCCAGGCGCATCGAGCTCTCCCTCGATTCCCAAACCCCGGTCCTCGTATCGTTCAGACCCCTCTTCCCGGGTTCTACCCTGATCGTGAGCCGGGATTGGAACGAGCCGTTGATTGCTGCGGTCGAGGCGTCGCTCGCCGGGGGGTCGCCTTCCGCCTCGCTGCAGACGGATTTGACGCTCTCACCTTTTCAGGATACGGTTCTTCGTGCGATCAGCAGAATCCCATTCGGTTCGACGGTGAGTTATTCAGAGGTTGCGGCAACCCTGGGGAACCCCTCACTGGCACGGGCCGTCGGTCAAGCCTTGAAGCGCAACCCGCTCCCGATCGTCTTTCCATGCCATCGAGTCCTGGCTGTCAACGGGCTCGGAGGGTTCGGGGGCAGGTCACCGGCAAACTTGGCAATCAAGCGCTTTCTTCTGGAGCGGGAGGGCTCTCTCGAAACCAGCTAGAGGGCCTCCAGGAAAGATTCCAGGCTGCTCAAATCCTGGACGCTGAAAGTGCGGACCTTCTCGTCACGGCCGGCAATCTTGCGCACCAGGCCTGTCAAGACCCGCTTGGGCCCCACCTCCACAAAGGTATCGACTCCGGCTTCCAGCATCCCCCTCACAATCTGATACCACCTTACTGGGCTCGTCAGCTGCCGAGCCATGATATCCTTCATGTCCGCCGGCTCGAACTCTACCTTGCCGGTTGCATTGAAGAACATCTTTCCAACAGGCTTCTTGAACGGTATGGCCGACATGAAATCCCGGAACTCATTGACGGCCCCCTCCATCAAAGAGCAGTGCCAGGCACCGCTGACGTTCAAGGGCAAGGCTTTCGCACCCAGCGCCTGGGCACCCTTAACAGCGCGGGACACCGCATCCATCTCGCCGGTGACCACAATCTGTTCGGCGCTGTTGTGGTTCGCCACAGCCAGCACCTGACCCTCGCGCACCTCGCCAACCAAACCCTCGACCCTGTCTATCGGCAAGCCGATGACGGCGGCCATGCCTCCCGGATGCGCAACCGCCTCACGCTGCATCAACCGCCCCCGCATGTCGACAAGACGAAGCGCATCCTCCGGGGCGATCACCCCGGCTGCAACAAGGGATGCATATTCCCCGAGGCTGTGTCCCGCGGTCATCTGAGGAGCCACCCCAGCCTCCTGCAGCGCGTGGAGGCAGGCGAGACTCACGGCGGTGACGGCCGGTTGCAGATTTTCTGTCAGGGTAAGTTCTTCGAGCGGACCATCAAAGCACAATGCGGACAGCCGCTTCCCGCAGATTTCGTCCATCTTGGCGAAGATGTCTTCTCTTACGGCGTCGTATCGATCGAACAGATCGCGCCCCATCCCCACAAATTGAGAACCCTGCCCAGGAAAAAGATAAGCGATGCTCGCGCTCATTACCCCTCCCTAAACCAACGGTACTGCACACGCGAAGCGTGTGGAGAGACCCGGACCCGCCCCGCAGGGGCGGGTCCGGGCACGCGAAGCGTGTGAGGAGAAAATCCTCATTTCCGGATTGGAAATCGGATTCTACCGGAAAATCATCTGCGGACGGATACTCCCTCAATTCGGCAGGATGACCGGCTCAACAACTTCTGTCAGAAGATAATCCGCTATACCTTCTGCGGATCTCCAACCTTCTTTCGGAACAATTCATCCATGGCAACATCGTATTCCCTGGACCCGGGCGTCAACGCCTTGTTGTGGCTCAGCTGTTCGACAACCTCCGCCTCAGCCCTCTCGAACTTGATGTTGATCTGACTCAGCACTTCGTTGATTACGCGGTATATCTCCGAATCCGTGCCATACACCTCGAGGACCCCGGGCTCGTTAACCAGCACCTCGGTCAGATACTGGGTCATGTAGAGCGCGTAAGGGTTGGGTCTAGGCACCAGGTTACGGATCGGCGCGATAAAATACCTGAAATCGAATTCGGTGCTCTTCAGAATGCGCTTGAGACCCTTTAGGATCGCATCCGAAACGGCTGCAGGATTATCCGTTTCAACGATACCTTGCATCAGGAGGGCCTGTGTGAGCCGGTTGTGGATCTCCGGCAATTTGAACTTGAAGAAACGATCCTGACGATAAGCCTTCTGTTTCTCCTGCCGCTCCAGCTGTTTGATCAGGCCCTCTTGAACTCTGCCGCTATCAAAATTTTTCATAGGCTAACTCGAGGAAGAGCAATCTTTGGCCGTTCCTCCATCATTCGCGCCTCCACATGACTGCGCCGGCTTCGATTCACCCGTTCCTTCGGCGCCCGAAGTGGAGCTGCTGGTTGCATCCGTCGAAGCGCTTTGAGTACAGCTGCTCGATTTGCTAGCATAATCGGTAACATACCATCCAGAACCCTTGAGATGGAACGTGCTTTGGCTGATCAACTTTCTAAGCCGTCCATTGCATGATTCGCATTGGGCCAAGGGTTTATCCGAAATTTTCTGCCAGACCTCCTTCTTTCTTCCGCACTGGGTGCATTCATATTCATAAATCGGCATAGCCAACACCCCCTCTTCATGATTTCTTTCAGCTCTGCCTGGGCCGGATCTCCAGGGACACCGGATCGGCTCGCATACAGGGTCCTTCTTCAGAACACCGCCCAACCCATGGCTTTCATCAGAAAACGGCACGCCTTCAGAATCGGTGATCGTTTTGCAATGAAAACAATGGAATAGCCGCCATCCCGACACTCCCCTCAGCAAAGCCCAGATAGCCGGCATGTGCGGTGCCCTTTATAAGCGGAAAGGACATGCCCCAACCTGGGGATGGCAATTTTCCGCAGAATTTCATGTGTAATGTCATGCACCGCCTTTTCTTCTTCTTCACGCTTGAACCAAGGCAGTTCAAAGCGCTGCAGGAAACTCGAAAACCTCACAATATGGACCAATTCATGCGTAAAAACATAAATCATCAGGGGTAAAAGCGATATATCCGCATCGCGACTTACCGCCTCAAGCACCTGATGATCCTGGACGCAGATTGAATAGTGGTCTACGGTTCTGGGGATCGGATCGCCTTCGTCTTTTACGACGAAACCCTTGTTGAGGAGCGCAAAAACACCCTCACTGATCTCCTGACAACTCAACAGCGGGAGCGTCCTGACATCATAACGGTACCTGCGCCATTGACGATGGGAGAACTTGTAATAGTTCCCTGTTACATCCTCTGCGATATCCAGCGCATCACCGAGCGTATCCAGATCCGAACCTTGAAAGGACCGCAAGGCCATATGGAAAAACTCTTTACAAAAAGGGTTGTCCCGATATAGGCGCACTGCTTTAGGGGAGCCGAATCTCCTTCATGGTTTGCTTGGTGGCGGTGACTGGACTCGAACCAGTGACTCTGCGGATATGAGCCGCATGCTCTGACCAACTGAGCTACACCGCCGATAATCGAGGATATCCGCTTATTCTATGGAATAGCATCGTTTTGTCAACCAAATAATCGATATTCTCCCTCTAGGATAAGCGGCCGCCCCCCCCAGCCTTTTCATGCCCTCAAAATCAAACGCAACGGCCCTTCAGAAGGGAAAGATCCCCTCCGCACCAGGCCGCAACAGCGCCGCCTTTGTTTTTCGCAGGGTTGTAGAAGTAGCGATATGCAAAATTGACTTTATTCTCATCCGCTATTTTTTTTCTGCCGTTTACGAAATAAGAGCATGCGTTATTGCTGCATATAAACATTTCACCATCCCAGCCGCTCTCCGGGCCAGGGTCCCATGCCTCCATAGCTTTGCCGCAATGTGGGCAAAGATTCTCTTTTTGCGTCATCGTTCAGACCCTCCATTTCTTCAAAAATGTAATCCCTCAGGAGGAAAAGTCAATGACAGCCTCTGTTTTTAAACGTCAGACCTGGCTCTGTCGGGCGGGCCAAGGGATTCGCCACATGGCCGCCGACTGGAAGCGTGGACGCGGGAAAACGGTGGAAGGCTCATATCCACAGTGGTTGACAGGTATGCTTCGAATACTATAAGGTTCATGCAGGGTTGTCCGCATTCTTTCGCCCGGGCATCCAGCCGGCCTGAGGCTTGGGTATCGAGACGGAAAGGTGGGTGCCCGCATCGAGCGGCCTGTATTCGTTTATACGAGGGTTTCGGTCAAGACGACACCTTCGTTACTGTCCCTCAACCTTCGATCCTATAAGTGCTTATCCGTAAATAAAATGTACTTTTCTCACGACTTTTGCTATCCTGGCAGCCATCTTGAACCTTTACGATGGAGGCCCTATGACAAAAATTCAGTCGTGGGAGGTATCCGATGCCTTTTGGGAAAGGGTTAAGCCCCTTGTGCCGGCGCCCGAGCGGGATCCACAAAAATCTTACAAGCGCAAAATCGGCGGGGGAAGAAAGCCGATGCCCCCCCGGCAGATTTTTGAAGCCATCATGTACGTGCTCAGAACCGGCTGTCAGTGGAAAGCGCTTCCCAAAGAACGTTTCGGAAGTCCCAGCGCGATCCACACCCATTTCATGC